>CAZRBB010000001.1:0-240662 GCA_964598205.1 uncultured Candidatus Saccharibacteria bacterium
AAATACGCTTGTTTTCTACAAGCCAAATACGCTTGTTTTCTACAAGCCAAATACGCTTGTTTTTTACAAGCCTTTGAGGTTAATGTATATTTAGTGGTAAGAAAAAACAAGCCAAAATGGACATCCAAAATAAAAATAGAAATAAAACGATCGATCTGCGCTCTCCTCTTAAGACATCGATCAAAAATTTTTTACCAGCAACAGCAGATTCTTTTTTAAGTGAAAGAAATCCCGATTCTAAAGAAAATCTGGCCAACATTCTTTTTTCTTGGCGCGCCAAGGAATATGAATATCACGAAAAAGACAAATCATGGTATTGGAAAATGGGAGCGATTTTCTTAACTGGTGTTATCTTAGGGATTTTTACCAAAAATGTTCTAACGGTAATTACTTTTTTGCTCTTTGCTTCTGTTTTTTATCTTTATTCCAAAAGAGCCCCAGAAGAAATAGAAATAGTTCTTTTGGAAAAAGGCTTAAAAGTTTCCGAAGTTCTTTATGAATATCGAGAATTAAAAAGTTTTTGGATTTTTTATGATGGCACGGATCATTCTCATATTAGTTTTTTAAGGAAAAATAAATTGTTACCTAGCTTAGAGATTCCCATAGGCAGAGAATTTCCAGAAGAAGCCAGAAAAATTTTAAAAAACTTTCTTCCTGAAAAAAAACAAGCCGAGAGTCTTGCCAGTATCTTAGAAAAAAAGTTAAAGTTCTAATCTGTTCCCGTAGCTTAGATGGATAGAGCGCAACCTTGCGGAGGTTGAGGTCGCAGGTTCAAGTCCTGCCGGGAACGCTACTAAATAAAAAAGACGGCTAAGCCGTCTTTTTTATTTAGTAGCGTTTTGGTGATTGACTTGAACGGGGATGGGGTCGGGAAACCGGGAGGTTTCCCGTGGCGGAGGAATCGGAACCGATGGGTTCCGAAGCGGAGCGAACCGCAGCGAAGCGGAGGTGAGTGAGCAGTGAAATTCCTGCCTCTTGGCCGTCTTTTTTATTCCTGCCTCTTGGCCGTCTTTTTTATTCCTTCTTCTTGGCTAGGCGATTTTCAATCTTTAAGATTTCCAAAAGATTTTTGCCAATTAAATCTTTTGGTTTTGGAATTTCTAAGAAATCTAGGACAGTGGGCATTACATCAGCCAGAATTCCCACAGTTTCTTCAAACTTGTTTAGGGGAGAACCAATGGGCAAATGGTTATCGGGGGTAACAATCCAGCAAGGGACGGGGTTGTTGGAATGCTGAGTATCTACTTCTCCAGTTTTAAAATCAATCATTTTTTCTACATTACCGTGGTCAGCGGTAATAATTAAACAACCGTGATGCCTTAAGACATTGGGAATCAAGGAAGCAAGGCACTGGTCAACTATTTTAACGGCTTTTTCTGCAGCAACAAAATCACCAGTATGCCCTACCATATCTGGGCTAGCGTAATTAACTAAAATAAAATCGTATTTTTCTTGCTCCAGCGATTCTTCTAGTTTTGCGGTTATTTCCCAAGAACTCATCTCCGGAACATCAGCATAAGAAACAGCATTCTTAGAAGGAATTAAAGCTTGATCTTCGTTGGGAAATGGCTTTTCTTCGCCACCGTTAAAAAAATAAGTAACATGGGCGTACTTTTCAGTTTCTGCCAGCTTAAGTTGTTTTTTTCCGCTTTCAGAAATCAATTGGCTTAAACGGTGCTCGGTTGTTGTTGAAGTAAAAAGGATGTTTTTCGTTAATTTTTCGTCATATTTCACCATAGAATAAAAATCAATCTGTGGTCGCATAGAATCTTTAAAGAATGAAAAATCAGACAAAGAAAAAGCGCTAGCAATTTGCCGTGCTCGATCTTTACGAAAATTAAAAAAGATAACTACATCGCCATCTTTAATAGAGCCTACTGGTTCGCCGTCTTCCTCGGTCACAATAATCGGCTCAATATATTCATCGCTTAATCCTTTTTGATATTGCTCTTCTATGGCAGAGAAGGGATCAGTCGTTTTAATTCCTTCTCCTTTTGTCATCGCCAAAAAGCCTTTTTCTACTCGATCCCAATTTTCGTTGCGATCCATGGTGTAGTAGCGACCAGTAATAGTGGCTAACTTGCCACCCGGAAATTCCGTGATTTGTTTTAAAAAATCTATAGCAACCCTAGGAGCGGTATCCCGGCCATCAGTAATTGCATGGACAAATGTTTTTTCAATTAAACCTTCTTGAGCAGAAGCCTCTAAAAAAACCAAAAGGTGGTCAATATGGGAATGGACCTGGCCGTCGCTTACCAGTCCCATTAAATGCAAACGGGAATTATTTTTCTTAACCGTTTCGAATGCTTGTTTTAGGACTGGATTTTTGGAAAAAGAGCCATTAGCGATAGCACTATTAATTAGGGGTAAGTTGTGGAAAATAACCTGACCAGTTCCTAACACTTGATGCCCAACTTCCGAATTTCCCATTTGCATCCATGGTAACCCAACGGAAAGACCAGAAGCTTGGAGTAATAAATTAGGATAGTTTTCGTCTAATTTTTTAATAGTAGGAAGATCGGTGCTTAAAAGAGGGTTTCCTCCTTTTTCTTCAGTATGCCCCCAGCCATCCAAGATTACCAAAACAACGGGTTTGTATTTTTGCATAACTTAAAATCAAATTTATTAGGTCATTCTACTATTAAAAGCCATCTTTTCCCAATTGGTTTTTTTATGGCATAATCAATCCGAATCAGTTTCAACAATCTTCTCCGAATTTATTACCACGGAAGATTGTTTTTTAATTCTATTTAATGACTAAAAAAAAGAAAATCATTCTCTTTTCCGGAGCAATCCTTCTAGGGATTCTTATTTTTTTTGGAGTTTATATTAAAAAAGCTGGAAAATCTGGGGTTATTGCTCAATCTATTTTTGCGGTAGACAAAATCGCTCAACTGCTACCAATTGAAAGTGACACCAAGAAAGAATTAGAAGCCCTAAATAAAATAGTAACAGAAATTACTAAAAAAGATGGAGTAGAAAGACGATATTTTTTAATGCTTCAAAACAACTTAGAACTCCGTCCTGGTGGCGGTTTCTTAGGACAGTATGCAGTGCTTACTTTTAAGAATGGAGAAGTGACTTCTAGTTTCGTAGAAGATGCCAATCTTCTAGATCAAAGAATAACAGCAGACATTAACGCCCCATACCCTTTTGAAAAGATGATGAGTATTAAGCGTTGGAAATTTAGAGACTCTAATTTCTCTCCTGACTTTCCTGCTAATGCAGAAAAAGCACGCTATTTTTATCGATTAGCTGGAGGAAAAGATGGCTTTTCTGGAGTAATTGCGATTAATGCTAGTGTCCTAAATCATGTCATAGAAATTACCGGCCCCTTAACTATTCCTGGTTATCCAGGAGAATATACCAAGGATAATGCGGTTCTTAAGCTAGAAGAACAAGTAGAAAAAGGATTTTCTAATCAAGGGATTGCAGTAGAAAACAGAAAACTGATTTTAAAAAAAATGGCCCAATTGATTTTAGATAAATTAAAACAGCCAACAATGTTTGCTAAGGTAACAGAGATGGGGCAGCGTGAACTGAAAAATAAGGACATTATGCTTCATTTTGAGGACGCTGAATTACAAGCAGCAGTAGCTCTAGCTGGCTGGTCTGGCGAGGTCGATCAGGGCTGGTCTGGCGATTACTTAATGATAGTGGACGCTAACCTAGGGGCACTCAAGTCAAATTACTTTATTAAAAGAGAAATGGAATATGAGGTGGACTTAACCGGAGAAGTTCCAACGGCTTATTTGCGCTTAAAATATACCCATACAGCCCAAATAGGTGATTGGCGAACCAGTGATTATCACTCCTATCTTCGCATCTATGCTCCAAAGGGGTCTAAGCTCTTAGAGCGAAAAATGGTGAGCTATCCCAATATTCAAGAAGAATTAAATCACACTTCCTTTGGCTTTATTTTCCATGCCATCATGGGACAAGAAACTCTAGCAGAAATCAAATACGAACTACCTAAAGAGATTAAAGAAAGCTATCATTTGTTGGTGCAAAAGCAGTCTGGAGTAGAAAGCATTCCGTTAAAAATCAAAATTAAAACTCAAAACGGAGAAGTTGTTCGTGAAAATATCTTAGACAACAGTTTAAAACTAGAGTTGAAACAATAAATTTTCTCTCTGACTTGAATAACTTGATCGGTTTTGCTATCTTTCCTGTTGGAATGGTGACAGTAGCTCAGTTGGTAGAGCCCCGGGTTGTGGTCCCGGTCGTCGTGGGTTCAAGTCCCATCTGTCACCCCATTGATTAGACACAAGTTCCTATGATCGTTAATACTCATATCCATATCTTTTTGGAAGAGACTTATACTGAGCACCTATGACTTTCCCTAAGCTTTCCAAAAAAGAAAAAAAAATCATTTTCCTCTTGGTTGTGAGTCTGGCAGTTTTTATTTTAGAAAGATTCTTTGGTTTCTCTTTTTCAAAAGAACAGCCGACTTCTGGCTGTTCCAATAAAGTGATTTGCATTAGTCGAGTTGCTTCTGTGGTCGATGGAGACACCATAAAGCTAGAAACTGGTGAGACGGTTCGTTATATTGGCATCAACACCCCAGAAACAGTCCATCCATCAAAGCCAGTAGAATGTTTTGGCAAAGAAGCGTCAAAAAAGAACAAAGAGTTAGTGGATCAAAAAGAAGTACGGTTAGAAAAAGATATTTCCGATAAAGACAAATATGGTCGCTTGCTTCGCTATGTTTACACTAACGATGATCTTTTGGTGAATGCTGTTTTAGTAGAAGAAGGCTTTGCCTATGCTTCTAATTATCCGCCAGATGAAGAATTTAAAGAGCGTTTTGGGATAGCAGAAAAAGAAGCGAAGCAAGAAAAGCGGGGACTTTGGGCGGAGAATGTTTGCACCTTAATCAATCAGTAAAAGTCACTAAAAAAACGCACCTAATAGTTGTGATTAACAACTTGCTTTTTGGCTTAAACATAAGCTGGTTTTTTTACCGTGAGAATGCCTAATGGGTGCTCTAATACGCCGTCTAAACCACCTTCTAAATTAAAGATATGAGACTTTGGTTCCCCAAGAGATTCAATGATTCGTTCGCTTTTCTCCCCGTCTCTAGACACCAATATAGCTATCTTTTTTGGGTTTGCGTTCATAAGGTAATTTGTAATTTGAGAGCTGGAAATGCGATGTGACTTAACCAGTTGCAAAGATCTGAACTCATAGCCTTTTCTAACATCTATTAAATCTATCTTTTCTGGGTTTTCTTGGAGTAGTTCTATTAGTTTTGCTGGACTAATTTTTCCTTTTTGGGGCATCTTTTATTTTTTTAAATAAGTAGGAATATGCGACTACACATAAGTCTTAAATAAAACAAAAACTCGCCCTCCCCAAGGGAAAGCGAATCTATTTAACTGAACACCATCATAACACATTTTTGGGCTAAGCGCAAGAATAGAACATAGCCCAGATTTATTGTATAATGACCCAGAAACAAATAATCTGTTCAATGACTAAAAAACAAAAAGATAAAAAGGAACCCAAGGAATCTTTATTTTTCCTTTTTAAGGAATTAGATACCAATGTTAAAAAAACAATTTGGTCTTTTGTTTTTCTTTTTTTAGCAATTACTTTTCTTTTATCTTTCTTTGGTTTGGCAGGCGGTGCTGGCCGATTTCTAGAAGAGATATTTTCTCGTCTTTTGGGATATGGACGATTTGTTTTGCCTTTAGTGGCTGGGGTTTTTTCTATCATGTATTTTAAGCGACTAAAAAGTAAAAATTACTTGCTACTTTTTTTAGGAGTTATTCTTTTTGGTCTGGGCGCTTTGGGCGCAATGCATATTTTTTACCGGCCAGAAGAGATGCAAGAAATGGCCCGAGATGGCCACGGTGGAGGATATCTTGGGTTTCTTTTAACCTACCTAGCACTAAAGGCGTTAGGAATTTACGCTGGTAGTGCGCTTTTCTTTCTGATGATTATTATTGGGCTTTTGATTGCTTTTAATTCCTATTTTGCCAAGTTTTTAAAGAGCAAGGAAGAAATTGCCGAATCAAAAGAAGAAGTTCCCGAGCCAGAAGCTTCTTCGGAACAAGGAATTGGTAGGGCTAAAATGACCGAAGAAAAACTAGAATTATTTTCTAAAATTAAAGATTCCTTTATTAAACCCAAAGAAGATCCTTTAGAAAACAATGCTTCTAATAAATTGCAAACTACAGCAGGAGATAAAAATATTCTTCTGTTAAATCCAATTCGATCAAATTTAAATTGGAAAACCCCTCCAACATCTTTATTGGAAAAAATCTCTGGAAAGCCTCAAGCAGGAGATGTTAAAAAGAAATCAGAAACCATAGAAAAAGCTCTTAAAAATTTTGGTATAGAAGCGCAAGTGGTCAGTGTTAATATTGGTCCAACCGTTAGTCAATATGCAATCCTACCAGCCGAGGGAGTTCGCTTATCCAAAATAGTAGCTCTTCAAAACGATTTGGCCATGGCATTAGCAGCTCATCCATTAAGAATAGAAGCACCAATTCCTGGGAAATCGCTTGTTGGCCTGGAAATTCCTAACGAAAAGTTTGCCATAGTAAGGATCAGAAATATTATAGAGAGTTCCGTCTTTACTCAGAATCAAGGGTTAACAATTGCTCTAGGAGAAGATGCCGCTGGCAACTATATTTGTGCCGATCTAACAGAAATGCCTCATCTAATGTTAGCGGGTGCCACTGGGGCTGGGAAAAGCATTGCCATAGCTAATATTATTAGTAGCTTGCTTTTTAAGCATTCTCCAGAAGATCTAAAATTTATTCTAATTGATCCTAAAAGAGTGGAACTTTCTGTTTATAATGAAATTCCTCATCTTCTAACGCCAGTGATTGTGGAAATAGACAAGGTGGTGAATTCACTAAAATGGGCAGTGGCGGAAATGGAAAGACGGTATCAAATTCTTCAGGAGTTTAAAGTCCGCAATCTAGAAGCCTATCACGAAGCACTAAGAGAAGAAGGAATTAAACTGCCAGTTAAAAACGAGGAGATTGCTACTGCTGAAACTTTACCAATAGAAGATCCAGAAAATCTTCCCTATATTGTGATTATTATCGATGAACTAGCAGACATTATGGTGAGCTTTGGTAAAGAAGTAGAGACGCTGATCGTGAGAATCGCTCAAAAAGCACGCGCGGTAGGCATTCACTTAATTTTATCTACTCAGAGACCGAGTGTGGAAATTATTACTGGTTTAATTAAAGCTAATATTCCTTCCAGAATAGCTTTTCAGGTACCTTCACAGATTGATTCTCGAACTATTTTAGATATGGCTGGAGCCGAAAAGCTTTTAGGAAAAGGAGATATGCTTTATCTTTCTAGGGATTCAAGCCGACCCAAACGGCTTCAAGGAGCTTATATCCAAGAAGGAGAGGTAAAAGGATTGGTTAACTTTCTTAAAAAACAGGCACCAACGGAATATGACGAAGAAGTCATTAAAGCAAGAACAGTTCCTGGTTTGGGTGGTCGTGGAATTTTTGACAGTTCCACCGAGAATAAAGAAGATGGTCAGGGAGGCGAATATAGTGATGACCTTTTTCTAGCGGCCAAGGCCGCGGTAATAGAAAGCAAGAAAGCATCTGCTACTCTTTTACAGCGCAAGCTCAGGGTGGGTTATGCCAGAGCAGCAAGACTAATAGAAATGCTAGAAGAAGGAGGGATTATTGGTCCATACAATGGTGCCAAGCCAAGAGAAATTTTAGCTTCTCCCGAAAAAACAACAGAGTATGAAGACAATGAGACGGATCAATCCAAAAGAGATCACTGGGAGTTTTAATCTTTAGAAGATGGCCGATTTAGGAAATATTCTCCAAGAAGAAAGAAAAAAGTCAGGGTTAAGTTTGGAAAAAACAGCCAAGATATTACGCGTTAAAAGAGAATATTTAGAAGAACTAGAAAATGGTAATTTTAAAAAACTTCCTCCCAATGTTTATGTTAAAGGATTTTTAAGGAACTATGCTCGACTTCTAGGCCTAAAAGAAAAGCAAATTATTCGACTTTTTGCCAAGGAAGCATTACGAAAGGAACGGACAGAAGGAACATTAGAGGAAAAAAGAAAAAGTAATTTAAAAATGGGTTGCTTCAATTGGGTGATTACTCCAGAGCTTTTTTTTAAAGGAGCTTTCCTGGTATTCTTTATTTTTATTGTTGGTTATTTTGTGAAAATATCTGGGAGTTTTTCTCAGGCCCCTAAATTAGAAGTCTGGGAACCAACGGACAATTCAACGGTTGCTGGGAAAGAAATTTTAGTAAAAGGGAAGACAGAAAAAAATGCCACGCTTAAAATTAACAATCAAGAGGTTGAAGTAAAAGATATGGGAGAATTTCAAGCCACTATTGTTTTAATGGAAGGTATTAACCAAATTGAACTTAAAGCTACTAATAAGTTCGGCAAAGAGAGTAAGAAGCAGATCTCGGTAAATTATAAGTCTTTTTCTGAAAATGAGCCGTCGGTTTCCTTAATAAAAAAAGTTAAGATAAAAGCCGAAAGTCAAGCAGTTCTTTGGAGCGTAGAGAGTTCGGCACAAAATTTTTCGGGAACCCTAGAAGCTTATGGAGAGAAAGAATTGGAAATAAAAGAAGAGACAAGAATAAAAGTGAGCAAAGGTAACGGAGTTTATTTCATGGAAAATGAAGGCAACTTAGAAATTTTTGGAGAAGAAGAAAAAGAGGTTGAAAGAATATTTTTTCCTTAATTTTTTTTTAGGATTATTTTAATTTTCTGTGATACAATAAGCCGAATAAGAATTAATTTTGATTATGGCAATTCCCTCAAAAATTCAAGCGGTGAAGAAAAAAACAAAAGGAGTTGTTGGAAAAAGAGACACTATTAAAAGTGATTCCAAGGAGAAAGCGGTTGATTCAGCTGTTCAAAAAATTAAGGAAAGATATGGAGAAGGTTCTATTATGAAGCTTGGAGAAGCCAAGAAGATAGACATCGATGCCATTTCTACTGGGTCATTGTCTTTGAACTATGCTCTAGGAATTGGCGGAGTCCCTCGAGGGAGGATTATAGAAGTTTTTGGTCCAGAATCTTCAGGAAAAACAACATTAGCTTTGCATATTGTTGCTAGTTGCCAAAAGAGCAAGGGAACGGCGGCCTTTATAGATGCTGAGCACGCACTTGATCCTGACTATGCTAAAAAAATAGGAGTTGATATTAATGAACTGTTAATCTCCCAGCCAGACAACGGAGAGCAGGCCCTAGAAATCGTGGAAACTCTTGTGCTTTCTGGTGGCGTAGACCTCATTGTAGTAGACTCCGTAGCCGCTCTGACCCCCAAGGCAGAGATTGAAGGTGCTATGGGAGATTCTCACATGGGGTTGCAGGCCAGACTAATGTCTCAAGCGCTAAGAAAGTTGGCCGGCGTTTCTGCCAAAAAGAATACCACTATCCTTTTTATTAATCAGGTACGAATGAAGATTGGCGTTTTCTTTGGCAATCCAGAGACTACTCCCGGAGGGAAAGCTCTTAAATTTTATGCCTCCGTTAGAATAGAAGTAAGAAGAGCCGCTCAAATAAAGCAGGGAGAGAAAGTGATCGGTAATCGAGTTAAAGCTAAAGTAGTTAAAAACAAAGTAGCGCCTCCTTTTCAAACTGCGGAATTCGACATTATGTACAATGAAGGTATCTCTTGGACTGGAGATTTAGTAAATATGTCTCTAACTAACAATGTTATAGAAAAAAACGGCTCCTGGTATGTTTTTGGAGGAGAAAGATTAGGTCAAGGAATGGAAGGGGCTAAAAACTTCTTAAAAGAAAACCCTAAAGTAGCGCAAGAACTAGTTAAGAATTTAGAAATAGCATTAAAGGAACAAGAAGCTTAATTAATGGGATATCTGTCTTTTTATTCCAAGAATCTCCTAGAAGTTACCTCTCTTTGGTGGTGGGTGATAGTTCCTTTTTTTACTCACCCTTTATTAAAAAGTTTTTGGACTTACAGTATTAAAGCCGATCATTTTATAAGGGATAAATATGCCGTCCTAAAAATAAAAGTTCCTCGAGAACTAGAAAAAAGCCCCTTGTTAATGGAAAATGTTCTTCACGGGCTTTGGACGGTTTGTGGGTCGCCGCGTAACTTTATGGAGACTTGGACCCAAGGAATTGTACAGGACTATTTTTCTTTAGAAATAGTAGGAGCAGAAGGAAAAGTTTACTTCGGTATTTGGGTTTTAGAAGAAAGGGTTGACTTTTTTAAGTCCCATATTTATGCTCAATATCCAGAAGCCGAAATAGAAGTGTCTAAAGAAGACTATGCCGACCTTCTTCCGGAAGATGCTCCTAGTAAAGAATGGGATCTTTGGGGAACTATCTGGACATTAGCAAAGAACGACGCCTTCCCTATTAAAACTTATTCGGACTTTGAAGATTCAATAACTGGAACCATGGTAGATCCAATCGCTTCTTTTATGGAAGTTTTAGGGGATCTAGGCCCTGGGGAACATATATGGTATCAGCTTTTAGTAGAGCCAATAGGAAATGAATGGCAAAAAGAATTTGGTCAAGAAGTGGAAAAGATTTTAGATAGAGGAAAATATAAAGAAAAAATTACAATTACCGACCAAATAAAAAAAGATTTCTCTTCTTTCCCACAAGAAGTAGTTTCTGGAATGTTCAAGCCTTATGAGTCAGCAGAAGCATCGAAAGAAGATAAAACCTTTACGATTCTTAGACTTTCTCCTGGAGAGCAAGAAAATCTAAAAACCATAGAGCGCAATCTGTCAAAAAGAGGTTTTAAAGTTCAGTATCGAACTGCTTATTTTGCTAAAAAAGAGAATTACAGAGGTCACAACATTCCTTCCATGATGGGAGCGATTAATCAGTTTAACTCAGTAGATTTAAACGGACTTAATATCTATAAGCAGTACATGACTAGTTGTACTTACTTTTTTGAGAAAGTTCGGGTAGCCTATAAAAAGAGACGCCTTCTAAGAGTTATGAAAAAAAGACAGTATTCGGGGCTTCCTTATATTATGAGTACAGAAGAAGTGGCAAGTCTCTGGCATTTCCCTGACATGGCGGTTAAATCAGCACAAACCCCTCGAGTAGCGTCTAAAAAAGTTTCTGCCCCATCTAATATTCCAGGAGCAGAGAATTAAAAAAATATGATTACTTTATTTGCTCAAACTAATTTTAGAGGCCAAAAGCAAGTCTTTGGTATTAAAAAAGATGACCGCCGCCGGCACATGTACATTATTGGAAAAACAGGTATGGGAAAAACCAACCTGCTCCAAACCATGATTGTTCAAGATATCTACGCCGGTAATGGCGTGGCTTATGTTGATCCTCATGGAGATATGGCAGAGGCGCTTTTAAATTTCATTCCCAAAAATCGGGCGAACGATGTCGTCTACTTTAATCCGGCAGATATGAATTATCCAGTAGCTTTTAATATTTTAGAAACCGTTAACGAAGAGCATAAGCACTTAGTGGCTTCGGGAATGATGGGTGTTTTTAAAAAGATATGGCCCGATGTTTGGAGTCCTAGAATGGAACACATTTTAAATTATACTATCCTTGCATTACTGGATTATCCCGGATCTACCATGTTAGGAATTAACAGAATGTTAGCCGACAAGCAGTTTCGAGGAAAAGTTCTAACCAAGGTCAAGGATCCAATTGTTAAGAGTTTTTGGGTTAACGAATTTGCCAAATGGAACGATCGTTATTTAGGAGAAGCTATTGCTCCAATTCAAAATAAAGTTGGCCAATTCATTGCTACGCCAGTAATTAGAAATATTATCAGCCAAACCAAGTCCACTATTAAGATGAGGGAAATAATGGACGAAAAGAAGATTCTAATTATTAATCTAAGCAAAGGTCGAATAGGAGAAGAAGCCATGCAACTTTTAGGAGGAATGGCTGTTACTAAGCTCCAATTAGCTGCCATGGAAAGAGTAGATATCCCAGAAGAAAAACGAGAGGACTTTTATCTTTATGTAGATGAATTTCAGAATTTTGCTACCGAAAGTTTTGCCAATATTCTCTCTGAAGCCAGAAAATACAGATTGAATCTTATAATGGCTCATCAGTATATAGGTCAGCTAGTTAGAGAAGGAAACACTTATGTTCGAGATGCCATTTTTGGTAATGTAGGAACAATTATTAGCTTTCGAGTAGGAGCAGAAGATGCCGAGGTTTTAGAAAAAGAATTCGAGCCGGTGATTATGATTTACGACCTAGTTAATCTTCCTAAATACAATGTCTATTTAAAGCTAATGATAGACGGACTAGCAGGAGATGCCTTCTCTGCTGCCACTCTATCTCCCGTAAGGCCAGCCGCCGATACCGACGCCGAAAAAGTAATTCGTCTTTCTCGGGAAAGATACGGCCGAGACAGAAAATCAATAGAAGAAAAAATAGCTCGCTGGAGTCTTTCTCAAGTGGAAGGCATTGAAGGAGGGCATGTTAAAAATTCCGTTCGTTCCAAGGAACCGCCAACCTCTTTAGCCAAGAAAGAAGCCGCTCCTAATAAATCACCTCAAATAGATAATCCTAATTTATTTTCAATTGTCTGCGACGAATGCGGCCAAAAAGCCGAAGTACCGTTTAAACCAGATGGGGTAAGAGGTGTTTACTGTCGTGAATGCCTAGGAAAAATGAGGAGCCAAAAAGCCAAACTTTCTTTATTTGATCAAAAAATAATTGGCTCTCCGAGCACTCTAGTCCAAAAGAAAGCCCAAGCATCTTCTGATTTAGAAACCGATTTTCCCGCGATCACCCCCGCACCTCCAACAGAAACTCAAACACTTTCCGTTAAAGGGCAGACAATAGATCTTTTGGGATTAAAAGAACTTATCAAAGAAGCAAAAGAGAAAGAAACGGACCTATAAGCTATGAAGAGCAAAAAGAAAATCTTAGTAGCCCTTTCTGGGGGAGTTGATTCTCTAATGACCGCCTGGATTTTAAAAAAAGAAGGCTGGGAAGTTACGGGCGTTCATTTTATAATCCCTCATTTTTCAGACCAGAAAGGGATCTGGGAAGAACCTCTTTTTTTAGTCGATCGGGTTAAAGAAATTGCAAAAAAATTAAACATTGAACTTCATTTTAAAAAAACGGAGTCGATTTTTAGAAAAAAGGTGGTTGATTACCTCATTTCTTCTTACCAAAAACAAGAGACTCCTAACCCTTGTTTTATCTGTAATCGAGAAGTTAAATTCAAACAATTAGCAAAACTGGCAGATAGCTTGGGTATTGAAAAAATAGCCACTGGTCACTACGCTGGGGTTGTAAAAAAAGAAATAACAATCAAAAAACAAGAAGAAAGTTTATTTTTTGTTAAAGTGGGAAAAGATCCCAGTAAAGAACAGTCTTATTTTTTAGCGGGTTTGGATTCTAAAATCCTAAAAAGAACAGTTTTTCCATTAGGGGGTTATCTTAAAAGCGAGATTAAAGCTTTAGCACAGAGTAATAACCTTCTAAATCCGGACATTAAAGAAAGTCGTGATCTTTGTTTTTTAAATCAAGACTTGAATCATTTTTTAGAAAACTTTATTTTTAAAGATCCTGGAGAAATTCGCAATATTGCAGGAAAAACAGTGGGCCACCATCAAGGAATCTCTATCTTTACTATTGGTCAGAGGAAGAATATTGGAATCAGAGGGGGTCCTTATTTCGTGGTAGATAAAGATGCAGAAAATAATCAGCTGATTGTTTCCAATCAAAAAGAAGATCCAAGATTGTTTTCTAATAAAATTACTGTAAACTCCGAAGATACTCCGTTAGAGCAGCTTTATCTTCTAAAAGAAGAAGCATCGTCTCTTGCAATAAATTGTTTAAAGTTGGTAATTAGATATCACGGATCCCCAGCAACTATTGAGAAAATATTTTTTAAAAACCGAAACAAAATTTCTTTTAAAATAAAAGAGACCCTAAGAGCGGTATCTCCTGGTCAAGCTGCAGTAGTTTATAATAAAAAAGGAGAGGTAGTTTTTAGCGGTAGAATAAGCAATAAAAAATAAAAATGATTCCTAATTTAACGGGTAATACATTTTCTGGTAGTCAAAAAGAAACAGATCCTAATACCGAAAGAAGAGAGGAGAGAGTGAAAAGAGAAAATCTTTTAAGAGAATATGATGGTCGGGTAATGGAATTAAAGAAAAATCTAACAGAAAAAGGAAGAATCTTAGAAGAAACTAATACTAAAATTCGTTTTGGCAAAGAAACAATTGACAGAGAAAAACAAGAACTTATATCTTTAGAAGGCAAACTAGCGATTTTACACAAATTAGTTGGAAGAGATGTTTTTGAACTAAACCAGAACAAGGGGCGGGCGTTAGGTTTAGTAAAGGAAGTCAATGATCTAAAAAACAATTTAGCAATAGCCGAGAAAAAGTGGAAAAAAATACGCAATGGCTAATCAGGCCAAAGATTTAAAAATAATCATTAACCCATGACCTCTTCTCAAGTCAGAACAAAATACCTAGATTTTTTTAAGAATAAGGCTCATGCCATTATTCCCTCGGCATCGCTGGTTCCCCAAAATGATCCAACAACACTTTTTACCGGTTCCGGTATGCAGCCCATGATCCCATATTTAATGGGCGAAAAGCATCCTCTAGGAAAAAGGATAGCCGATTCTCAAAAAAGTTTTCGCTCTGGAGACATTGAAGATGTAGGAGACAATCGTCATATAACTTTTTTTGAAATGCTTGGTAATTGGTCTCTTGGAGATTATTTTAAGCAAGACCAAATTACTTGGATGTTTGAATTTTTAACCAAAGAGATTGGGTTAAATCCCAAGAATCTATTTGTAACAGTTTTTCGTGGCGATGAAAGTTTAAAGATTCCACGAGATAATGAGTCGGTATCTATTTGGAAGGAATTATTCAGTAACGCTGGAATCAAGGCGATGGATGTTGATTTTGCAGAAGAAAAGGGAATGCAGGGTGGAAGAATTTTTTATTACCCAGTAGAAAAAAATTGGTGGAGCCGGGCTGGTGTGCCTGCCAATATGCCAGTTGGTGAACCGGGCGGACCAGACAGTGAAATGTTTTGGGATTTTGGCGCTGAATTAAAAATTCACGAAAATTCAGCTTGGAAAAACGAGCCATGCCATGTTAATTGTGATTGTGGAAGATTTTTGGAAATTGGCAACAATGTTTTTATGGAATATTTAAAAACAGAAGCCGGATTTGAGCTTTTAAAACAAAAGAATGTTGATTTTGGTGGTGGGCTAGAAAGAATATTAGCCGCCCACAATAACAATCCAGACATATTTTTAACAGATATCTTTGAAGAGGCGAAAGGAGAAATTGAAAAACTTTCCGGTAAAAAATATGAATTTAAAAAAGGCGATCTAGGTTACCAGGAGGAACCACTTTGCTGGCACGAAGATATGGTATCGATGAGAGTCATTCTTGACCATCTACGGGCAGCGACATTTTTGATTGGTGACGGCGTTCTGCCATCCAATAAAGACCAGGGTTATTTTGTTAGACGGCTAATTCGTCGGGCGGTTCGTTTTGCCCATAAACTAGGAATAAAAGAAAATTACTGTGGCAAAATGGCCTCAATCTATATTGAAGATTACAAAGATCAATATCCAAATCTTAAAACTGGTCAAGAAAAGATCTTAATAGAACTGGGAAAGGAAGAAGATAAATTCAGAAAAACACTAGAGAAGGGGCTTAAAGAATTTGAAAAATATAAACAATTAAACGGAAAGATTATTTTTGATTTATATACAACTTATGGATTTCCCAAAGAACTGATTAAGGAAGAATCAAAAGATAACGGAACTATAATTGCACCAGAAAGCTGGCAAGAATTCGAAGAATTGTTTAAGAAACATCAAGATCTTTCTCGCACCGCATCAGAAGGTAAATTTAAAGGAGGACTGGCCGATCACAGCAAAAAAACGACTGAATTTCACACAGTGGCTCACTTAATGCTTGCGGGATTACGAAAGGTTTTAGGTAACCACATTCATCAAAAGGGTTCAAATATTGACGGCGAGCGAATCCGATTCGATTTTTCTCATCCAGAAAAAATGACAGACGAACAAAAAAAAGCAGTAGAAGAGTTTGTAAACAGCGCCCTTCAATCCAAGACAGAAGTAATAGTGGAGGAATTGAGCTTGGATGAGGCAAAAAGACAAGGAGCAGAAGGGGCTTTTGAAAATAAATATGGAGAAAAAGTAAAAGTCTACACAATTGGAGAATATTCAAAAGAAATTTGTGGCGGGCCACATATTAAAAACACGGAAGAAATTCAGGGAAAGTTTAAAATTATCAAGGAGGAGAGTTCTAGTGCTGGGGTAAGAAGAATTAAGGCGACTTTAATCTAATTTTCTTAATTTAATAAAATGATGGATCCGCTGAAAATAAGTCAAGGAGGGAAGCTTACTGTTTGCTCTAAAATAAAAATTACTAGAGATAATTTAGCTGCAGTCTATACTCCGGGAGTGGCAGAAGTAGTAAAAGCGATCGCTAAAAATCCAAAGAGATCATTTGATCTAACCTGGAGAGGAAGCACGGTCGCTGTTGTTTCCGATGGTACAGCGGTTCTAGGCCTAGGAAAGCAAGACCCTAGAGCGGCATTGGCAGTAATGGAAGCCAAGGCGGTTTTATTTAAAGAATTGGGAGGAGTAAACGCTGTTCCCATAGTACTAGAGACAACTGATCCCAAAGAAATTATTAAAACAGTAATTAACATTGCTCCTAGTTTTGGAGGAATAAATCTAGAAGATATCGCTGCTCCAGCCTGTTTTGAGGTCGAACAGTTTCTAGAAAAAAAACTAGAAATCCCGGTCTTTCACGACGACCAATGGGGAACAGCCATTGTGGTTTTGGCAGGACTTTTAAATGCGTTAAAAGTTGTTCGTAAAAAATTTGAAAAAGCAAAAGTGGTGATTGTGGGGGCTGGTGCGGCGGGGACAGCTACTGCGAATCTTCTATTGGCTCAAGGATTTAAAGAAATTATAGTTTTTGATTCCAAGGGAGCGTTATGGAAAGGAAGAAAAGATTTGAATTCATATAAAAAAGAATTGACTTCTAAAACCAATCCTCATAATTTTTCTGGAGATTACAAAGAAGCACTTTCGGGAGCCGATGTTTTTATTGGGCTTTCCAAGGCAGGGCTTTTAAAAAGACAGGACATTTCCAGAATGAACAGTCGAGCTATTGTTTTTGCCATGGCCAATCCAATTCCAGAAATAATGCCCCAAGAAGCGCTAAAGGGTGGAGCAGAAATTGTGGCTACTGGAAGAAGTGATTTTCCTAATCAAATTAATAACGCCCTTGTTTTTCCTGGTATTTTTAAGGGAGCTCTAGAAAAAAGAATCACCAAGATTGATCTTAAATTAAAAATAAAAGCCGCTCTTCGATTATCCGAGCTTGTTTCTAGCCCCAATAAAAACAAGATTATTCCCAGAGTAGGAGACAAAAAAGCGGTGATTGCAATTGCTGGTTGTTTTTAATTGAACTCGGTGGTTAAAAGTTGTAGAATAAAAGCAACTTTAGTTTTAGGATTCCTATGGAGGAGCGAGAGGTAAAAATAAAAGAATATTTAAAGAAAAGAAAGCTAATCCAAGAAGAGAGGGCAAGGGACTACGAAAACACTAAACAGAAAAAAAGAAAAGTCAAAAAGGATTATGCTTTAGATGAGTTCCCAGAAAGAGAGGCGGTTAAAAAAGCCGCTGCTTTTTTAATTGGAAAGTTCAAGAAAAAACCAGAAAGAAATGGAAGATCTTCTTCTCAAAAAGAATTACTCAAAAGCAAAAATCGTTTTTGGCGCCACTTTAAAAAAGATAAAGCAAATGGAAAATTTATTTGGCTAGATAAAGGAATTGCTTTTTTTATTTATTCAGCTTTATTTTTTACTCCTCTTTTTATTATTCCAGCCACTCCTAATCCACTGGAGTTCTCTAAGCAGTTATTTCTTTTCGTGATGGTAGGGTCGGCTTTACTTCTTTGGATTTGGAAGATGATCACGGAAGAAAAAATGGAAATAAAAAAGAGTTTTCTTTTTATTCCCATCACCGCCTTTGTATTAACCTATGCCCTAAGCAGTATATTTTCTGTTTATCCAGAAATGAGTTTTTGGGGATATGCTGAAAGTAAGGAGGTCTCCTTTTCCAGTCTTCTTGTTTTTGCCCTTTATTTTTTAATTTTAACCAATAATGTTTCTTCAGTAAAAAGCATTCGGAAAATGCTTTTTCTTATTTTGCTTTCCGGATCCATAGCAGCGGTTTATGCCACGCTCCAATTTTGGGGCTTTCATGTTTTAGAAATTCCTAAATTAGAAAATCGCCTTGTCAATTCTATTGGTAATTTTTCGGCAAGTGCCATTTATTTTGTAAGCATGACTATTTTGGCTTCGGGGATGTCTATTTTTTCCAGTAAAAAATGGCTTTCGTTTTTTTATTTTATTTTTACTTTAACCTATCTTTCTTTTTTGGCTTCGGTTTTTTATAAGGGGATTTGGATTCTCTTTGTTTTTTTTGCAGGCGTAGTCTTGGCCATAGGGATTGCTGAGCGGCGTATTAGAAAAAAAACCAGCTCCATTTTTTTGCCGGCACTAGTTTTTATGTTTGCTTTACTCTCTCTCCTCATAGGAAAACCCATTCTTAAAGCGGGGATTGTTCCTTCAGAAATTCTTTTAAGTCCCGGAAAATCTTTAGAAATAATCTTAAAGTCGGTAAAAGAAAATCCTTTTCTTGGTTCCGGGCCTGGAACCTTTGCTTACCAATATGAAATATTTAAGCCAAACATGGATCGGTTCATGGCTGCCGGTGTTAATCGACCCACTAATTATGTTTTTCTCTTGGCAGCAACTACTGGGATGCTAAATCTTGTTTCTTTTATTTTCCTTATCTTTATTCTTTCTCGATTCACAATTGCTAACACCGCTTCTGTTTTTTTAGGGAGGAATAAAAAAATGGACATTACGATTACGGCTGTGGGGATCTTCTGGCTCTTTTTAACTGCTACTAGCTTCTTTTATTTAAGCAATATTACGCTTCTCTTTCTTTGGTGGGTGGCTTTGGCTATTTTAGACATTAGCCGTCCGGTTAAATCTGTTTTTTCTGCCGTTTTCCAAGACGAAAAAGAAGAAAGCAATACTTTTGTAAGGATGAATATTGCTAAAATTTCTCTTCTTACAGCGGTCATTTTCGTGGCTTATGCGGCCTTTTTCACAGTAGCGATTTATTCTAGCGCCAAAAATTATTTGGCAGCCTATTACTATCAAAGAGCTTTGGACAAAAATACAGATGATATAAATTTAACCGAAGTCTTAAAAGATATCGAAAAAGCCTCCAAGCTAGACAATGGCTATGATCTTTATTTTCGGAATCTAGCAGTTGTTTACTTTGCTTCAGTCAAGGAGAGAATTAATTTGGCTGGACAAGAATTCTCTGGAGAAGATTCAAAGTATATTTCCGACAATTTAACCCAGGCAGTGACTAGTGCGGAAAAATCTATAGAAATAAACAATTATGATTTTGAAAATCACAAAAATTTAGGCTGGGTCTACCAGGAAATGGGGAAATTAGATGCCAGCTACAGCGAAAAATCTCTTGCAGCTTACCGCAAGTCTTTAGAGTTTTCTCGCGAAAATCCTGATATTTATTACCAAATTGCTAACCTGTATCTTGATCTCTATAATAGAGAAGTATTGAATGCACAGAAACAGAAAGCTGAACCCGGTGCCAAATCCAAGGAGTATCTTCTTTCGGCCGAAGAAAATTTAAACAAGTCCCTAGCCATTAACCAGTTTCATTTTGGAGCAAACATGCTTTTACCAACCATACTTGAACTTTTAAATAAAAAAGAAGAGTCTTTTAAAAAAACTGAGGAAAACTGGAAAACTTTTTGGGGAAACACCCAGGCGGGATTCAGCTTGGCGGTTAGATACTATAAAAAAGATGATTGCGATCAGGCTCTCCCAATTTTAAATTTAATCCTTAGTAATTACGAGAATTATTCTAATGCTCGCTATCTGACTGGCTTTTGTTTAGCCAAGCAAGGTAAACTGAATGAATCATTAGATCAGTTCGAGAAGATTAGAATCCATAATTCTAAAAATGAAATTTTACTAAAAATTATCAGTGATCTAAGAAAGGGAAAAACGGATTTTCTTAACCAAACACAATAATGTCTTTATTTTCTAAATTTCTTAACCGAAAAAGATCCAGCAAAAATTCTGCTCTAGCCCTAGATATTGGAACAGAAGTGGCCAAAGCCTTGATTTTTGACATTGATCCCGAAAAAGGAAAGGGAGTGGTAGTGGGGGTAGGAAAGGTTAGACAAAATTTAGGAGATATGACTGGTGGCGCCGTTTCCGATATTGCAGGAGTTGTAGAAACTTGTGAAAAGGCAATTTCCATAGCAGAAAAACAAGCCGGAACTCAACCTAGACAGTGTGTTATTGGCATTGCTGGAGAACTAGTTAAAGGAGCAACCACTACCGTGCGTTATGAAAGAACCAAACCAAGAGCCAAGATAGACATGTCGGAACTAAAAAATATTGTTCAGAAAATACAATGGAAAGCCTTTGAGCGAATTCGCCAACAGCTATCTTGGGAAACCGGTCAAAGCGAAATTGATGTTAAGTTAATTAATGCAGCGGTAGTAGATGTTAAAATAGATGGCTATCGAGTAACTAATCCAATTGGCTTTCAGGGCAAGGAAGTTTCCATTAGCGTCTTCAATGCTTACGCTCCACTGGTTCATTTAGGTGCGCTGCAAAGTATTGCTTTAGAGTTAGGGTTAGATCTTCTTTCCATTGCCGCGGAGCCGTATGCTGTGGCTCGTTGCATGGGAGCAGAAAATGCTTCTGAGTTTTCAGCAATTTTTATTGATATTGGTGGCGGAACAACAGACATTGCAGTAGTTAGAGAAGGAGGTATAGAAGGAGCCAAAATGTTTGCTCTAGGAGGAAGAGCTTTTACCAAAAGAATTTCTACCGAATTAGGCCTAAACTTTGAAGAAGCAGAGAAAATAAAATTAGACTATTCAGCTCAAAAAATAGGTATTCAAATAGCCAGGAAAGTAGAAGAAGCGCTCCGCAGTGATTATGATGTTTGGCTTTCTGGAGTAGAGATTTCCTTGGGAGAATTTTCGGGAGCCGATCTTTTACCTTCTAAAATCTTTCTTTGTGGTGGTGGTTCTAAGCTTCCAGGGATTGTTAAATCTCTAAATGGAACTAATTGGATTAAAAACCTTCCTTTTGCCAAAAAACCAACAGTAGAATTTCTTTACCCCAAAGATGTTGCCAATGTTCTAGATAAAACAGGTCTTCTAAGAGAGCCAGAAGATGTTACTCCAATGGGCTTGGCTAACTTAGCGCTTGATCTAGCTGGAGAAGAAGGAGTTATTTCTTCTGTGCTCAGAAGAGCTGTTCGTATTATTCAGAACTAGCATGAAAAAAAGAGCAGGACACACTACCATTTACATTGAAGTTGACGAAGAAATTACCTCTATCATTTCTAGAATCAAAAAGACTCCTTCTGGTGAAATCGCTTTAATCGTTCCGCGAAGATCTTCTTTGGCTTTTAGTGTGGTTAATTTAAAAATCTTAAAAAGCCAATCAGAAAGGATTGGTAAGAATCTAGTAATAGTCACCAGAGACCCACTTTGTAAGTCGTTGGCGGAAAAAGCAGGCCTTTCTATTAAAAAAAGATTAGACAAAGACACCTTAAAAAGAACACGAGTAGAAGCGTCTTTTGATAATAGTTCTTCTAGTTCGGCAGATATTATTAGAAAAAGAACAGAAATTATACCTCCTTCTCTACCCATCACCGCCACTCTAAACAACTCCAACCATTTGCTCTCTCCCCAAAAAACAGAAGAAGCTTCTCCCGTTAAGATTGCTCCAATGTCCCTAGATGTTGCTCGTCCAGCCGCCTTTGCTCAATCGTTTAGGCAGAAAACCATCTCCCTAAAAGATAAAATAAAAAAAGGATCAGGATTATTTCCTAGCAAAGTCAATCAACCAACCCGCGGCAATAACAATATAGATCTAAGGGAAAGCGTTTTGGGGAAAAAGATGGCAAAACAGTCTCTGATTGCTAAAAAACCTCAATTATTATTTCACAAAGAACAGCCTTCCTTGCCTTCTAATAATCTTCCAGTTTCCCCAATTATTGCTACCTTGGCTCCTCTAGCAGAAAAAAAACCGCTCCCTATATTAAAAGAACAAAAAAAAGAAGAGATTATTTCTCTTCCACGAAAAGTAACCCTTCTTCCAAGCTTTAATGTTGGTGCACTTTTTCTTTTTCTAGGCTTATTCCTAGTGACTGTTATTACTGCTGCCATTATTATTTTACCCAAAGCCGATGTCTCCATTTCTCTTAAAAAAGAGCCGCTAACAATAGAAACAGAAGCCGTTCTTTCTTCTACAAAAAAAGAAAGTGATTTTAAGAATAAAATAATCCCAGCAAGGAAAATAGTAAAAGGAGTTTTCTTAGAAGAAGAATATCCAGCTACTGGCAAAAAAGAAGTAGCAAATGCCAATCGAGTTCAAGGAGAAATCGTTGTTTATAACGAGTTTTCTCCTAATATCGAAGTCTTTGTTTCTCGAACTCGATTTGAAACAGAAAATGGCTTAATATTCCGAAGCGAAGGCGCTGTTAGGATCCCCGGATTTAAAAATTCTGAAGGGAAGATTATCCCCGGGAGTGCTAAAATAATAGTGGTAGCAGACAAAGAGGGGGCTTCTTATGAACTTAAAACCGGTCGCCTAACTGTTCCCGGGCTAAAAGGTGGTGCCCGCTTTTCTAAAATTTATGCAACCATAGAAAGCCCTCTTTCTTTGTCGAGAGGGGGAGGCTTAATAGTTACTGAAGAAGACAAATCTCGGGCCAAAGAAGATCTAACTTCCAAGATTTATCAAAAAGCTCAAGAAAATCTTTTAGGAGAATTAAGTCAAGAAGAAGAACTAAGCTTAGATTCTCTTAAGACTAATGACTTAAAAGTAGAATTCAAAGAAGGTGCTAATTCTTCGGCGACCGTTTTTCTGGCGAGCGCCAGTGTTAATGCGGAAGGCTTGGCCTACAAAAAGAACGATCTAACAGAATTGCTCAGTTTTTATTTTAAAAAAGAAACTGCTACTTCATCTAGTCTAGCCGATTCCTCCCAATGGAATATTGTTCGATCCAATGGTGCTAGCTTTTCTCTTAGCACTGATATTTTAAAAATCAAAGCGTCTGGTTTTAGTTTTAAAAAAACAGATAAAGAAGAATTGAAAAAAAAGATCTCTGGCTTGCCGGTTAAAGAAGCAACATCCCTTTTAGAATCGCTAGATGGCACCCAAAAAGCTACAATAGAGTGCTGGCCTTTCTGGGTTAGGAGCGTTCCCGATTCAGTAAAAAAGATAAATTTGGAAGTAGGATATTGACATAATCAAGAAACTCCTGCTAGTATCACAGAGATTAAGAGGGGATCGGTATTCAGCGCTTGATTTAAAAAAGGTATGCTCGACTGAATTTGATTTACCGCCTCTTTTTTATATTTATGGACAAAGAATTAATCAAAATTGAAGGGGAAGTCATTGAGGCTTTACCCAACACCACCTTTAAAGTTAAATTGGAAAGTGGCCACGAAATTTTAGCGCATATCTCTGGAAGAATGAGAGTGCACTATATTAAGCTTTTGCCGGGGGACAAGGTTTTAGTAGAAATGAGTCCCTACGATTTAACTAAAGGAAGAATAAAACAGAGACTTTAATTATGAAGGTTCAAGCTTCAGTAAAAAAGATGTGTCGGGATTGCAAAATTGTAAAGAGAAAAAGGAAGGTTTATGTTATTTGCAAAAAGAATCCAAAGCACAAGCAAAGACAAGGCTAGTTAGTGTTTTTTAATTTTTATTTATTCATTCCATGCCGAGAATTGCAGGAATCAACATTCCAGACAATAAAAGAATAGAAATTTCCTTAACCTATATTTATGGAATTGGCCGTTCGCTTAGCCATAAAATCCTAAAAACAGTTGGGATAGAAAAAGAATTAAGAACCAAAGATTTAAATTCGGACCAAGTAAGCAAGCTGAAAGAAGAGATAGAAAAAAAATACAGGGTAGAAGGAGAGTTAAGACACGAAGTCGTTTCCAATATTAAGAGATTAAGAGAAATTGGTTCTTATCGTGGTAGTCGGCATGCCAAAGGTTTGCCGGTAAGAGGTCAACAAACCAAGACCAACAGCAGAACAGTAAGAGGAAATGTTAGAAGAACCACCAGTTCTGGCAAAAGGAGTTTAGAAAAAACTTAAATAATTTTATTTTTACTTTTTTAACTTAAGAGATAATGGGGAAAGAGGCTGTAAAAAAAGATTCCACAGAAGGCAAAAAGAAGGCTTCCGTTAAGGCTTCTTCTAAAACTTCTTCTAGCAAAGAAAAGAAAGGATATTCCAAAAAGACTGTTAAAAGGAGGGTCCTTCGGGGGCAGGTGCATGTTAAATGTTCCTACAACAACACAATCATTACCGTTACCGACCAAAGCGGTTCTGTTTTAGGCTGGGCTTCTGCTGGTTCGCTAGGATTTAAAGGAGCCAAGAAAGCTACTCCTTACGCCGCAACAGTCGTTTGTAATAAAGCCATAGAAAATGTTGCTCGCACTGGATTAAAAGAAGCGGATGTTTTTGTTAAAGGAGTAGGGGCCGGAAGAGAAGCTTCTATTAGATCTTTGGGAAACAATGGAATTAAGGTTGGCTTAATTAAGGATGTAACTCCAGTTCCGCACAATGGTTGTCGTTCCAAAAAAGCTAGAAGAGTTTAATTTATTTTTAAGGGTTAATCGGTGAACAATAGAATCGTTTGTAGAAAATGTCGTCGTGCCGGAGAAAAACTTTTCCTAAAGGGAGAGCGTTGCTATTTACCTAAATGTGCCATGGTAAAAAAGGCCTATGCTCCTGGGCAACACGGCAATAAGGGTCAAAAAAGAATGACAGAATATGGCATTCAACTTTCGGTTAAGCAAAGATTCAAAAATATTTACGGAATCAAAGAAAGTCAGTTGGAAAATTATTTTAAAAAAGTTAAAGGTACCGACGGAGATATCGGCGAAAAATTATTACAAGCACTAGAAATAAGACTAGACAATGTTGTTTACCGCTCTGGGCTAGCTGAATCCAGAAGGCAAGCTCGTCAACTGGTTTCTCATGGTTGCTTCTTGGTTAATGGTAGAAAAGTTGATGTGGCCTCTTTTCAAGTTAAACCTCAAGACGAAATAAAGCTCAAAGGAAATCAAATGAAAAAGGAATCTTGGGTAGAAAGACTAAAAAAGATGGGCAAAAAAGAACAATCTTGCCAATGGATTAATGTTAATCCTACAGAAGGAAGTCTTAAAATTAGTCATTTACCTTCTCGTCAAGAAATTACCGAAAATTCTAATATTCAAGTGGTAGTAGCGTATTACAGCCGATAATTTTTAATTTTTGAAATATCTTTATGACAGAAAAAATAACTCTTCCAGAAAAGCCTCAATATATTAAAGGAGACAACTTCCAGGCCGTTTTCGAAATCAAAGGTTGCTATCCTGGCTATGGAAACACTTTAGGGAACGCTCTTCGAAGAGTGCTTCTTTCTAGTCTGCCAGGTTACGCGGTTACCAAGGTAAAGTTTAGTGGTGTGGAGCATGAATTCACTACTATTCCAGGAATCAAGGAAAATGTAGTGCAGATTATTTTGAACATTAAATCGTTGCGCTTTATTTCTCACAAAGAGGAACCGGTAAAAGTTAAATTAAGAATAAGCGGTAAAAAGGAAGTTACCGGAGCCGAAATAGAAACTCCTTCAGATATTGAAGTAATCAATAAAGATTTTGTGATTGCTAACCTAACCGATTCCAAGGCCAAGCTGGATTTAGAAATGACCATAGAAAAAGGAATTGGCTATTCTCCGTCAGAAGAGCGGGGAGACGAAGAAAAAGAAATCGGAGTAATCGCTATCGATTCCCTCTTTTCTCCTATTCAAAAAGTAAATTACGAAGTAGAAAATATGAGAGTCGGCAAAAGAACTGACTTTGACAAAATAACTTTTACAGTAGAAACAGACGGCAGCATTAGTCCGGAAGATTCCTTTAAGGAAGCCTCCAAGATCTTAATTAAGCAGTTTTCAATCTTAGCACAAGCCGACGAAGCGGAATTAGCAAGAGAAGCAACAGAAGAAATGGAAGAAGAATCTCAGAAAAATCAAGAAAGAAAGGAAATCAGAACCCTAGACAAAGAAGAAAGAGAAGCTAATGCCGATAAAGAAGAACCAAAGAGTTCTTTTGACTACAAGTCCCTCCCTCTTGCTGAATTAAATCTTCCTAAGAGAGTAGCTGGACCACTTCAGGAAAAAGGAATCGATACTTTAGGAAAACTAGCAGAAACTCCCGAAGAGGAATTAAAAAAGGTAGAAGGAATGGGAGAAAAAGGAATTAAAGAAATTAAAAAGGTGATCGGTACTTTTGGTATGGTTTTAAAAGGTTAAACAGTATCAATGAAGCATTTAAAAAAAGGTAGAATTTTAGGAAGAACTAGTGGACAAAGAAAGGCCCTTTTAAGAAGCATGGCCGGCTCTTTGTTTTTACAAAAAAGCATTACCACAACTCTTGCTAAAGCCAAAGAATTGCGTCCATTTGCAGAAAAACTAATCACCAAAGCACGAACTAATGATTTTAATAAGCAGAGATTGGTTAATAAGCTGATTGCCAAAGAAGCTTCTTCGGAACTTTTTGAAAAGATCGGTCCATTTTTTAAGGAAAGAAAAGGTGGCTACCTAAGGATCATTAAGCTAATGAAGAGAAGTAGCGATTATTCAAAGATGGCAATAATTGAGCTGGTGGATTTTAAAGAAGAAAAAGAAGTTGCAAAAAAAGATAGTGAATCTCCCGAGAAAGAAAAGGTTTCCTCTAAAAAGGAAGAGAAGAAGGTAATTTCCAAGAAATAGTTAACCCCAAACAATGAAAGCTCCAAAAGAAGATACATTACAGAAAGGGCCGGTTGCTAAAAGCAATTTGACCAAGAATAAGAAAAAAACTACCGTAGTAACGGTAAAAAGAGAGATTAAAAAGATTGACCTTAAGGGTTTAGTTTTTGGTCGAGCCGCTTCAGTTATTGCGCTTTTGCTTTCTGGAAAACAGAATGTTTCTTATGAACCACACAAAGATGGCGGAGACAAAGTAATTGCTTTTAATTTAGATAAAATAAAGATTAAAGGGTCCACAAAACTAGATAAAAAAATCCACTATCATTACAGTGGCTATCCTGGAGGAATTAAAGGAGAAGCACTGAAAGACAGTCTTAAAAAGGACTCAGCGAGAGTTTTTAAAAAGGCGGTTTTTGGCATGCTTCCTAAAAACAGTTTTAGAAAAGAAATGATCAAAAGACTTTCCTTGTTTAAGGGAGAGATAGAATAAAGTTAACCCAATTTTTTTATGGATAATCAAGAATTAAAATCGGTTCAGAAAAAAGAAGTTTATCATCAAGGAACTGGCAGAAGAAAAAAGGCCATTGCTTCGGCGCGGGTTTTTAATGTTGCTGTAAAAGGACTGGAAATCACTATCAATACCAAGAGAATGGAAGTTTTCTTTCCGGTAGAAGAGTTAAGAGACACAGTGGTTGCTCCTTTAAAACTTGTAGGGAAAAACGATCTTCGGATTGATATTTCGGTAAAAGGTGGCGGAATTAGAGGGCAGGCGGAAGCAATTAGACTAGCCATCTCTAGGTCTCTTGTTAAAATGGACGAAAATTTTAGAAAACCACTTAAAGACATTGGTTACCTAACCAGAGATCAAAGAAAAGTAGAAAGAAAGAAGCCAGGACTCAGAAAAGCCAGACGCGCTCCTCAATTCTCCAAGCGCTAATTTTATTTTTTCTCTTATCTTTTTGGGAGAACCAGCTGGTTCAAGTAAGCTCCTCTTTCCGTTAAATCCAAGAAATAAAGCGTCTCGTTGTTTAATTCACAAGAGAAATTGATTTCGGGAACTTTTGATTGGGCAACTAAGCTCTTGTTTATTTTGTTTCTAATATCCAATTCTATCAAGTTTACGGTATTCGGCAGAGAAAAGATTATATGTTGATAGTTTTTATGCCAAACCGCATTTTCAATAGGTTGTTCCTTGTTTTCATAGATTAAAAGATCGGAACCGACATCATTCTTTGGTTGGACTTCCCACTCTCTTAAATAATAGACCTTGATTTGGTCTGAACTAAAATAAAGAACCTTTTTGCCATCGTCAGAGAAATGAACTCCCTTACAATTGCTACTTAACTGTTTGAATGTTTGGTGTTCCTTTTCGTTCTCATTGAGAAGATAAAGCTCCTTGTTAGAATTAATCAGCGCTATTCTTTTGTTGTCGTAAACACTAACTTGGTAAGAAAGGGTTTTGGCGTCTTGGTCTTGATCAATCATGTTTTCCGAAATTTGAACAACTCCTGTTCCTTCTGGATCTGCTTCAAAGATTAAATTACTAGGAGCTTTAACATAGAAAATCTTTCCTCCGGAAAACTCATAACCTTTTACACCTTCTAATACTTTTTGGATTCCCTGTTCTTTAGGAACAAAGGAATAAAGGGTTTCTCCTAACAAAAAAAAGAATCGATCATTGGTTAACCAGCTAAAATTATCAGGAAAAATCGGCTCTGTTTCTATTACCTCTTTTTGTTTGCTTGGTTTTTTGGTTACTACCTTTGGTTTCTGTATTAAAAACGGATCTTCTAGCGGGCTACCAGAGAATGCTGTGAAAGAAAAGGGATCCCCGTTGATTATATTCTTGGAAAGAAATTCCTTGTTTAAATAAATAAAATTTTGCTCGTTAGCTCCATTTTTTTCTAAGTCCTCTATATAAAGAAGATAGTGAAAAAAGGCCTTGCCTTCTTGAACCTTTAATATTGCGCTTTTACTGTCACCAGAAAAAGAAACCTCTTTTAGGAAAAGAGCGTCTTTTCTATTTCTAGGTTCTTCGGCTATTTTTATGGAACTTCCCGTTTTTTCAGAATAAATAAAAATCTTTAAAATTCCCTCTGCTCTACTGGAATAGATTATCTTTTTTCCTCCATCAAATAATTGGTAAAACTCAGGACTAGCAACATCCAAAACTTTTCTAGGGGCATTTTCTTCCGTTAATACAATGTTCCAAAATTCAGTGGCAATTCCCGAATGAATTTGGATTTCTTTTTCCCAAGAAGAAAATCCGGGGCTAGTTATTTTTAATTGGTAAGCTCCTGGTTTAATTCCATTTAGGTTATAGGAATCGTTAATAAGGTCATAGGTTTTTTTATCTATCTCCTTACCGTTTAGAGAAATATTTACTTTTTTGGGGTTAGATTTTAAGGTAATGGTTCCCGAATGAATCCAAACGCCAGCTTGCCGATTAAAGCGATAGCCCAACGCAAAAAAAACAAGCACCACAGAACTTATTAAAAAGGAAATAGTAGAAACTGAGTAAACAAATCTTCTTATTATAGGGATTTTAGCAAACATTTAGATTTTAAAAATAATTACATCACCGTCAGCCACCACATAATCACGGCCCTCAGTGCGAAGGGCACCACTTTCTCTGGCCTTAGCAAAAGATCCTAGGCGCGTAAAGTCATTATAGCTTACTACTTCGGCCCTAATAAATTTGTCTTTAAAATCGTTATGGATTCTAGCGCCGGCTTCTGGAGCAGTGCTATTCTTAGGGATTGTCCAAGCTCGGGATTCGGTTTCTCCAGTGGTAAAAAAGGTAATCAGGTCAAGTTCAGCGTAAGCCTTTTGTGGCAAGGAGGTAAGATTGCTCTCTAATCCTAATTCTATTGCTTCTTCTGGTGAAAGTAGTAACAGTTCTTCTTCTGTTTTAATATCCAGCTTTAAATGAGAAATGGTATTGATTAGAGATTCGGTTTGGGGATGATTTTTTTCAGCGAGATTTAAAAGAAAAAGCGTGGGTTTGGCGGTTAAAAAATGGAGACCTTTCAAGATTTCTTGCTCTTCCTTACTTAAATCTAAAATGGCAACCGGTTTTCCTTGGTTTAACTGAGCCTCTACTTTTTCCAAAACCGCTAACTCCAAGATTGCTTCCTTATTATTGCCTCGAGCTTCTTTTTGGGTTTTTACTCTTCTTTTTTGTAGCGTAGCTAGGTCGGCCAGTGCCAACTCGGTGTTAATAATGTCTATATCTTCTTTTGGGGAATGGTTTTCTTCTACATGTTTAATATTTTCTGATTCAAAACAGCGGACCACTTGGCAAATCAAATCCACCTCTCTAATGTTGGCTAAGAATTGATTCCCCAAACCTTCTCCCTTGTGAGCACCCTTAACTAGACCGGCAATATCTACAAATTCAATCACTGCTGGTACAGTTTTTTGCGACTTAGAAATATTGGTCAAGGTTTTTAATCGTTCGTCGTTAACAGTCACAATTCCCACATTGGGGTTGATTGTACAAAAAGGGTAGTTATTAATATCTACGGGATTTTTAGTTAGCGCCTTAAACAGAGTTGATTTCCCCACATTAGGCAGGCCAACGATTCCAACAGAAAGCATGCTTTGTAATTAGTAATTCAGCTTTTATACTAGGCTTTCGGCTTGTTTTTGTCTACTCAAAAATGGGGTGCTGTGCTATCTTAAAAGCACATTTAATTAAAACTACTATGCAAATTGTTATTTTGGCCGGCGGCCGCGGGACTCGACTTTGGCCATTAAGTCGCACAGGGAAGTCCAAGCAGTTCAACGCTATTACCGGGGAAAAGACCATGCTAGAAATAACACTAAATCGTTTCTTAGGTTCCTATCCCAAAGAAAAGATTTTTATTTCTACCACGCCAGAATGTTTGGAAAATGTGACTAAGACTCTTCCCGATTTCCCCCAAGAACAAATCATTGTGGAGCCAGAAATGCGCGATACTGCCGCCGCCATGGGCTTTGTGGCTGGTTTTCTTTCTCTAAAGAATCCCGACGAACCCTTGGCCTTTATTGCTTCTGATCACCATATTCACAATCAAGCCAAATTTTTAGAAATCCTAAAAGTAGCTGAACAAGAAATTAAAGCCACTGGTAAATTACTAGATGTTGGCATTGTTCCCGAAGGACCGTCTACCGCCCTAGGCTATACCCGCATTGGTCAGCGGATAAAGGTAGAAAACGGAGTAGAGATTTTTGAATTTTTAGGCCACAAAGAAAAACCGGAATACAAAGTGGCACAAGAATATGTAAAAAGCGGAGAATATTTGTGGCACGGTAACTTTTACATGTGGACTCCGAGCGCCTTTTTAGGGGCCTTTGAAACTTATGCTCCAGAAATTTACCAAAAATTAAAAGAGATCGTGGAATTGCTAAAGGCAAAAGCACCGGCCGAAAAAATAAAAAGCATTTACCAAGAGATTCCCAAAGTAATGATTGATCTTGCCCTTACGGAAAAAATGAACAGTCACGATATTTTGATTATTAAAGGTGAATTCGGCTGGAGCGACATTGGCGGTTGGGATGTATTGCACAAAAAACTGGCTGTAAAGCAAGACGAGCAAGGAAACTTGGTTAAGGGAGAATGGGTAGGGATAGACACTTCTCAAAGTTTAATCTACTCTTATCCAGGAAAGCTGGTAGCTACGATCGGTGTGGACGATTTAGTGGTAGTAGACACCCCAGACGCCCTTCTGATCTGCCCCAAAGGTCGATCCCAAGAAGTAAAAAAGATGGTAGAAGAGATTAAGAAGTTAAGGGACGGCGAAAAGTATTTGTAGAAAAAAATCGTTTAAGCGAGCGGCGCAGGCTTTAACAAAGAAATGCGCTAACAAATTGTCCCCAACAAAAAGGAGAGATGGCTGAGCGGCCGAAAGCAGCACACTGCTAATGTGCTGACCCCTTAAAAGGTCCGAGGGTTCGAATCCCTCTCTCTCCGCAAGCAAATCAGAAATATAATGTAAGAAAAATTCCCTCCCTACATCCCACACAAATCACCTATCTGAGGTTTCCCAAACTTTGAATAAGCAGAATTTAAAATTCTTTCCTTAAAATTCCAATTACTTTTCCATTTCCTTAAAATTTCTACGCTGTTGTCGTTAGAATAAATTACCAAATCTCCCGGTTCTGCCTTGGAAAGTGATTGGCCAATCTGAATATTTTCAGCATGTTTTCCTATTCTAAACTTTATTTTTTCTCCGGCACTTTGGGTAATTTTTTGGTGAATGCTTTTGGTTTTTAGTGTTGAGTTTTCAAAAAGCGCCAAATTGCCAAATCGATCCACATAAGCCAAGGAACATCCTTTTGGTGGATCGGGAATGGAATCGGGATCGGCCTCTTGTAGTTTGAGTCCATGATTGGTAGCTAACAGGCGGGGGACATAGCTTGATCGGTGCTGTTCTTTGTCGCCGTTATAAAGACCATTTCCTTGATTCGGAAGAAACCATAGCTTCTTTACGGAATCTTTAACGGCGGAGAGTGCGCTCAAGGGAGTGACCACGATTCTAATTTTTTCTTTGAACTCTGCTAGGTAAAATGGTTCACCATTGGCATTGGCCTTTGTTCGGGGAGCATTGTTAATAAAAAGACCGGTCGATTCGGCTTCTGGATTATCTCGATGCAAACGCAAGGCCTCTCTTGCAATGTGGTTGTAATACATTTCGGGAACGCCATAAATATCAAAGTGCTGAAGCCCAGGAAAATCCGAACGAATGGCTTCTGCCAAGCGAGCGGCAACATCTGGAGATTTTAGGGGATTCCAAACGGCGTGTCCTCCATGACAATCGCTAAGAGAGAAAATACGAGACGGATAATGCAGTTTAGGCATGTTCCTTGAATTTAAAAAATAAAAATCCACGAGATTTAGAATTCGTGGAAGAACTAATTTTAATATCAAACGCCAAACATTTACTAACAACATTATACCTTAGCTAAGAAAAGATTGCGAAAAGAGGGATATTTAGAAAGCGTCCCTGCTTTTTAAAAAGCCTATTACAGCGAGTATGGTTGGAAATAAAGAAAGCTAAGAAGCTGGTGTTTTAGGGTACAGTTTTTTTACATATCCAAGATCAAGATATTCTTTCTGTATGCGGTTGCACACCGTTTTTGTATGTTCGCAATTCTGACATTCTTTAGTAAGAAAAGATGTTTCCTGAAAAATGCGTGACTTGATATGAGAATATTGATGTTCGTAATCAATCCGCACCCTAAGCTCCTTTTTTAGTAAGGCGTCTCTACTTGAAAGAAGATGGATGGGGACTTTGGGCATAAGGCAAATAGGCAAATTATAAATCCGCAAAATAATATGTGGATTTGTGAGTATTTTTTGAATGAACATAGTACAGTACGGTTCAATATCTTCAAAATTACTTGGCACAGACTCATCTCTTTGTTTCTTTGTTAAACACTCTAAATACAAACCCCTTAACTGAACTATAAATATTCTTGGCATCCCATATTCTTCGATAAGTTTTAAAAAGAAATCAGCAATATCTGGTAAAATAGTGTAATTATTTTTCGTAACAGCAAGTAATATATAGATCCTTGTTTTACTCAATACACCGGCCTTAAAAGTATTCTTAAATCCCTCAATTTTTAGACGCTCCTTTGCTGAGGGGAATCTAAGGTTGTTTACCGTGGAAAAAGAAAGTGATAAAGACTTATTAACGAGTGGGCTATTTTTTAATAAGTAGAGAAGTTTTTTGTAATTCTCTTGCTGACTAAAAATCAAGGAGTTTGTATTGAGAAAGGGCCATGTTCCAATCGCCACCTTATAATAAAAGAAATGCATAAGATCCCAGAATTGAGGATGAATAGATGGCTCTCCTCCGGATATAAGAATGCTTCTTATATGATACTTAGCAAAAACATAAAAATAGTTTAATTTTATTTCAGTCAATGTTAAGGATGGGCTTTTATTGAGATGTCTCTTGTTAAAACAAAAGGAACAATCACTGTTACATGTGTAATTACAATTAAAAACGCCAGCAGCAAAATCGTAGTCTCTTCCTTCTTTTAACATTACGGATTTTTATAAATATTTTTATTTATTGAGTCCTTAGTGCGCATTATTCTTCTTTAGAGCTAATTAAATTGTGGCAATTTTACATTTAGTGTCTTTTTAAAAATATCAGCATAGGTTACTAATAATATCGCTACTATAGCATTCTTGCAAGGATCTATCCCAAAGCATTTCATGCCTACCAAGCACAGATTTTAATAAAAAATAATTCATGGGAATTCTTTTTGTATTTATAATTCTCTCAGTATTAACTTTTGTTAATATTTTAGTACCAATTTCTGATTCAGTCACGATTACCCCTTTACTTGCTCTAATTACTGACCCCCACAATGCAATCGGCCTAGTTTCTTTTTATTTTGTTTTTAAAAAGACCCGCGAATTTTTTAAAAAAGAAACAGAAGAAAAAAAGATTCATAAACTAACTTTTTTCCATGGCAAATTACAAATCATCAACCAAAGAAGGCAAATGTATTTTTTGTGAAATTGTTAAAGGGAATATCCAAACTCCGGGAATTTTTTGGGAAGATAAAGAGTTTATAGCCTTTTTATCTACCTGGCCAAGTACCGAAGGCTTTACGGTTGTTATTCCTAAGAAGCATTATGGAAGTGATGTTTTGGCAATGCCCGACAAAACGCTGCAAAAGTTTATTATTGTAGCTAAAAAAGTTTCTAATATTCTCTTGAATCATTTTAAGGACGTCGGTCGGGTTGGCTTAATAATGGAAGGAACAGGTATGGATCATGCCCATATTAAGCTCATTCCCATGCATGGAACGGAGCATATGAAGCGGGGAATCTGGAAACAATACCCATCTGGTCGGTCTGATTATTTTAAAAAATACAAAGGCTATCTTGTTTCTAATGACGGTCCCCAAGCGGATCCAGAAGAACTAAAAAAATTAGCCAAAAAACTAAGAAAAGTTTAATAGTGGTTTTTTATAGCTACTATTTCTTGCCCAGAAGGTAAATTGGAGAGTATTGGGTCATGGTTTCGGCGTAGTCGCTAGACCGAACAATCTTTTCCTCTGGTTTTGTAGTATAATCAATTTAGTTATGAATCCTTTGGCCTTGGCAAAGAAGATCCTTGCGGTAAGTTATTTTTTCCTGGTCTAATATTCTAAGCAGTAAAAATTATAAGAATCATGGATAACCCTAATAAATTGTCAGACCATTGGAAGAGCATAGCCAGTGCTTGGTCCATTCTAACTAATCCGTCGCGTCCATCAGTTGGCGATATGGAAATTTACAAAAAACACCTCCAATCCAAAGGGAAAACAGGTTTAAATATCCTAATCCTTGGCTCAACTCCCGAATTAAGAGACTTGGCCTTGAGTTATAAGGAGGCAAATGTGGTGATTGTGGACATTAATCCAGAAATGATGTTGGCCATGACTGAATTTATGGAAAACGATTCTTCTCGTGAAGTCCAAATAAGATCCAATTGGCTCGCTGCCCCTCTCTGCGAAAACTATTTTGACATAATATTGGCAGATTTTACATTCGAAAATATGGCTTTTGAAAATCATCAGGCCTATTTTGATAACATTAGAAAATGGCTTAAAAATGATGGCCTCTATATTAGCCGGATTTTTACTTTTTTAAAAAAGTATCAGCCAATGACTATTAGGGACATAGAAGGCTATTGTAAAGAGAAACCTGTTAATAATGAACTTTTATCTTTGTTTTGGGCTATAGCGGTGTTTTTTACGGGTGATATGATTACTCGAGAAATAAAAGTAGCTGATTTTTTCCAGAAGCTAGAGGAATATCGAGCAGATGTTAACAATCCCGATGTTCCAGCAATCAAATCTATTCTGGCAATTAACGAAACCGTTTTTCCCAAAGAAAAATCATGGTTTGCTTGGGACGATATAGGATTTAAGGATCTCATTGAGAGTTCAGGTCTTAAAATCGTTTCCCAAGAATGCGCCAAAGATGTAAATATGCCGAACGAATACAAAGACTTTGCGCCTATCTTTTTAATTCGGAAATAATAATAATTTCCCTAACTAAACAAAAAATGGGTTTTACTGCGTTTATTGCCGATTACATTACTCAGTTCATTGGATCTACCGGTTATGTAACAGTTTTTTTGGGCATGATCTTGGAAAGTATGATTTTTCCGATTCCCAGTGAAGCGATTATGCCTTTTGCTGGTTTCCTAATTGCGGAAGGAAAATTTAACTTCCCTTTGGTGATTCTAATAAGCACGCTTGGCAGTCTTGCTGGTTCCTTACTTTCTTATTGCATGGGTTATTACGGCGGCCACCCTTTTGTTAATAAATTTGGTAAATATTTTTTAATAGATCAGGAGGAACTAGACTTTACAGAAAAATTCTTTAAAAAAAATGGTCAAGTTGCCATCTTTATTTGCCGTTTTATCCCTATAATTAGGCATTTAATTTCCCTGCCAGCCGGCATGGCCAAAATGGATCTTTGGAGATTTTCTGTTCTAACGGTAATTGGTGCTGGTCTTTGGAATACTTTTTTAACGGTTGTTGGTTATCGTTTGCGCCAGAATTGGGAATTAGTAATAAAATACAGCAAAGTGGTGGACGATTTTATGATCATCTTAATTTTAATCTTGATTGCTCTTTATATTTATCGTCATATTCATAAAAAGAGAAAGCTTAAAAAAGCCGAATGATCCCGATAGAATTTTTAAGACAGTTTCGCCTAGGCGGTTACGCCATTTTTGATTTTGCAGTGGCATTTTTGGGAATTTATTTACTTTCTTTTTTATTATCCAAAATCTTTTTAAAATTCAAGATTGATATCCCTAAAAAGAATTGGTTATTTCTAACTCTACCAATCGGAATTCTTGCCCACTTAATTATTGGAAGAATGACCCCAATGACCAAAGATTTTGTAGATATCCATGGTCATTACATTTTGAAAATATTGATTTTAGGCTTATTAATTCTTGGAATAAGAGGTATAAAGATAATTAAGAAAAATAGTCTGATAAAGGAGATTTAAAAATTGCAGAGACTAAAAAATTATTGGTTAAATTATTTTTCAAAGCATGGCTACTAAAATGAAGATAGGAGTCTATGGTTCTGCCGCTGGAAATCTAGATGCCAAAACAAAGAACAAGGCTCAATTAATCGGAAAAGAAATTGCCAGAAACGGACACGCTTTGGTTACTGGCGGTTGCCCGGGGTTGCCTTATGAAGCGGTATTGGGAGCATTCGAGCTAGAAGGTGAATGCTGGGGATTTTCTTCGGAAACTAGCTTAAAGGCACATAACAAAGCTGGTCTTCCAATAAAGGGTTTTACCGATTTTGTTTTTATTCCAAAAGACTACGAACATGCTAATAACGCTTCTGTTTGTGGAAAATATCGAAATGTATCGTCGGTTGCTTCCGTAGATGCCGCCATTATAATCGGTGGAAGAAGCGGCTCCATGAATGAGTTTACAATCGCGTACGATACTGGGAAGGTTATCGGCGTCTTAGAAGGCACCGGAGGTATAACCAAAAGAGCAATCAATGTCTTGTTAGAAGACTCGGACAAGGAAACTGTTGCTAGGGTAATTTTTGAATCTGATCCCGTAAAATTGGTAGCGCTAATCGTTAGTCAATTATTATGAGCTTAATCAAAAGCCTTAAAGACATTTCAAAATCAAACACGCCGACTGCGAGTGGCAAAGGAGTATCACTCGGAGAGATGATTCGTTCTGGGATTTCCGTTCCTTTCGGCTTTGTGATTTTGGCCGAGGCTTTTGCTAAATTTTTTAAAGAAACAGATTTGAATGTAGAAATCGACGCCATTCTTGGCACAGTAGATGTTCAAAAATCCATACAGTGGAAAATGCTTCTGCCAGAATTCAAGCGCTGGTAATGTCTTGCTAAGCAGCAGAAGATTTATTAGAAAATGTAAAAAAATGTTGGGCCTCTTTATTTACACCCAAGGCCATATTTTACAGGTTCGAAAATAATTTAAGTAAAAACAAAATTGTGAATTAATGGAGATTGAGAGGGAGGAAGATAGAAGCTCTCCGATGCTTTCCAATGTTTCCTACAATTCTTATCCACTTAGTCCAATATTTAAAAAATATATCTTCCAAAAGATTTTAGGGGGAAAGCAATTAATATGGATGGATATGTCTATGGTTACAAAGAAGATCGTCAGGTATTTTCTAAATTTATAGTTGATAAATTTAGAAAACGATCGTCGTCCTTCCAGTGTAGTTTATTTAGATGCAGCTAAAATAAAAGAGCTAAACGAATTTTACAGAACCTTGCATAAAAATAAAGAAGTGGGAAAATAAAAGCTAATGCTATTTATGCTATAATACATTTATTGTTTATAGGGCTTATGCGTAAGTCCTTGTCTAAATAATTCAAAAAAATCATGAGAGAACAACAGGAACAACAACCAGTATTACCAGAAGAATCCAAGATTGCTTCAGCCAACTTCGAATCCTGGAACGACACCTTGCAAACTAAGGACCCCGAAAAAGTAGCGGCGCTTTATTCTGATGATGCCACTTTTCTTCCAACTGTTTCTGGAAAATTTATGAAAGGCAAGGATGGAGCGGCGGAATATTTTGAACATTTTTTGAAGAAAGATCCTAGCGGTCGGGTTATTGAAGAAAAAATAATCACCTTGGAACCAGGATGCTACCTTCATTCTGGAAAATATAATTTCCAAGTTGGTCCGGCGGATAATCGGCAAGTGGTAGAAGCCGAATTTTCTTTTGTTTGGATGAAAGATAGTAATGATGATTGGAAAATAATTCATCATCATTCATCAATGGCTCCAGAAAAAGAAGACCAAAGAGAGGCGTGGGAGCGACTTCTCCAGGAAAGCTCAGCCCAAGAAACCGCCGAAGAAGCAACTCAAGAAATTTCCCCCAGCATTGCTCTTCATTCTGGGGTTTATAATAAAATTCGGTTTACTTTAGTAGAAAGGAAAAGCGAAGAGGGGGGAATAGAAATTTTGCATCGTCATTTATCACCTAGACCAGAAGCTTAGAACTATCTCCTAAGAAACCTCTTTTGGAAAAGAATAAAAAAAATCAGCGAAAAATTCCAATGGCAAATAAAAAATTTGCCGGTGAAGAGAAAGTTTCGCTAAGTTTTTGGTCTGGCGAAAGAGAAAAGAAAATGATTGCCCAGATTCTTCCTTTAATTCCTAGCTGGATTAAAGGCTGTCACTTTACTCTTTTAAGCCTTCCTATTTCCCTAGGAGTTGTCTTTTCTTATTATCTTGCAGAAGGAAATAGGAACTTTCTCTGGGTTGCCTCTCTTTTTATAATTGCGCAATGGATTTCTGATTCCCTAGATGGTGCATTAGGAAGATTTCGAGATGAAGGGCATTGTCTTTGGGGATTCTATATGGATCATTTTTTTGATTTTTTGTTTTTAGTGTCTATTGTTTTGGGCTATTCTTTCTTGTTTAATGGACCTCATAAAGTATTAGTTCTGCTTTTTATTCCTGTCTTGGCAAGTTTTATGCTCAGCTCTGTCCTGTCTTTTGGAATAACACGAACATTCAATGTTGTTTATTTTGGCGTTGGCCCTACTGATCTTCGATTCATGACCGTGGTATTAAATATTTTGATTTTTTATTTTGGTGTTGATTTTTTAAAAGGGGGAATAATTTGGGGTCTTGTGGTTGTTGTATTTTTTCTAATAATCTTTGTTTACCGATCCCAGAGGGAAATACTGGAGTTAGAAAAAAAGAGTTACAATAAAAATTGCTGAATTATTTTTTAAAGCATTCGTTATGGATTTTTTGTATGCAATTATCTTAGGCTTAGTAGAGGGAGTGACGGAATTTCTCCCGATTTCTTCTACGGGGCATATGATTTTAGTTTCCACTTTCTTGCCTCTAAAAGATAAAGAATTCTGGAAAACTTTTGAAATAGCCATTCAATTAGGGGCTATTTTAGCAATAGTCTTTTTATATGCTGGTCGTTTGTTAAAAAATTGGGAGATTTATAAAAAAATAACTGCTGCTTTTATTCCGGCAGCGGTTGTTGGTTTTATCTTCTATAAATTAATTAAGGGCTATCTTTTTAGTCCCCTAGTCGTTTCTTTGTCGCTGATTATTGGTGGGGTAATCCTGCTTTTTGTAGATAAAAAAATGGCCAAAAATATTAGCGAATACAAAGAAACGGAAAACATTTCTTATCTTCGGGCTTTTTTGATTGGCCTGTTTCAGGCTATAGCAGTGGTTCCCGGCGTATCTCGTGCTGGGGCAACTATTGTTGGCGGTTTATTTAATGGCTTTAGCAGAAAACAAGCAGTGGAATTTTCTTTTCTTCTAGCTGTTCCTACCATGATTGCCGCTTCGGGGTATGATCTATTAAAAACGCCACTTGAGCTTACGGGTCATCATTTTTTAATTATTGGGGTTGGAGTCTTAACCGCTTTTGTTTCGGCTTTTTTTACGGTTAAATTTTTTATTTTATTTTTAGAAAAATATAGTTTTACTTTTTTTGGTTGGTACCGGATCCTATTAGGATTGGTTTTCTTGAGGCTTCTTTTATAGAGGCACTAAAAATTATTTTTAATCAAAAAATTGTTAAAAAAAACACATACTATAATTATCTCCGATTTGCATTTAGGGTCTTCGGTTAGTCAGCCCCTAAAGATTTTAGCAATGCTTAAGAGTTTTTCTTTTAGAAAGTTGATTCTGTTAGGAGATGTCTTTGATAGTTTGAATTTTAGAAAATTATCCAAAGACGCTTGGACACTCTTAAACTATATCGGAGAAATATCTAAAACCAATAAAGTAAGATGGGTAGAAGGCAACCATGATGAAGGGTTGTCTGATCTTTTTAGTGCTCTAATAGGAGCACAGGTCTATAAAGAATATTCTTGGCAATATAAGCAGAAAAAATACCTGGCAATTCATGGCCATCAGTTCGATCGATTTTTAGTAGACAATGTTTTTTTAAGTCAGGCCGCTTCTCATGTTTATAGCTTTATTCAAAAAATAGATTACTCCCAAGACCAAAAAATCAGTCGTTTTGTAAAAAGAAGTAGCAAAGGATGGCTTAGGCTTTCGGCCAAGGTAACTAGAGAAGCTATTATTCATGGGGATAAAATGGGGGCGGACTATGTTTTTTGTGGACATACTCATAAAAGCTTGTTTAAAACAAAAACCACTCCCCAATATTACAATTGCGGTTGTTGGACAGACATTCCCTGTTCCTTTATTTCTATAGATGAGAAAGAAATTAATCTTCTTAAATACTAGGCCTATAACAAAAAAAAAGAATGACCTTGGCCATTCTTTTTTTATTCAGCGTCCCGGGCAGGAATTGAACCTGCGGCCTACGCGTTAGGAGTGCGTTGCTCTGTCCAGCTGAGCTACCGGGACATATGCTTGGAAAGTATAACGATGGGAAGAGAAAGGTGCAAATTATTAAAATGCCAATTTGATTTTCTTTCTTTTAAAATGTAAATTACAAGGAATATCAAACAAAAAAATAAAAATATGGTAACTTCGATTTGCCAGAGTTGTGGTTTGCCTCTTACTAAGATTAGCAATAGAGGGACAATGAAAAGTGGTACAAGAAGCCATGATTATTGCCACTTTTGCTTTAGAGATGGATTTTTCACTAAACCGGGAACAACTTTGGAAGAAATGATTAATCGCTCCGCTCTTTTTATGAGCGAAAAGAACAGAATAGACGAAAAAATGGCCCAAAAAATAGCTCAAAAAATCATCCCTCGACTAAAAAGATGGCAAGATAAACCAGAAGAATGAAAACTTTTTTTATTGATCAGTTAGCTCAAGCAGTTTGCAAAAAAGAAACAGTTCTTTGTCTTGGGCTGGACACTTCTTGGGAATATTTACCTGATTTTTTGTTTAAAAATAAAAATCTTGGAGAAGAAAAAGAAGAAATTGCTGAGGCTATTTGGAAATTCAATCAAATTGTTATAGACGAAGCCTGTCCCTTTGTAGCCGCGGTAAAACCCAACATTGCCTTCTATGAAAAATATGGAAGCCTAGGTATAAAGGCATTAGAAAGAACAATCAATTATTCTCGGGAGAAGGGGCTTTTAGTTATTATTGATGCCAAAAGAGGGGATGGTGGCAAGACGGCCGCCGCTTATGCTGAAACTTTTCTGCCTCGACAATCTGGGAAAGATAATTCCCCACTAGCCTGCGATGCCCTTACAATCAATGGATCAATCGGCAGTGCTTGCGTTAATGAATTCTTGAAGGTGATGGAAGAAGGGGGCGGTGGCTTTGTGCTTTGCAAAACTTCCTTTGTTCCTAATTCAGAAATAGAGTCAACTAAAATTGAAGGTAGCGAAAACTATCTTTGGATGAAACAAGCAGAACTAATAAGGGAATGGGGAAAGAATTTGGTTGGAGAGTGTGGCTATTCTTCACTGGGCGCAGTGGTGGGTGCAACCTATCCCGAAGAAATGGAACAGGCAAGAAAAATAATGCCTCAAAACTGGTTTTTAGTGCCCGGTTATGGAGCCCAAGGCGGAGAAGCAATCTCGGCCGTTGTTGCGGTAGACAAATCTGGGCTTGGAGTTATTGTTAATTCATCTCGCGGGATCGTTAAGAGCCATCTTCATCTTTCTTTAGCACTTTCTGAAGGTGATTTTAGAACATCAATCAGAAATGCGGCTCAAAAGTCTCAGCTTGAATTAGAAGAAGCCAGAAGAAAAGCAAGAAAGGATTGACACGAACTGTTTCTTTGGTTATTCTCCTTGCATGATTGGAGGAATGGAAAATTTAAAGAGAAGCTTAAAACTGGCCGGATTGGTCTTTTTCATGACTCTTTCTTTAAGTATTTTATTCTTTTTTGTTCCCGCTTTTTAATTAAAGCCCATAGTCTTGGCGGTTCAAGCGACAAGGAAACACCTGATCCCATCCCGAACTCAGAAGTTAAGCTTGTCTGCGCCGATGGTAGCGCTTTTGCGCAAGAGTAGGCCATCGCCAAGACCATGGGCTTTATTTGTTTCTGGAGTCCGGTTATAATCGAAGGGCTATGCAAAGAAAAAACAAACAGTTAATCGTTGCTTTCTCTTATTTAGCCATTTTTGTTCTCTTGGTGGTTTTTTTCCGCTTTCTTTTGGTAAAACCTTCTTGCTTTGATCAAAAGAAAAACGGAACAGAAGAAGATATTGATTGTGGAGGTTCTTGCGAGAGAGAATGTGATCCCAAAGTTTCTCTAGAAGCTATTAAAACAAGCGCCCCGATTCTCCTAAAAGACGGCAATCGCGTTGATGCAATTGCGGAAATGGATAATCCTAATTCTGGTCATGGGTTTCCTAATCTAAAATATACTTTAAAGTTTTATCAAGGGGACCAGTTGATAGGGGAGAGTTCTGGAAAAGCATATCTTCTACCCAAAGAAAAGAAAAATTTAATTGTTACTGGTATTTCTGTTGATGGAGAGCCAGATTCGGCCAAACTAGAACTAGTATCAGGTCAAGAAATGCCCTTTTCTGAACGGCAAAAACCAAAATTAGAAGTCTTAAATCTTAAATTTGGTCGGACAGAAGAAACAAGTACTTTCTTAGAAGCCACTTTTCAATTAGCCAACAGAAGTCCTAATGATTTTTCTGTAGTCGACATAGAGGCAGTAGTCATGGACAGTCAAGGGCGGCCGATTGCTTTGAATAAAGGAAACCTAAACAATGTTCTTTCGGGTGATATCCGTGATTTTAGATTCTTTTGGCCCAACGAATTTTTGGGTCAGCCAGAAAGAGTGGAAATCAGAGCCCACTCTAATGTACTAGATTTAGAAAATCTCTAAGATGAAGCTTGGTTTTCGGGGCGAAACTTTTGATTTTAAGCTTATTTTAAGCTCCCTAATCCTAATGGGAATGGGTCTTTTGGCTATTTTTAGCGTCTCTTTCCGCGATCCTGGATTTAATAATTTTAAAAGGCAAGTTCTCTTTACTATTTTAGCTTTGATAATTTTTTTTATTGTTAGTCGTGTTAACTATGGGTTCTGTCTTAATTATTCTCGATTATTTTATTTTGGAGCCCTTTTTTTAATGGTGGCAGTTTTAATCTTTGGGAAAAGTATTCACGGTACTACTGGTTGGATCAGCTATGCTTCTTTTCATATTCAGCCGGTAGAAATTATGAAACTTTCAACTATTTTAATCTTGGCTAAATATTTTTCCAAGATCAGAATGGACGATAGAAATATTCGTCATATAGTCCTTTCTGGGATATATTGCTTAATTCCTATTTCGCTTGCCCTTCTTCAACCTGATTTTGGTTCGGCCGCAGTGATTGCTGGAATCTGGATTATACTTTTACTTTTTAAAGGGATTAAGAAAAAACATGCTTGGTTTCTTTTCGGATTAGCAATTTTCATAATTTTACTTGGCTGGGCCTTCTTCTTAAAACCTTATCAAAAAGATAGAATTGTTTCTTTTTTAGATCTAAAGAAAGATCCCTCCGGCTCTGGTTACCATGTTATTCAATCCATTACTGCTATTGGTTCTGGTGGGATTATGGGCAAGGGGCTAGGTTATGGTTCTCAGTCTCAGCTAAAATTTTTACCAGAAGCACACACCGATTTTATTTACTCTGTTATTGGAGAAGAGCTTGGGTTTATTGGTTCTGGAATCCTAATAACCGCCTTTATTTTTCTCTTTTGGAGTATCTACGAAACAGCCCGGAAAAGTATTGATAATTTTGGTCGTTTTCTTGCGGCTGGAACACTAGTTTTTTTCTTTTTACAGTTTGTTGTTAATGTTGGCATGAACATTGGCCTTGTTCCCGTAACCGGCCTACCTTTACCCTTAGTTTCTTATGGTGGAAGCGCCCTGTTAGTAGAAGCTTTTCTTTTAGGGGTTGTTTTCAGTATTAATTCCTCTAGTAGAAAATTAGGAGGTTATTGGAGGGAATAATTTTTTTAAAAGCACTTTCTTGACTGGTCATTGGGGAGTGTTAGTATTGAAAAGTTAATTACTTTCTTCTAAAGTGATGGAACCAAAGAAAGCTGGGAATCATCTGCTACATACTCCAGAATTCTGTCCTAACTGCTCCAAGCGCTACAATGGGGCTAAGGCGAATGTTGTTGATGGACACGACGGCTTCCTGGTGATTCATGTCACTTGCCCTAATTGCCAAACTTCGGTAATATCCAGTATCTCCTTAACGGGAGCAGGTATTGCAGCCGTGGGAATGTTGACCGACTTAACCAAGGAGGACCTTGGTATCTTAAGAAGAAGGAAAACTGTTACCATAGACGATGCTATAGAAATGTATGAATTTTTAAATCAACGAGCTTTTATTAATCCAGAAAAAAATGAAGCAACAAATCAAGATTGAAGCGAAAAAAAGAGAAACTACAAGTAAAAATGTTTCCCAAATAAGACTAGATGGTTCGGTGCCAGGAGTGGTTTATGGTTTAAAAACAAAACCGATCTCCTTGTTTTTTGATAGAAAACAAACCGATTTAGTTCTACATTTTGCCGAAAAGGCCTCTATCTTTCCTCTTGTAATTGAAGGGGAAGAAAAAGAGAGGAATGTCTTAATCAAAGAGCTACAATTCGACAAGTTAACAGAAAGATTAGTTCATTTTGATTTTTACGAAGTAGACATGAAAAAAGAAATAGAAACAGAAGTGCCCCTAAGATTTATTGGCTTAGCAATGGCTGTTAAAGATTTGGGAGGAGTTTTGGTAAAGAACATAGACGAAGTAAGCATTAAATGTTTACCTACCCACTTGCCAGAAGAAATTGTGGTAGATATTTCTATATTAAAGAATTTTGAAGACATTATCTTAATAAAAGACCTAAAAATTTCCGAAGGAGTAGAAATTTTGAACGGCGGAGAAGAAGTTGTGGCTAAAGTTTCCGCTCCTCGATCTGAAAAAGAAATGGAAGAATTAAATGAAGAAGTTGAGGGAGATGTTTCAAAGGTTGAAGGAGTGGCAGACAAAGCCCTAGAACCAGCAGAAGGGGAGACCGGAGACAAAGAAAAGAAATAAACAAAGAAAGAGACGCCCCAAACACTTTGGTTGTTCGCTGAGTATTCGGTTATAATGAACAATCATGAAGAGGCGTCTTTTTTTTCTCTATAAATTAGCAATTGTTTCTCTGACTTTCCTTTTTTGGACAAGGTTTTTTCCTTTTACTGTGACCAAAGCAGTAGAAAGCTCGACTGGGACCAACTCTGTGACTAGTAGTTCCGAGGAAAGCGATGCCCAAAAGGAAAAGGAGATAGAAGATAAAAAGGCAGAACTTAAAAGAGCAGAAGAAAGAGCCAAGGATTACGAAGCAAGAACTCTTATTCTAAGCAATGAAGCCACTTCTCTTGAATCAGCCCTAGGAGAAATAGAAGAGAGGATAAGGAGAACAGAAGAAGCCCTTTTAAAAACTCAAAAAGAGATAGACAAGGTACAAGGAGAGATTGAAACAAATCAGGGAGAAATTTTTCAAAAAGAAAAGAGCTTAAAAAGCAAAAGAGTGATTTTGGCTGAATTTATAAAGAATATTCACCGAGTTTCCGATAAATCTTTTCTGGAAGCTTTGCTTTCTACCGATAGTATTGGGGAATATTTTCAGGAAATAGCTTATTTAAATAAAGTTTCTACCGAGGTAAAGGAAATTTATGATGAATTAAAAATAGAAAAAAAAGGCTTAATTATAGAAAAGGAAAAGCTAGAAGTTAAAAGCCAGGGGCAAGCCAATCTTAAAATAATGCAGGAGCAGCAAAGAAAATATTTAGAGAAAGATAAAAATCAAAAGGACTCTCTTTTAAAAGAAACTCAGGGAAAGGAGATTCTTTATCAAAAACTCTTAACAGAGAAAAAAGAACAAATTGTGAAAATAACAGAGGAGATTACAAGCTTACAAAGCTTAGGCGAATCGATTAATTTTGAAGAAGCGATAGTTGCGGCCCGCTTTGCCTCAGAGAAAACGGGAGTCAGGGTTCCTTATCTGCTAGGAGTTCTAAGAGTGGAATCCAATATGGGGAATAATGTTGGCGGTGGTCGTTACCAAACAGATATGCACAAAGCGCAAAGAGAGATTTTTGAAGAAATATGCGCCAAATTGGATTATGACCCCAAGAAAATGCCAGTTTCTAAAAAGCCTTGCTACAAAGACAAGGATGGTAATTGTGGTGGCTGGGGCGGAGCAATGGGGCCAGCACAATTTATGCCATCGACTTGGAGGGGCTATGAAAAAAAGATTATGCAAGTCCTGGGAACAGATAGTCCTGATCCCTGGAATCTAAGACACGCCTTAGTAGCAATGGGGTTAAAATTAGCTAAAGTTGACGGAGTACTAAAAGGTTCACGGGAAGCGGAAAAAAAAGCCGCCAATATTTATTTGGCCGGTAGTAACTGGGAGAATTTTACTTGGTATGGAGATCGAGTAATGCAGTTTGCCGATGTCTTTGAGGAAAAAATAAAAAACAATTAAAAAATTTGTCAGAATAAAAGAAATCGTTATTATGGACAAGGGCAGTCTTAAATACCTTTATGGACAAAGGCATTTAAAGATTCCTCATTATTTTAAAGCCGGCATAGCTCAGTTGGTTAGAGCAACTGTTTTGTAAACAGTAGGTCGTCGGTTCGAATCCGACCGCCGGCTCCAAATATGTAAGCTCGTTAGATATTAAAAAGCGGTCCCAAAGACCGCTTTTTAATATTCGAAAACTGTTTTCTAAGATTACTTAACTGCTTCTTTTAGAGTTGCTCCAGCTTTGAATTTAGGAACCTTAGTAGCTGGAATTTGGATTTTTTCTCCTGTCTTAGGATTAAACCCTGTTCTAGCTTTTCTGTCCTTAACAAAAAATGAACCGAATCCGGTGAAGTTAACCTTGGATCCTTGTTTGATCTTATCGGTTATTACTTCTAATAAAGCTTCCAGGATTTCGGTAGTATTTTTTTTGTTTTGCTGGGTCTTTTCGGAAACTGCTTCTACGATATCTTTTTTACCTAGATTATTCATGCATTCACCTCCCCTCTCTTATGTTAATTAGTTAATAACCACTTTGTTTATCCTCTTAACCTCCTTAGCTTTACCATTTTTTTTGATTTCCACCAAGACTCCTTGAACAATTGCCTCTTGCCATTCATCATCCCAATCCGAATCCACTGCGTCTAATTGTAAGAATCCCTGAATTACTTGTTCCTTATTCTTACCGAGAATGGAATGTCTAACCCCGCACATGCCAGCGTCTGTTAAATAAGCCGTTCCATTGGGCAAAATTTGATCATCGGCTGTTTGTACATGAGTGTGAGTTCCGATTAGAGCAGAAACCTGACCATCTAAGTAATAGCCAAGAGCTCTTTTTTCGCTGGTGGTCTCGGCATGAAAATCAATCAAAACTGCATTACAATTTTCATGCTCTATTGCTTTTAGTATTTTCTTTGCTTCAATAAAAGGGCAGGTATAATTATTACGGAAAAAAGTCTGACCTATTAAATTAATAATAGCTATTTTTTTAGAAAAAATATTCAGAATCTGAAACCCTCTCCCAGGGACTCCTTCTGGGTAGTTAGCTGGCCTTAAAATAGGGAATTTTTTTTCACTAACTAACCGACGACCTTCTTTTTTCCAAACATGATTCCCTGAAGTAAAAAAATCTACTCCGGCGTTTTGCAAGTCTTTCAGAGTGTTTTCAGTTATTCCCTTTCCATGAGCAACATTCTCTGCGTTAGCGATTGTTAAGTCGGGGGAGAAGTCTTCTTTGAGCTGAGGCATTATCTTGGCCACTGCCTCTCTTCCTGGTCTACCAACTACATCTCCTAAAAAAAGAATTTTCAAAGTTTTATCTTGCATAGTCAATGGCTCTGGTTTCACGGATAATATTGACTTTTATTTCTCCAGGATACTTCAGCTCTTCCTCTATTTTGTCGGCTATTTTTCTGGCCAACTTAATTGCTCCTAGATCGTCAATGTTTTCTGGATTAACAAAAACTCGCACTTCTCTTCCTGCTTGGATAGCGTAACATTTCTCTACTTCATCGAATGTGTTAGCTATTTTTTCTAATTCCCGTAGTCTTTTTAGGTAATTTTCCAAAGTATCTTTTCGGGCCCCAGGGCGAGAAGCAGAAATAGCGTCGGCTGCTGCAATAATTGCCGCTTCTGGTTTTTCACAAGGCAACTCATCGTGATGATGTTGCATTGCTTCTATAACATTTTCTGGGATATTAAACTTTTTTAAAATATTAACACCGATTTCAATATGAGTTCCCTGGATTTCGTGATCCACGGCTTTACCAATGTCGTGGAGTAGACCCGCCTTTTTACAAAGCGCAGCGTCTAATCCCAATTCAGAGGCTAATAAACCAGAAAGATGTGCCACCTCTACGGAATGCAAGAGAACATTTTGACCATAGCTGGTTCTAAAGCGTAAGCGTCCTAAAATATGTACCAATTTTTCGTCTAGTCCGGCAACGCCAACATCGTAGACTGCCGCTTCTCCGGCTTCTTTAACTTTCTTAGTGATTTCCCTCTTAACCATATTAACGGTTTCTTCTATTTTGGCTGGGTGAATCCGTCCGTCTTCGATTAGCTTTTGCAGAGTGAGTCTAGCCACCTCTCTTCTTACTGGGTCAAAAGCAGAAACAACGATTGCTTCTGGCGTGTCGTCTACAATTATTTCCGCGCCAGTTAATCGTTCAATAGCGTTAATGTTACGGCCTTCGCGACCAATAATCCGACCCTTCATTTCGTCGTCAGGCAGGGAAACGGTAGTGGTGGTATTTTCTGTAGCATGGCCAGAAGCGTATCGTTGCATTGCCATGGTCATAATATTCTTGGCCTTTTCTTCTAAGACCTCCTTATTGTTCTGCTCTAATTTCTTTATTTTTAAAAGAATTGCTTCTTCGTTTTCTTCTTCTATTAATTTCAACATTAACTCTTTGGCTTCTTCTTTTTTGAGCTTAGCCACGGTTTCCAGCTTATCTAGCTGTTCTTTTTTAATTAGAGAAATTTCTTCTTTTATTTCTTTTACCCTTTTGATCTTAGAGTGGATATTTTTCTTGTCTTCTTCTAGCTCCTGTTCTTTCTTTAAAATCTGTTCTTCCATTCTAGTTAAGCGAGTTTCGGCTTTATCTAGTTGACTCCGACGAATTTCTTCTTCTCTTTTGATTTCGCTTAAAGCTTTTACTGCTTTTTCCTTGGCTTTTAGAATAATGTCCTTGGCGTTTAGATCGGCATCAGAAATTAATCCTTTTGCCTTAGATTCTGCTTCCTCGATTTTCTTTTGAGTGGATATTTTGCGGAGAGAATAACCCAAAACGGCTCCTCCAATTAAGGCTGAGATAGTAAAAAAGATAGGACTCATCTGTTAGGATTTTATTGTTTAAATTAGACATTTCCGGCATTGTTTAGTCCGGTAATAATGCTCCGAGTCTATAAGTTTAAACCCCTTTTGTCAAAAGAAACCGACTGTTTAGCTATTTATTTTTTAGAATAAAAAGAGTGACTATTTGTTGGCCGGAATTTCTTTAAATGTTTCTTAATTAAGGATTCAGCTTCTTTTTGGCTCTTTATCCAAATCACATTGGGAGTTTTTCCAAACCAAGTTAGTTGTCTTTTGGCAAAACGGCCAATGGCAAAGTTTAATCTTAAAATAGCTTCCTGATAATTCATTTCACCACTAAGATAATAAGAGAGATAGCGACACTCCATTCCCAACTCTCTAAGTCTTTCATGACTAACTCCGTTTTTAAGCAAATTCTCTACTTCTGCTAAAAGTCCTTCTTTTAATCGCGTTTCCAGTCTTTCCTTGATTCGCTTTCTAGTTTCGGCAATTGGGTTTTTTATCCCCAAAACAAGAGAATCATGGCACGGGTAAGCACTGACGGTAGTTTTTTGTTTTTTATTAGCCAGGGCAATCTCTATTGCTCTTGTTACTCTTCTGGGGTTGTGCCAATCAAAATTAGAAGGGAGCTTTTGATTAAGTTTTTTCAAAAGAACAATCCTTTCTTCTTTTTCCATTTGCTCAACTTTTTGGCGCAATTTTAGATCTGGTCCAGCCGAAGATAGAGGAGTGGCTTCTATTACTGTTTTTAAATAAAGACCACTTCCTCCAACTAAAAAAGGTAGCCGCCCTTTTTTGTTAATTTTTCTAATAGCCGAAAAAGCTTTCTTTTGATATTGAAAAACGGAGAAATTTTTTACCGGGCTAACAATATCGATTAAGTGGTAAGGAATCTTTTTTCCTAAAATTTGGTACTCCGAAAGATCTTTTCCAGCTCCTAAGTTCAAATCCCTGTAAACTTGCCGAGAATCGGCAGAAACAATTTCTCCATTGAATTTCAGCGCTAATTTAGCGGCGAGTCTGGTTTTTCCAGAAGATGTGGGACCAAGAAGAACAATTAAAGGTTGTTTGTTTGGTTTCTCCATGTTTTAAAAATCAAAGCGACTTTCCTTTTAATCCAAAACTAAAAACATTAGTTACTTTTGCCAAACAAAAATGCCCAACAAGACATTTTTTTTGACCCTCTTCTAGCTGAATCTTTTTTTTATGCTCAGTTTCTCCCCAAATTATTTTTTTTGATTTTCTTCCTTTAATAAGAACCTTTAATTCTTGCCCAATTAACTTTTGATTGTTTTTTAGAGCAGTTTTGGTAACTATTTGATTTAAAACAGCTTTTCTTCTTACCTTTTCTTTTTCGGAAATATCAGAAGAAAAACTAAATGCTACTGTTTGGGGTCGAGGCGAATAACGGGAAATATAGGCCATATCGAATTTGATTTGCTCCATTATCTTTTTGGTTTTTAAAAAATCGCTTTCTGTTTCTCCAGGAAAACCAACAATAATATCTGTAGTTAGAGAGGCTTCGGGTAACTTTTTCTTTATAGATAAGGCAATGTCCAAATAATGGCTAGCAGTATATTTTCGGTTCATTGATTTTAGAATTCTGGTACTACCCGATTGAAGCGGCAAATGAATTTGCTTAGCTATTTTAGGTTCAGAAGAAATTGTTTCTAAAAGATCCGTGGAAAAATCTTTAGGGTGAGAAGTAAGAAATCGGATCCAAAAGTCTCCCTTTATTTTAGCCGCCGCACTTAGTAATCGGGGGAAATCCCAGATATCATTTTTTTTCTTATCTTGGTAAAAGTAACTGTTAACATTTTGCCCCAAAAGAGTTATTTCCTTAAAGCCTAGATTGGAAAATTGTTCTATCTCTTTTAGAATTTCTTTTGGCTTTCTAGAAACTTCTCTTCCTCTAGCGTAAGGAACAACGCAATAAGCGCAAAAATTATCACAACCAGTCATAATAGGAATCGAAGCGGAAAAAGGAGATCCTGATATTGGTTCGATTTTAAAAAACTTTTCTAAAGGAGAGGAGTTATTTTTTTGTAGCGACTCCTTATTATTTCTTAGCAGATTACAAAGAAGAGGGATGGCCTGATCAATGGGGCTAATCAAAGCCCCCAGTTTTTCCATTTTCAGAGCTACATCGGTGCGGTGCCCTAAGCAACCGGTTAATAAAATTATAGTTTCTGGATCTTGGGACCTAATGTTAAAAACAATTCCGTAGGCTTTATTTTCTGCGGATTGGCGGATTCCGCAGCTATTAATAACCACCAAGTCTGCCTTGTCGGCGGTAGCCAGCTTTTGCAAACCCTGTTTAGCCAAAAAACCGTCTATTCTTTCTGAATCGCTGAGGTTCATTTGGCAACCAAAGGTTCTAATAAAATAAGTTTTAGGCGATTTTGTCATTTTACTGCTTGGCGTTGATTTCCTCTTGGATTTTTTTCTTTAATTCCTCTGCTTTCATTACTAGTTGTTCCTTTTCACCTCTTTTGCGGACAGTTACCGTTTCTTCTTTTTCTTCTTTTTCTCCTACAATAATCATGTAAGGAATTTTCTCTTTTTCGGCATTTCTAATCCGTTTCCCTAGCGATTCATCGGAGTTATCTGCTTCTGCTCTAATCCCTTCTTTTTTTAAGAGGACAGTAATTTTTTTAGCATAAGCATCAAATTTTTCGGAAACAGGGATTACTCTTGTTTGGATAGGGGAGAGCCAGAGAGGGAAGGCACCAGCGTAGTGCTCTATTAAGAAAGCAAAAAATCTTTCAAAGGATCCAATCAGCGCTCTGTGAATAACAAATGGCCGCTTTTTCTCTCCTGCTGTGTCAATGTAAGACAAATCAAATCTTTCTGGTAAATTAAAGTCCACCTGGATTGTGGAAATTGAATCCTCTTTTCCAAAAACATTAACCGCCTGAACATCGAGCTTTGGTCCATAAAATGCGGCTTCGCCTTTGGCTTCATAAAAGTCGATTTTATTTTTACTCAAAACCTGACGCAATGTTTCTTCGGCTTTTTTCCAATCTTCCTTTCTTCCTACATACTTATCGCTCTTAGGGTCAGAAAGAGAAAGTCGGAACCGATAATTTTTGAAACCTAAATCGCTATAAAATAGAAGGAGCATTTCTAATACTTCCGTGAACTGATCTTCTAATTGTTCGGATGTGCAGTAAATATGGGCATCGTTTTGCGTAAAACCCCGCACTCTTTGGAGTCCGTGTAACTCACCAGATTTTTCGTAACGGTAAACAGTTCCTAATTCCCCAATTTTCATTGGTAGTTCTCTGTAACTTCTTGGCTTCATTTTGTAAACCATCATTCCGGCCGGGCAGTTCATTGGCTTTAGGAGAAAAGTTTCCTTGGCAACAACTTTCTTTCCTTCTTGTGATTCCTTCAATGATTGTCCGACTTCTAGGGTGGGGTACATACTTTCGTTGTAAAAATTCCAATGGCCGGAAGTTTCAAAAAGTTCTTTACGGTTAATGTGTGGGGTTAGAATGTGTTCATAACCGTAGGAGCGTTCCATCTTAATCATGTAATCTTCCAAGGTTCTCCGAATAACATATCCCTTTGGGAGCCAGACCGGCAGTCCTTGGCCAATCTCTGGGAAATTAGCAAACAATTCCAACTCTTTTCCCAATTTTCCATGATCTCTTTTTTCGGCTTCCTCGGTTAATCGCAAATGTTCCTTTAATTCTTTTTTTGTTTCAAAAGCCAAGCCGTAAATTCGTTGGAGCATTTTATTCTTTTCGTTTCCCTTCCAATAAGCCCCAGCTATTTTTTGTAAACAAATTCCTTCGGCCTGAATTTTTCCAGTTGATTCTATGTGTGGTCCACGGCATAAATCTGTGAAATTGCCAGTCTTGTAAATAGTTACCGTTTTTTCTTTAGCTTCTTCTAGGTCTTTAATTAGTTCGGCCTTGTAGGGCTGAGTAGCTTCTGGGAAAATTTTGGCAACTTCCAAGAAAGAAACCTCAGAAACCAAAAATGGCAGATCTCTTTTAATAATTTCTTTTATTTTTTCTTCTAAAATCGGGAGATCTTCTGGGGAAAGTGGGCGAGGGAGATCAAAGTCATAGTAAAAACCATAATCAATCGCCGGACCAATGCCGAATTTAGCTTCGGGAAACATTTCTAAAACTGCTAAAGCTAGAACATGAGCAGTGGAATGTCTTAACATTTCCAATCTTTCTGTTTTTTGGTTGTTCTTTTTCATATATTTGCTTAAATAAAAATAGCCCTTCTTCTTGGCTGTTGAGACTCCGGCTAAACCCGAAGCGGTTCCACTCAACTTCCCAAAGAATGGGCTCCTTTATTTGTGAAAGATAACGCTCTTTCTTTTTTTAGCGAGAGCTCCCCAGTTGGTGAGTCTGGTTCAAAGCTCTATAAAACTTAGTCCCAGTCTAGACTTTTTTAAAACGATAAGCAAGTAATTAAGCCTTTAATAAAACAATAAAATGAATTTGATTATTGCCATTAGTCAGGAAGGAGAAGTTAGTTTATTTTTGGAAAAAAATAAAAAGCGGATTGCCAGTCTTGTCTGGAAAGATAAGAAAGACTTAATGGAAAAACTCCTACCCAATATAGAAAAATTCCTAAAACAAGAAAAAATAAAGCCACAAGATCTAGTAACAGTCAAGGTTTCTTCTGAAATAGAAAAAAACTGTTCCACCTCCCGAATCGCTATTGCTCAGGCCAAAGCTCTTAACTATTGCTTAGAAGGCACAAAAATTTGACATTTCTAAAATAGTTGCTAGAATCCCCGCTAGAAGTAATACTCTTTTAAGGGTGGCAGAAAACTTAGTCAACAAAATTAAATAAGTAAAGAGGGCGGCCCGCATCTTGAGGGTTGTGTTTTTTTTTATTTTTTTTATAGCCTTTAATCATTCAAACTCTTTTACCATGGGATTTGAAAATAAGAAGCTTCGGCTTAAAACCAGGTTTAGTGCTCACTCCAGTTTTTCCAAAAGAAAATTCTTAAACGACATTGGCAAGGTTTTTTCCTTGCCCAACTTAATAGAGATCCAATCCAATTCTTATCGTTGGTTTGTAGAAAATGGCTTCCAAGAAATTTTGGAAGAGATTTCCCCAATCAAAGACTATACGGGCAAAAATCTAGAACTAAGCTTCGTTAGTTTTTACTTGGATGAACCCAAATACGACGAACGAACAGCTAAAGAAAAAAATATTTCCTTCGAAGCACCAATCCGGGTTAGAACTAAGCTTCTAAACAAACAAAACGGCAAAGAGACGGATCAAGAAATATATTTAGGAGAGTTCCCTATAATGACCAAAAGGGGAACTTTCATTATTAACGGAGTGGAAAGAGTAGTTGTTTCTCAGCTAATGAGATCTCCTGGAATTTTCTTTACCATGCGCCTATTTAAGGGTCGCCGGCTTTTTGGTGCCAAGATTATTCCTAACAGAGGAGCTTGGTTAGAATTTGAAACCGACACCAGTAGCGTTATTTCTGTAAAAATTGATCGCAAAAGAAAAGTGCCAGTAACCGCTATTCTGCGAGCCTTTGGCTATTCCACGGATCAACAATTAAAAGAAGCTTTTGCGGACACAGACAAAGGAAAGGTTAAGTATATAGAAGAAACTATTAAAAGAGACGCTTCCAAAAATCAAGGAGAAGGCTATCGGGAAGTTTACAGAAGAATTCGTCCTGGAGACATGGCCACAGAAGAAAATGCCAAACAAATGATTGACGGAATGTTCTTCAACGCCGACCATTATGATCTTTCCAGCGTAGGGCGCTATCGCACTAATGCACGGCTACGAACCAATGTTCCAGACGACAAAGAGCACATGATTCTTTCTTTGGAAGACTTGGTGTGTACTATTAAAGAAATTATTCGCTTGAATAATGATCCACAGGCCGAACCAGACGATATTGATCACTTAGGCAATCGGAGAGTGCGAGCCGTAGGAGAGCTGGTTCAAGTTAAGTTACGCACCGGATTTGCCAGAATGGAGCGCAATATTAAAGACAGAATGAGTACTTGTGATCTAGAAACAGTAACTCAGGGACAGTTAATCAATTCTCGACCAGTAGCCGCTTCTATTAAGGAATTTTTTGCCAGTTCTCAGCTTTCTCAATATATGGATCATGTTAATCCCTTGGCAGAGCTGGAACACAAACGCCGGCTTTCGGCTATGGGTCCTGGAGGACTTACTCGCGAAAGAGCGAGTTTTGAAGTACGCGATGTGCATCCTAGTCATTATGGAAGAATCTGTCCTATAGAAACCCCAGAAGGTCCAAACATTGGATTGGTAACCCACTTGGCTTGCTATGCCAGAATCAATAACTATGGTTTCTTGGAAACTCCTTATCGGTTAGTAAGAAGAGTTGCTTCCTTAAATATTAAAGAAGATTGGCAAGGAGAAATATTAGGAGAAGATCTTCCAAAACTAAAACTTAAGAAAGGCATTTTATTAGACGAAAAAATAGTTAAAGTTCTTAAGAAGGCAGGGAAAGAAAATATTGCTGTTAAACCTAGAGTTACAGATGAAGTCCATTATCTTTCGGCCACAGAAGAAAGTAAGCACAACATTGGACAAGCAGGAGTCGCTATAGACGAAAAAGGCTACTTTGAAAAAGAGAGTATTCAAGCCAGAGTTAAGGGAGAGCCAGTGCTGATTTCTTACGAAGTAGTAGATTATATTGATATTGCTCCCAAGCAGATTATTTCTATAGCCACATCTTTAATCCCATTTTTGGAACATGATGATGCCAACCGTGCTCTAATGGGTTCCAATATGCAACGACAGGCTGTATCCTGCATTAAACCTCAGTCCCCGGTAGTGGGGACGGGAATAGAAGACAAAGCGGCGGCTGATTCCGGGCAAGTGGTTTTGGCAGAAGAATCAGGAGAGGTAATAGAAGTCGATGCCGACCACATATTGGTTAAATCAGAGAAGAATAAAAAGATTGATTATGATCTTTTAACTTTTTCCAAATCTAATGCCTTTACTTGCATTAACCAAATTCCGATAGTTTCTAAAGGAGATAAAGTTTCTAGGGGCCAGCTATTAGCAGATGGTGCTTCTACGGATAGCGGAGAATTAGCTCTAGGGCAAAATGTTCTGACTGCTTTAGTACCTTGGCGTGGTTATAACTTTGAAGACGCTATTATTATTTCCGAAAAACTAGTCCACGACGATCGTTACAGCTCCATTCACATAGAAGATCATACAATAGATGTCCGCGACACTCGCCTAGGGCCAGAAGTAGTAACTCGCGATATTCCGAACATTGGAGAAGAACGGCTTAAAAATCTAGATGAAGAAGGTATTGTGCGCCTTGGTGCAGAAGTTTCTTCCGGAGATATTTTAGCAGGAAAGATCACTCCTAAAGGAGAAAGCGATTTAACTTCTGAAGAAAGACTTTTGCGGGCGATTTTTGGAGAAAAATCAAGAGATATTAAAGATAGCTCTCTTTATATGCCGAACGGAGAGAAAAGAAAAGTAGTGGGAATAAAAATATTTTCTCGTGAACAGGGAGATAAGTTACCTTCTGGAGTAATTAAGCAGATCCAAATAACTGTTGCTCAGCTAAGAAAAGTTCAAGAAGGAGACAAATTGGCTGGACGCCACGGTAACAAGGGAGTAATCGCCAAAATTCTTCCTCAAGAAGACATGCCTTACCTTCCAGACGGCAAGCCGGTAGACATTGTTTTAAATCCGTTGGGAGTTGCTTCTAGAATGAACATTGGTCAGATTTTAGAAACGCATTTAGGTTGGGCGGCTTCGGTTTTGGGTTATAAAGTAGCCTCTCCTTCTTTGGGAGGTGTAACTGAAGATCAAATCACTCAAGAACTAAAAAAAGCCGGATTACCAGAAGACGGCAAAATAAAACTGATAGACGGAGTAACCGGTGAGGCTTTTGATAATAAAATCACCGTCGGCGTGATGTATATTATGAAGCTCAATCACTTAGTAGAAGACAAGATTCATATGCGTTCTATCGGCCCATACTCATTGATTACTCAGCAACCGCTAGGAGGTAAAGCGCAATTTGGTGGCCAGCGGTTTGGAGAAATGGAAGTTTGGGCACTAGAAGGTTATGGAGCGGCTCACATGTTGCAAGAGATTCTAACCATTAAATCCGACGATGTTGTTGGTCGGTCAAAGGCCTACGAATCAATCGTTAAGGGAGAAGAAATTCAAAGTCCCAATGTTCCTACCTCGCTTCACGTTTTAATTAACGAATTAAAAGGCTTGGGTTTGGATGTGGAGCTTTTAGAAAAACAAGAAGATTTTGAAAAATAAAGCAGCCTAATTTTATTTTATGTCTAATAGAGTCAGTAGCTTTAAAGCCATCAAGCTCCAGCTGGCTTCTCCGGAGAAAATTTTAGAATGGTCATTTGGAGAAGTGTTAAAGCCGGAAACCATTAATTATCGCACCCAAAGATTTGAAAAAGACGGTCTTTTTTGTGAAAAGATTTTTGGTCCCAGCAAAGACTGGGAATGTTATTGCGGAAAGTATAAAAGAATCCGCTACAAAGGAATCGTCTGCGATAAATGCGGCGTTGAAGTTACTAGAAGCGTTGTGCGTCGAGAAAGAATGGGGCACATTGACTTGGCTGTTCCAGTAGCTCACATTTGGTATTTAAAAGGATCTCCTTCTAAGTTGGGGCTTATTTTAGACATGAACGCTTCTGATTTAGAAAAAGTGGTTTATTTTGCCAACTACATTATTACCGATGTTAATCAAGACGAAAAGGAGCGCGCCCTAGACCAACTAGACAAAGAGTACAAATTAAAACTGGCTAATATTAGAAAAGAAAAAGCTTCTAAGGAAAACAAGGCAGAAATGATAGAAGACTTAAAGGAGCAAAAAAAAGAATCCAAAGAAATTCTAGACTCTTTAGAAAAATTCAGAGTGATTTCCGAAATGGAATACCGAACAATTTCCCTAAAGTATGGTCATGTTTTTGAAGCCGGGATTGGAGCGGAAGCTATTAGAAGAATTCTTTCTGGATTAGATCTGGCTACTGAAATAGTCAAAATAGAAGAAAAATTAAGAAGCAATGCTAAGGGTTTAGACAAAAAAAGATTAACCAGAAGATTAAAGATTGCCAAAGGAATGAGGCAGTCTAACCTTCGGCCAGAATGGATGCTTTTAACGGTGGTACCAGTAATTCCTCCAGATTTGCGTCCAATGGTTCAGCTAGATGGTGGTCGTTTTGCTACCTCTGATCTTAACGACTTATATCGCAGAATTATTAATCGAAACAATCGTCTTAAAAAGTTAATTTCTATTGGAGCACCAGAAGTAATTTGTCGCAACGAAAAAAGAATGCTTCAAGAAGCGGTAGACGCGCTGATAGACAACTCGGCACGAAGAAGTCAGGTTTCTGTAGCGGCTTCTACTGGTCAAAAACGACCATTAAAATCTTTGGCAGATATGCTTAAAGGAAAGCAAGGCCGTTTCCGCCAAAACTTATTAGGAAAAAGAGTTGATTATTCGGGTCGTTCAGTAATTATTGTTGGTTCTGGTTTAAAGCTAGATCAATGCGGACTTCCTAAAAAAATGGCACTAGAACTGTTCAAGCCTTTTATTATAGAAAAACTAATTAAGCTGGGTTATGCCCACAATGTACGGAGCGCTGGCCGCTTGGTAGAGCAGGAATCAACAGAGGCTTACGAAATCTTAGAAGAAGTAATTCAGGGTCATCATGTAATTCTTAACCGTGCTCCGACCTTGCACCGTCTTGGTATTCAAGCTTTTCAGCCTGTCCTAATAGAAGGTAAGGCTATTCGAGTCCATCCAATGGTTTGCACTGCTTTTAATGCAGACTTTGACGGCGACCAAATGGCAGTTCATCTTCCTCTCACAACCAAAGCCAGGAAGGAAGCAGCCACCATTATGGTTTCTAGAAAAAATTTATTAAAGCCATCTACCGGAGAACCAATTGTCATCCCGACTCAAGATATTGTTTTAGGAATCTACTACATGACAGACATGATAGAAGACGGGGATGCTAAGAAAATAAAAATTCTTGGTTCTTGCGATGAAGCGATTCTGATGCACCAAATGGAAAAAATCGGGATCAGAGAAAAAATTCAAGTGCGTCTTTTCAATGGAGAGATGGTAGAAACTTGTGTTGGCCGAGTCATGCTTAACCAAATTCTTCCTGAAGGTTTAGATTTTGTTAATGAAAGGTTAAACAAAAAGCAACTCAAGCAAATTGTTGCTAAAGTAATTAGAGATTTTGGCTCCGATGAAGCTGCCTGTCTTTTGGATAAATTAAAAGATCTTGGCTTTAAATACGCTACTAAATCTGGAATTTCTTGGGGAATGAACGATATTAAGGTTCCCGAAGAAAAACAAAAATATATTCTAAAAGCAGAAGATAACCTTACAGAGCTGAATGAACAGTTTAACATGGGACTTCTAACCGAAGAAGAAAGAAAATCCCAGGTAATTCAAATTTGGAACAGTTGCCGAGAAAGAATCGCTGAACAAGTGGAACTGAGCATTGATAGAAAGAGTCCTGTGTTTACCATGGTTAATTCTGGCGCCAGAGGTACAATGGCGGTTTTAGTACAGTTAATGGGAATGAGAGGTTTAATGGCCAATCCTGCCGGAGATATTATTGAATTACCGGTTAGAGACAGTTTTAAAGAAGGTTTAAATGTTTTGGAATACTTTATTTCTTCTCATGGAGCACGGAAAGGAATGGCAGATACGGCCCTAAGAACGGCGACTGCTGGTTATTTAACCAGAAGATTAGTTGATGTCTCTCAGGAAGTGATCATTACCCAGGAAGATTGCGGTACTACTAAAGGCGCCATTCTTTACAAGAAAGACACTGAAGAAATTGGTGGTGATTTTGCTCAAAGAATAGAAGGTCGGGTAGCCTTAAAAGACATTGTTGATCCTAAGACCAAAGAGCTGATTGTCCCTGGCGGTGAATTGATTGGAAGAAAAGAAGCAGCGCGAATTAATGGTGTAGACATTAAAGAAGTAATGATCCGATCGGTAGTTTACTGCGAATCCAAAGATGGTATTTGCCAAAAATGTTACGGTAACGATTTGGGCAAAAACAGAATGGTGGAATTTGGGCAGGCAGTAGGAATTGTGGCAGCACAGTCTATTGGAGAGCCGGGAACACAGTTAACCATGAGAACCTTCCATGTAGGAGGAGTTGCTGGGGAAGACATTGTTTCTGGTTTACCTAGAGTAGAAGAAATTTTTGAAGCCAGACTTCCCAAGGGAGAGGCTCCGATTGTGGAAGAAGACGGTAAGGTAATAGATATCATTACCGACGAAAAGAAAAAAGAGATCATTATCCAACCACAAGGAACCAAGGACAAAGAAGAGAACCATTCTTATTCAGTTTCTAAAAATGCTTCTCTTTTAGTTAAGAAAGGGGACTTGGTTTATTCTGGTCAACAATTGGTATCTGGACATATTGATATTAAAAAATTGTTCCTTGTTTCTGGAGTAGAGGCAGTGCATCGTTATATTATGAAAGAAATCCAGGAAGTTTATTCTGCTCAAGGGGAAAGTATCGACGATAAACATGTAGAAATAATCATTCGTCAAATGCTTTCTAGAATGAGGGTAGTGGAGTCGGGAGATACGGATTTAATAGAGGGAGATGTTGTAGAAGCGCCAATGACAGAGGCAATGAACGAAGAAATTGTCCGCGCAGGGAGAAAGCCAGCCAAACTAGAAAGAATGATTTTAGGAATTACCAAGGTTTCCCTAACTACAGATAGCTTCCTTTCAGCGGCTTCCTTTCAGCACACGGCTCAAGTGTTAATCAACGCTTCCTTGCAAGGAAAAGTTGACCCACTAAGAGGCCTTAAAGAAAATGTTATTTTAGGAAAATTGATTCCTGCTGGAACCAATTTTAGAAAGAGAAAATAGTAAAACATAGAACCATAAAAAAACTACGCAGAAATGCGTAGTTTTTTTATTTTAGCTCAAAGATCTTAACCATTACAGCATCGCTAGTGCCAACCATTATTTTGTCGGCTAGGATAATATATTCCAAATTAATTTTTTTAGATTGACTTAAATTTATATAGCGACTGTTCGGCAAGCTTATGCTGTCTCTAAAGCGAAAGTCTTCCGGATTAGCCGGGTCCTCTGTTGTTTCTCCGAGAATTAATCCTCGTAAATCGCCAACCATTGTTTTTTCCCATTCCAACATGGCGCTTTTATTAGTTTCTGGGGAAGCGGCTGTTTCTAGAACTAAAATAAGCTTTGCTACCCCCGGCTGCTCCTTAGTCACTGATTCTTTGGCCAAAAGAAGAGCAAATTTAGCTCCTGGTTTTAAGATAGAATCAGGAATTACGATTTTAGCAATATCCTTGAATCTTTTTAAATCTATTTCTTGATTTTTTTCATAAACTGCCACTTGAATTGGGTAATCAAAGCTAAGATTATTACCAAGCTCCTTTATTTTAGAAGAGAAATCATCACCTAGTGATAAATTAAGAGCTTCTTTTTTTTGAGCAAGTTCTAGCTGAAATATTCCAGGGAATGCTGGGACATCTTTTGATTCTTCCAGAGATCCTTCTTTTGGAGGTTCAGTGGGAGGAGTTTTATTTCCTTCTGGCAAAGATTGAGAAGGGCTAGTGCTTGGTGTAGAAGCTATGGGAGAGTCATTTTGTTCTTCCATGGGAAGAATCATAGCTTTGTAGTACCAAGCACCGGTTAGTCCAAGAGATATAAAAGCTATAAAAAGAAGAAAGAAGATAATTTTTTTTATTTTCCTTTCCTTTTGGGGAATGGGTTGTCCGCCGGGAGTAGTGGGAGAAATTTTTGGTTCCGGAGAATTAATAATCGGGAGGTTGTCTAAATCAAGATCTATATTTTTAGGATTTGTGGCTTCTTCGGTTTGACTTTTAGGGGGCATTGCACTTTCCATTATTGCTATTGGCTTGGCACTGTGGTTAACGAACGATTTTTTCTTGACTATTTCCTGATCATCTTCTTTTGGTTCGTTGTTTGGTACAGAAAAAGACTCCTTGCTTTGAGTTTGGTTTTCCTTCATGTATTTTTTTTCTATTTATTTTAGGAATCGTGCGCCAAATTCACAATTTCTCTTCCTTATTTTATCTTCTCTATTAGAGTAAGGTTGTATCTTCCCATATGGTCTACTTCTTCAATCTTTATTTTAACTTTTTCACCAATTCTTGCAACATCAGAAATCCGTTCTATCCGTTGGCCATTGTTTAATCGGGAAACATGGATTAATCCTTTGCGTCTTGGCAAAAACTCCACCATTACGCCAAAGTCCTTCATTTCAACAATTGTTCCAATATATTCTTCTCCTACCTTTGGTTCTTTTACTAGGGAGTTGATCATGGAAACAGCTTTTTCCATTCCTTCTTTGTCTTGAGAAGTAACAAAAACCGAGCCGTCGTCTTCTATGTCTATCTGGGCGCCTGTTTGTTCTATAATGGAATTGATCATTTTTCCTCCTGGTCCAATAATTGTTCCTATCTTTTCTGGATTAACGCTCAACTTGGTGACTCGGGGAGCATAAAGAGACATTTCTTTCTTAGGCTCGGCAATTACTTCTAGCATCTTGTCTAAAATAAAAAGGCGTCCTTTTTGTGCTTTGGCCAAGGCTTCTTTCAGAATTTCAAGACTTAATCCTTTTGTCTTAATGTCCATTTGGAGAGCGGTAATGCCGTCCTTGGTTCCAGCAACTTTAAAATCCATGTGACCAGCAAAATCTTCGTTAGCGCAAAGATCAGTTAATACTTGAAAATTCTTTTTTTCTTTATCTATTACCAATCCCATAGCTACTCCGGCTACTGGTTTTTTCATTGGTACGCCAGCATCCATTAATGCCAAGGTGCTACCGCAAACGCTGGCCATTGAAGTTGATCCATCCGAAGCCATAATTTCCGTTTGCATTACTATGGAATAAGGGAATTCTTCTTTTGGAGGAATCATTGAAGCAATTGCTTTTTCTCCTAGAGCACCATGGCCGATTTCTCTCCGACCAGGACCGCGCATTGGAAAGCATTCGCCAACAGAATAAGGAGGGAAGCTATAAAAATGCAAGTATCTTTTTTTAGCACCCAAAGAATCTCCCATTCCGTCTAAATACAGTTCGTTTCCTGGAGATCCCAGCGTGGTAACGGTTAATCCTTGAGTTTCGCCTCTGGTAAAGAGTGCTGAACCATGAACTCTTGGTAGTACGGAGATCTCAATATTTAACGGACGCACTTCGTCCATTCCGCGCCCACCCAATCTTTTTTTATTTTCCAAAACATTTTTTTGGATGGTTTCTTTTTGAATGGAATAAAGAGCCGCCTTTATATCTTCCGTTTGCTCTCCATTACCATCAGCTTCTTCTTTTAAAATAATTTCTTTTTCCAGATTTCTAACCGTTGCTTCGTAATCTAGCTTGTCTTTGTAGTTATTAAAAAGTTCTTGAAACTGATCGCTGTATTTTTTTTGAAGACTCTTTTTTAATTCAACATCCATTACTTTTAGAGGGATTTCGGTTCTTTCCTTTTTGAATTTAGCACATAAATTTTGAATGTCTTTGGCCATTTCTTTGTTCTTTTCTTGAGCCAAATCAAGAGCACTAATCATTTCTTCTTCAGTAAGCTCCTTTGCTCCGGCTTCCACCATTACAATATTTTCTCCAACGCCGGTTATAAACATGTCTAGAGCGCCTTCTTCTTGCTCTTTAATTGTTGGGGCAAGAATCAATTCTTCCTTTTTACCTAAATGAGTTACGCAAAGTGGTCCTTCAAAGGGGATTCCAGAAACCTCAAGAGCAATGGAAGCTCCCAGCACAGCCAATGAGCGAGGATCATTTTCAAAATCAAAAGAAAGAACGCTGATTACTATTTGGACTTCATTTTGCATTCCTTCTGGGAATAGAGGACGGATACTGCGATCTATTAATCTACTAGTTAGGATTGCTTCGTCTGTTGGCTTGCCCTTGCGCTTCATAAAGCGAGAATTGCGTATTTTCCCAGCGGCCCAATAATTTTCTTCGTACTCCACCATTAAAGGGAAAAAACCCAAGTCTTTCTTAGGTTCTTTACTCATTACTGCAGTTGCCAAAACAACGGTTTCTCCCATTTTTACCAGGGCAGAACCGTTAGCTTGTTGAGCCACTTTTCCCAAAGAAACAAAAGCCTTCTTTTCGCCGAAATTTATTTCTAAATCCGCGTTAAAAAAACCTTCTTTTTGGGGAGAGACATTTTTTTCTTGTTTCATGTTTTCTTGTTTGGAGAGAGAAGAGTACAGATTGCAATAGAGCGCTACAAGATTTGTGTCGCTGTATCACAATCTGTTTTTAATCTTCTCTTTCTCCTAATTAATTTTTAAAAAACTAAAATTTAAACCCGTATTTTTTGGATAGTTTTTCTAGAACCGTTAAGTTGTCTTTTTTTAAGTAATTGACCATTTTTTTTCGGTGAGCAACCATTTTTAAAAGCCCCCGACGAGAATGATTGTCTTGTTTGTTCTTTTTTAAGTGATCGGAAAGACGGAAAATCCGTTCACTTAAAATAGAGATCTGCACTTCTGCAGAGCCAGTATCCTCTTTGTGTTTTTGACTATCTTTTATAACCTTAGTCTTGGCTTGTTTTTTTAGCATCTAAATTCTTTATTCAATCAATAAATACCTGTTAAAACAGGTCGTCTAAATCGAACTCACTATAGCTTGTTTTTCTTTGTTTGGCAAGTGGGACAGGGGCTAAATCACCACTCAATATTCCTATCTTCCCAAAAAGAAGAATCAGTTTGAGGATAAGAATAATCTTGGTGCATTGGTGGGGTAATTCTTTTTTCTAAAATATTTAAAGGAATATCTCGGAAAAAACGAGAAGGAACACCGGTCAATGATTGCCCAAAAATACGGCGATTGCGGGTATAGAGTAGCCAAAGATTTTCCTTGGCCCTAGTGATTCCGACATAGCACAAGCGCCTTTCTTCTTCCATTTCCAAAGGATTTTCTAGTGAGCGGGAATGGGGCAATAATCCTTCTTCGAACCCCGGCAAAAATACTCGCTTAAATTCTAATCCTTTGGCTGAATGGAGTGTCATTAGAGTAACGCAGGGCTTTTCTCCGTAGGGATTTTCTTCGCTGGTGGCTAGCGCCGCTTCTTCTAGAAATCTCAACGAAGCTTCTTCGGGTTTAAATTCGGCGTATCTTTCGGCTACAGATAATAATTCTAAAACATTTTCCAACCGTTCTTTCCCTTCTTCTCCTAAGGCCAAAAGATGTCGCCGATAGCCTGTCTCTTTTAGGATAAAGGCCAAAGTTTCTTTTAAGCTTTTTTGTTTTTGAACTTTAGCGATTTTTTCTATTAAAGAGGCAAATAGAATCAAGTCCTTGGTTTTACTTTTTGGGAAAGGACTTTTCCTAGTCTCTTTTTTAATCTCTCCTAAAAAATCAACAAAGTTTTGGCCACTTCCAGAAAGAGTGGTAACTAATTTCTCTACAGTTGTTTTGCCGATCGAACGCTTGGGGACATTGATAATTCTGGCAAGACTTAATTGGTCGGAGAAATTAAGGCTCAATTTTAAATAAGCAATTAGATCTTTAATTTCTGCCCGCTCGTAGAATTTTAAACCGCCAACAATGCGGTAAGGGAGCCCTTGTTTTAAAAACTGTTCTTCCAAGACCCGAGATTGGCTGTTGATTCGGTACAAAACCGCACAATTTTCTGGGCTTTCTCCTTCTTCTTCTAATAATCTTTTTATTTCCTTGGCAATCACCAAGGCTTCGTCTTCTTCGTGAGCCGCTTCGTGACTGATTATTTGGTGACCGGCTTGATTTTCTGTCCAAAGCTTTTTATGCATTTGGGCAGGGTTCTTTTCAATGATTGTTTGCGCAGCTTTTAAAATATTTTTAGTGCTTCGGTAATTTTGTTCTAAAAAAATAACTTTTGCTTTGGGATAATCTTTTTCAAAATTTAAGATATTTCGAATATTAGCTCCCCGCCAAGCGTAAATACTTTGGTAGTCGTCTCCTACCACAAAAATATTGCCACTTTTTTTAGCCAAAAGACTAGTCAGTTGGTACTGCGCTTGATTGGTATCTTGATATTCATCTACTAAAAGATAGGGAAAGCGATCTTGGTATTTTTTTAATGTTTCGGGGAATTTTTGCCAAAGAGTAAGCGTGTAATTAATAATATCGTCAAAATCCAGCGAATTATTTAAAAGGAGTTCCTTTTGATACTTTTCGTAAATTAAAGCCACCTTTTCTTCAAAGTAACTGGTAATATTGTTTTTGAATTTTTCTGGAGTAATCAAGTCACTTTTTAAAGATGAGATTTTGGCTTGGACAACTTTGGGCTTTGTGCGTTCAGGATCTAATTCTTCTCCCTTGATTATCTTTCTAACCAAAGCCAGCTGCTCGGTGCTATCCAAGATTACAAAATTGGGTCGGAAATCTAACTTTTCAATGTCTTCTCTTAGCACTCTTAGGCAAAAAAAGTGAAAGGTGCCGATTAGGGGGAAATCCATTTCCGTTCCTGGAGCAAAATAACTAGTTAATCGCTCCAAGCGAGAGTCTCCGGTTAATTTGGCTACTCTTCCCCTCATTTCCTTAGAAGCTTTATTGGTAAAAGTCACCGCTAAAATGTTCCCTCCGGGAATTCCTTGTTCAAGCATGTTGGCAATTCGGTAAGTTAGCGTGCGGGTTTTACCGCTACCCGCTCCGGCCAATACCAAGACTGGCCCAGTAATTATCGAAGCTGCTTGGCGCTGAGCTTCGTTTAAATCATTAAGAGAAAAATTCATTTTATTGCTTTGTTTTAAAAAATTATTCAAACCAGAAAAAAGAGCATTCAAGCGCCAAGGTAATTCATTTTTATTTTCACCAATTTTGCGTTATAAAAAGAGGATAGAAAATTTATTGCCTTTGTGCAAAAAACAGAAATCAAAACTTTAATCTTTTGGCTTTTCTACTGCCTCTGCTGTTTAATTTTAGGGGCGGTTTTTTCTTTTTCTCTTTCCGCCGGAAAAATAAAAGGGATTGTTCCCGTTGTTTCTTTTAAAAATTCCCAAACAATTCTTCCCGATGGAGAAATCAAAGTGGAGTTTGATCGCCCAGTCAGAAAAGAAGAAATAGAAAAGAGCTTTAAAACAACCCCTTCCGTTCCTGGGAACTTGGTTTGGAAGAATGATCTCTTTGGATTTTCCTTTATACCTAAGGAAGTTTTCCAGGAAGATCAAAAATACTTAGTGGCCTTTTTTGGAATGAATAAATGGTTCATTCCTTTTGGCGGAGAATGGGAATTTAAAACAGGATCGCTTCCCAAAATAGAAAGAGTCTCTCCTTTTAAGGGGCAGGGAGTAAAAAATGATGAAAAGATTTTTGTAAGATTTGACCGCCCAGTTCAAAATTACGAAGCGATTTTTAAACTAACACCAGAAACTGATCTAGGAATTATTAAAAGTGATGACAACCAGGAATTTGTTTTGGTTCCTAGGCCGGAGCTTAAAAGCGCTACTAAATATCAGCTAGAAGTTTCTTTGCGCTATAAATCGTCTAAAGAAAATAATAACGAAAAGGTAGTCGGCAATTTAGAATTTTCCACCTTTGATCCCCTGCAACTTACGGGGAGTTTACCGGTTAATGGATCTAAGAATGTAATCTTTAACCAAAAAATATCCTTATCGTTTAATTGGCCGGTGGATTTGGAAAAATTTAGAGAGTACTTAACAGTTTCTCCGGAAAGCTTGTTTAAACTGGAACAAAGTGCCGATGGAAAAACAATTTTTATTAAACCAGAAGGATTAAAGCACGAAACCGATTACGAAATAAAAATCAGGAAAGGATTGGCGACCAAAGAAGGTGGGTATTTAGAAGAAGATGCGGTGGTGGCTTTCCGGGTGGGGATTTTGGGAAGCGTAGTTTCGTTAACCGCCAGAGCTACAGAAGATCCAGCGGTTAAAGAGGGGAAGTTCATTGATGTTAATCTTACTCGCCAGTTACTAGATATTTATAGCAGTGGCGTGGTGTTGGGGACTTATAGAATTTCTTCTGGTAAAAGTGGTATGCGGACACCGACGGGTCGGTTCACCATTTTGACCAAAGAAAGAAGGCACTGGTCTCGTCAATACAAGCTCTGGATGCCATATTCCATGCAGTTTACCAGCGCCGGCCACTTTTTACATGAATTGCCAGAATGGCCAAACGGCTACAAAGAGGGCGCTAATCATTTAGGAATTCCTGTAAGTCACGGTTGTGTCCGTTTGGGTGTGGGTCCAGCAGAAACTGTTTTTAACTTTGGCGATATCGGCACGCCGATAAAGGTTCATTACTAGGGAGCTTGATTCTAACTAAAATTAGTTCTTCTGTTTGGAGCGGGTAACGGGAGTCGAACCCGTCTCTCCACCTTGGAAGGGTGGAATAATAGCCACTATACGATACCCGCTTAGGTAGACTCATTATCAATGTGGAAAAAATAAATGTCAACACTTTGTTTCCCTCCTCCCTATTTGCTAAAATTAAAGAGATGAAAAAAAAGCGGTCCCCAAAAAAAGCAAAATCAAAGTCAAAGCCAAAAGCCAAATCTCCTGCGCCTTCTGTTTTTAAAAAGAACATTGTTTTTTTAATTCTGGCAATCTGCCTGATCGCTGGTGGCATATTTCTTTTGGCAAAAAACCATCCGTCCTCCCCAAATTTTCCACTTCCTGTTCCCCAAAGATCCAAAGAAGCGATTTTGGAAGACGCCAAAAAAGGAATAGAGAATCGTAAGCGCGACTTTACCGTTTCTAAGCTTAGGCCAGGAAAAACTTACGAATTAAAACAAGTGACCCAAAAATTTCCTTTTGGAACAGCGCTTTCTTTTAATTTATTATTTGCGCCGAAGGTTTTTTCTAAAAGTCACCCTAGCGGCTACCAAGCAATCATGGACTATCCCGGTGGCTACCTTAGCGCTAAAAAAAATTACTTAAAAATATTTCAAGAAAATTTCAACGGTACTACCCCTGAAAACGCCTTTAAATGGGAGTTTATGAATTCACAAGAAAGAACCGACTGGCGCATTACCGATCAGGCACTGGGCTTTGTAAAGAAAGATCCCGTGCTTTTAGAAAATTTTCGCGGTCATTGTGTTTTTTGGAACAGAAAAGTTCGCCTACCAGATTATTTACAAAACGCTTCCCAAGAAGAAATAAGAGAAGCAGTTTTTTCCCAAAGGCTAGCCATGATCAAGCGCTATCCCCAAATCAAAGAGTGGGATCTAATCAATGAACCAATTATTCGCCCAGCTTACCTTAAAGACGGTGTTGATCACATGGAAGTTGTTTTTGATCCCCAAAAAGACCTTGATTTTTTTGTTTCTCTTTTTATTGAGGCTCGGAAAATCAATCCCCAAGCACGATATTTTGTTAACGAAAACCTACTTTTAAGTGGCAAGAATACGCCAAAGATTATGCAATTTGTAAAAGCGTTGACCGAAAAAGGCGCCAAGCCAGACGGTATTGGTATAGAGGGGCATTTTTCTTCCGATTACAATCCGTTCACCTTAGAAACCGCCGAAAAGAATCTAAAAGAACTGGCCTCCTTGGGGCTTCCTCTAAAAATAACGGAATTAGATTTTCCCCGTTCTTCTTTTTTGGGGAGTGAAGATCCTGAGCAAAAACGCGCCACCTATTTAAAAGAAATGCTGACACTTTTTTACGGTACGCCTCAAATAGAAGGTATTTATTTTTGGGGATTTGCCGATCCGGTTCACTGGAAAGGCAATGAAGGTGCTGGCTTGTTTGATTCTGAATTAAAAATAAAAATAGCAGGCGAAGAATTTCAAAAACTGACCCAAGAAGAATGGGTTACCAAGGAAACCAAAACCGCCGAAGATAACGGAATCATCAACTTCCGCGGCTTTCCTGGCCGTTACCAAATTATAGATCAGGCTTCTGGGAGAAAAGTTAAAGAAGTAGTCTTAGAGGAGGCTCCTTGATTATTATCTTGGTAGTTTCTTCGGACAGACTAAGAGCCGTGTCTGGCAGAAGAAACTACCAAGATAATAATCGGGAGTATCATCAAGCCTATTCCAGCCCCTTTTTAATCAAAAACCTGGCCTTTCTAATTTCTCGTTCCATTCTCTCTTTATCTTTCAATAGAAAGCGATTGAATTTTTTCCGTGTTTCTTCTGGCAAAATTGCAATGGCCTCTTTTATTTTTAGAGCCAAATCTTGGGAGTCTCTTTTTTGGGAAAAGATGGCGATTTTAGAAAAGTAATGCCTTAGGGCGCCGGTATCGGTAGTAACAAAAACTTTTCTTAGGGCCAGTGCTTCTCTAATTGACCAAAGAACCGTTTTATTTCTTAGGGTTAAGCACAGCGCTACTTTGGAGCGAGCCATTAGTTTTAAAAATTCTATATGCTCCAAGTAGCCAGTAAAAATTAGGTTCGCAGGCAATCCTTCTTTTTCTTCCGATTCTAAAAGACCAGGATCTCCGGTTATAAAAAAATCCCAGTTAGGATTATTTTTAGCTGTTTCCCTAATAGTAGGGAAGTCATCGTCGTTCGGAGCAAAGCGGTTAACCACTAAAACGGGAAAAGTTGATTTTTCTATTTTTGCCGCCAGCTTCTTATTTTCTAATGGTTTCCCCAGTGCTCCTTTGTCCAAATCGGGTGTGGCAAACTGAACTTCTAAGGAAGGGACTTGCCAACGCCGTAGAATTTGTAAGTCAAATTTATTATGAGCAGTTACTATAATTGATTTTCTAAAAATAAATTTTCCAAAGAAATGAAAGTGTCGCCATTTTTTGCTTCTAAAAAAAACAGAATGATTATCTACTCCGAATTTAGTTTTTGGATAAAAAAAGGAAAAACAAGAAACAATTAAAATCGGTAAGAGTGGAGGATTTTGAATAAAAACGAATCTGGGCCGTTCGCGGAAAAGCCACTTTATAGTGCGCACGCTCTGCTCAAAATACCGAACCAAAAAATGAGCCCCAGGATTTTTAGCCTGAGCCAGAACCACTTGCAAACCCAATGCCAAAGCCAAGTTCCGGCTGAGTTGGTCTTCTCGTGGCCAAATTAAAAAGCATTTTTTATTCTCCAAAATTTTCACGGAAGCAATTTTTAAATATTTCTAAGTACTTAGAAGAAGTTTGGGAAGAAGAATACTGATGCCGAAAGCTAAAGTCAATTTTTTTGCTATTCAAATCTTTCAAGCTCAAATTGGCTAAAGCCACCGGCCAATCCTCATAACTAAGGGCAATCCCGGCCTGGTATTTTTTAATGATTTTCGCGGTTTCAAAAACATCACTATTTACAATGATTGGTAAAAAACTTCCCCAGTAATCGGTAATTTTAGAAAAAAGCGTAATGTTTTTAAATAAAGCTGGCTTTGCTAGGCAGATGCCAATGTCCCCGGCCGAAAGGTAGTAATAGCGCTCACAAGCGGGGAACAGGGAGATGGCATAATCCCTTTTTTCTTCCAAGCCTCTTTCCTTGGCCCACTCTTTGATTCTATTTTTTAAGCCGGCGGATTCCGGTCGTGCGTTGTCTTCCTTGCCATAGATTTGAAAAAAGATAGTCGGGTCTTGTTTTTTTAAGGCACAAATCACATCTAGCATTTTAGGAAAATCGTACCAAACTTCTAGCGCGCCAGCGTAAATCACTACTTTTTTCCCCACAAATCCAAGTTTTTTTCGCCAAGCTTCCCGGTCCCAATCTTTATCAGGCAAAAGCGCTTCTTCAAAATAATTAGGAATCGTTACGATTTTATTTTTTAAACTTTTATCGCGGTGCAATTCAACTAAGTGTTGCCCCAAGAAAGGAGTCTCTACGCGGGTCAAATAAGATTCTTTGATTCCTTTTTTTTCTAACCATTTAATTAGTGGTCCGTACAATGTATTTTTTAAGCCACCATAGTAATGGCGCTTAGCCCAATAAGCAGCGAGTGGGGAATAAACAAAGGGAATTTTTTTAGTTTTCTTTAAAATTAATGCCACCGGAATAAATTTGTAGCTCAGAAACAAAAGAACAGTCGGTGTTCCAAAAGAACAAAGAGGATTTAGGATTTTTAAGGCTTCTTTGGTAAAATTAACAATAGTGGGAATAGCGGTAAAACGAGAAACAAAAATAGAATGCCATTTAATGCCAGCGGTTCGTAATTCTTCTTCCGCCTCCGCCCGAAACTTTTCTTGAGCACTAAAACCGCCTCCTCGTGTTTCTATTAAGTGCGTTTCTATTCCCGATCTTTGAGCCGCTTTTAGGGTAGCGTACACAGTGGATTGAGGCTCTCCGTTAGAAAGAGGCATTTCCACCAAAGCGATTAGGCGTTTTATTTGAGGCATTTTTTTTAAATAATAGAACTACACCCAAACGCGCAAGTTCAGAATAGGATCCTTACTGTTATGATAGCGGATAGGGTGGTAAAATTCAATCAATGATAAAAGATCGCAACCGAAAAAAAGCTTACCTTTATTTCTTGATTCTTTTTGTTTTTGGCTTACTTTCTTTGCTTGGGTTTGGTTTGTTAAATTTGAACGAGCGTTTTCTAATTATTACTTTTCTCTCTTCCGCACTGCTTCTTTTAGCCTTTTTCCGCTTGGACTGGCTTTTATTTTTTGTAATCCTTTCTTTGGTTTTTAATCGTTGGCTACTTACTTACCAAATTGATTTTGGTTTTTTATCCCAATTTTTTGGGGTAAAAGAACTGTTAGTTAGTCCCTACACTTTAATTTATGGCTTAATAGTCTTTCTTTTTTTGGTGGAGTTTCTTAGTGCCCCGAGAAAAGTATTCAAGGCTCCACTTGTTTGGTTGATCGTTTTGGCCGTGGTTTTTAACGGACTATCTTTTTGGAAAGCTGAATATAAACTTTCTGGCCTTAACGATTGGCTATATTTTTTGGGATTCTTTGCCGCTTATTTTTTAGGGTTCTTGCGTTTTAATTCTCCTCGTGACTATTTAAAGCTCTTAATTTTCTTGATTTTAGCTGCGATAGTGCCTTTATTTTTTGCTTTTCGTCAATTAATTTTAGGAGACTTCTTTTACGAAGGCGATTCCGGACTACCGCGCTTAATTGGTAGTTTTTTTCATCCCAACACTCTAGGCTCTTTTTTCTTAGTGGCAGTGACTGTTTCTTGGGCATTATTTTTAGCCAGTGTAGAAGGAGCTAAGGGGAATCATTTTTTTAAATCCAGTAAATTATTTTTTATTGTCTTTCTTTTATTTTTAGTCGGAATGGGATTTACTTTTTCCCGTTCTTCCTGGATCGGCGCCATCGTTGCCCTCTTGGTTGTTTCTTTTTCCAGACCTTGGTTTAAAAAGTTTTTTCTATTGGGTGCTGTTTTTTTAGCACTTACTATTTTTATCCTAACTCCTTTGCGTCAAAGAGTAATCGAAGTTTTTCATCCAAGAATGTTCGACACGCTTCATTCCCGTTTTGAAATTTGGGATTGGGCCTTGTTCGCCTTCCGCGACCATCCTTGGACTGGTTATGGTTTTGGATCGTTCGAAAAGGTGGTTCAAGAAGTGCGCGGTTACGACTCCGGCAATGCTTATCCGCACAGTGACACGGTTTTATTTTTAACAGAGAGAGGCATTTTAGGATTTTTAGGCTATCTTTTCTATATGCTGGGTGCAATTTTTTACGCTTTCCGCGGCTATTTGCGGCCACCATTGGAAAAAAGAAGATTGAGTTTTTTTGGGAAAAGTCAGTTCTGGGATTTTAAAGTTTTAGGATCTATTCCTTTGGCGCTATTTGTGGCAATGGTTCTAGTTTCTTTGGTAGAATCACCAGTTCGCGACTTTACTTTTCAATTCTTAAGCTGGATTCTTTTAGGAAGCTTTTTGGGTTTTTCCAGAAAGAAAAAGAAACGAGCTACCACCGAGGATCCATCAACCTTGCCGGCGGAATAGTTTTTAATTTATTTAGAATTTGTGTATAAGCCCCATTATTTTTAAATCAATTTTATGGTTAAAGATTCAAGCCAAAAAGAGGAGAAAAAATTCCAGCTAGGTTGTGATTACGAACGGATTGCCGCGTGGACCATGAGCAAAACTTGCAATTTTCAATGTGATTATTGTTTTTACAATTCTTCACAGATGGGTCTAGCCAAGAAGGCGGCCACAAAATTTCTAGAAAAAGCAACCTTTCTTAATCCTTATCGCACCCGAGTGATTACTCCAGAAGCGGCTAAAGATTTTTTTGATCGTACTGCTAAGCGCTGGTATTTAATTCTTTCTGGCGGTGAGCCTTTTATTTATCCTAAATTTACAGAAATTGCCGCTACTCTGACCGAACGCCATTTAATTACCGTGGCCACCAATTTAAGTCGGCCAGTAGAAGCTTTTATTAAAGCGGTTAATCCCAAGAATGTGCGCGAACTCTACGCTTCCCTTCACTTGGGCGAACGGCGCAAAATGAGTATTAAACTTTCGGTAGAAGAGTTTTTGGAAAAGGCAATAAAACTAAGAGACGCCGGCTTTACGGTTAATCCCGACTTTGTACTTTATCCACCACTAATCAAGGAATATAAAAATATTTTTGCGCAGTTTAAAAAAGAAGGATTTTTTATAGAAGCCAAAGTTTTCCGAGGTCTTTGGGATGGTCGTCGTTATCCGGCTGCTTTTACCAAAAAAGAACGCACCGATTTTTTAGCGTTTATTCCTCATCCAGTAGACCGCGCTTCTGCTTTTAATTCGTTATCTTTTAAGGGGAAAATTTGTTCGGCCGGTATTGATTTTTTCCGGATCACTCCCAATGGAACCATTACTCGTTGCACCGATGATTGGGAAAAGATTGGTAATATATTTACTGGGGTTTTTAAGCCGCATGCCGTCTTAAAAAAGTGCCGATCCAAGGAGTGTGGCTGTACTGTAGCGCCGAAAGAGGGTTGCGTGATTTAGCAGAAAACAAAAAACTGCTAAAGAAAAAGAGTTTTTTGTTGTCCTAGAATCAGGACACTATTTTCTTTAGCAGTTTTGAAATTGCCTATTTAAAGGGAAGCCGACGGAGGCAATAATCCCGCACAGTTCCCTGGCTACATTGAGCTACCAGATTACGCTCATGTAGCAATTTTCTACCGCACAGGCATACGAGCACCGGCCGGTGGTGAGACTTGTGGTCAGCTCGCGGGCCTTGATCAATGCTTTTCGAAGCAGCCCATCAAGCCGTTCCTTTGTCCCGGTCCAGTTGCAAACCCCAACCTGTACCTCTTTGCCAGGGGCCCAATACTTAACCGTTACCAAATCTTGAGCACCTGCATCCTGCCCATAAATCACGCGGTATTCCTCAAGCCGCTCTTCGCCGATCTTGGTCCAGGCGCTTCCGATAGACGAAGTCTTGGGGCAGTCATCGCCAACGCAACCGCCGGTCCTTGGCGCGTAACCAGTGCCCCCACTTCCGCCCGCATGACCGCCAGACCGTACGCCCTTGCCGCCAGATCCTCCGCTTCTTCTGCCTTTAACACCTTCGTCGCAGAGATTGGATTGCTTGGCAATCAGGAGATCCGTTTCGATTTTTTTTGCCAATATCAGGTCGGCCTCAATTTTTTTTGCGGTGATCAGCTCTGCCTCGATTTTTTTGGTATGGACTGATTCCGCTTCGAGCCGATTCACTTTCAGGCTGGGCTTCCGATTGGCATAGTACGCCTTCCGCAATTCCCGACCCTTCTTTATCGCTATTTCCATGTCGTCCCGTGTTGTCGGGTGCCGCAACACCATCCCCGCCGGTAGGTTGTCCACCTGGGAAATGTTGAGCCCAGTATGCGCGGCAACGACCCACGCATTCCATCCTACTTTGTCGGAGTAACCCATCAGGGTTGCCCCGCTCGGCAGAGTCCCCTCGGCGATTACGCCCAGGGCGTCTACAATGTTTTGCGTGTCCCCAGCAATCTTGTCCAGTTTTTCTTCCATGCGATCCAATTGATCGCTGTTCCCCAAGGCCAGAACTTCGGCCGTGGGTGCCCCTGTCAACGCCAACAAAAAAATCCCCAATACTACCAATGCCAGTTTTTTCATGTTGCCTTCCTTTCATTTCATTCTCTTGTTGTTATTGTTCTTTCATTGTCTTTTTTCGCCTTTGGTCAACTTAACCAAACTGCCGTCAATTACAAATTTAAAACTACGAACAACAAAAAAATCCGCCATTCGTAATTTTAAATTCGTAATTGAGCGTAGTTCGGTTAAGTCGACTTTCTAATTTTTAAAGATCGTTCCTGTCCTCCAGCTTTGGGTAAAAAATTTTCACCCAAGGCCGGAGAGAGGAGAAAAAATCTCCCCTCTTAGTATGTTTTTAACCAAAGTTTTGCCAAAAGCGCGCTCGTAGTTTGGCTTCACTTTCTGCTAATTCTTCTAGATTAAAAAATGGCAAAGAAGGAGGTGTCTCTATTTTACTAGTTTTTTTAGAAAAATCGTATCCATAATTATTAGGAAATATTTCTGCTTTCTTTTCTTTTTGATACATCCAAGAATCCACTTTTTCTCCTTTTAAAAAGACCAGCGCAATTCCCAAGAACAAACCCAAAACAGCGGCCCCCAGCGTATTTAGAGGCACATTAGGACTAACTGGCTTTACAAAAAAAGTCGGTCCGCCAATGTTCTTTAAATACATATTGGGATTACCATGGAGTTTTTCTCCATTATTTATTAGCTCGTTGTTAATTGCCTTAATCAATTCCTGCCCTTCTTTTTGGTTTTTAGTTAGAACAGCAACCTTTAAGATGCCGGTATCGCTAACCTTACTAGCCTGTACTGTCTTGGCCCAATTAGAAGACCTTGCCTCAGGATCGGTTCCAAAATCATCTTTTACTGTTTTTGCTCCTTTAATTACCCGATCCATAAAATTAGGAGTGTAAATAATCCGTTCCAAAATTTCGGCCGCATACTCTGAGCTTTTAGCTGCTCGGTAGGCATCTATGTCTAAATTCTTTTGAAGCACCAAAAGTTGCAAGTCATTTTTGTAAGTCGGTGGATAAAGCGCACTGAGAATAAAAACCAGCGCCGCACAAAAAGTGGAGCAAAGAAAGATAAAAAACTTTTTATTCATTAATAGATTCCAATCGTCTTTTTTGGAAATCTGTTTTTCTTCCATAAAACTTTTTTAAGAAATAAAGAGAACCCGCTATAAAAGCACATTTACTTAATTTAGTCAATAGCAGGGGAGTAGTTTTGTAATTGTGAGCCGCTCTCTCTAAAGTCCCAAGCTTTCATAAATAGTTCCAGCTAGGGTTCCTTCTGGGGAGGCTTTTTGATCCGAGCGGGCCGGCTTCCCTTATAAGAGGGAAGAGCGAGGATCAAAACTTGAGCAAGCGAAGCCGCTGGGCGGAGCGCTGCGTACTCCCCAGAGGGAACCCTGGCTGGAACTATTTAGCCCCCACCATTGACTAAATAGCAATTTTATGCTTAAGTATTTGGTTTTCACCAGTTCCAGATCCTATTTTATTTTTGTTTCCAGTGTTATGGCAATTTCTGTTAAAAAATATCACCAGCTTTTAAATCTCTCTAAATTTTTAGTAGAAGTTTTGGCTGTTTTTTCCTTAATCCTGCTTATTTTCCAAAGATTAGGAGATGATTCACTCTTTAAGCCACCATTCCCTAGCTCCTTTAATAGTTTTCTTTCTTTGGCCATTTTCTTTACTTTGATTCAAGCGCTTATCTTTATCTTTATTGGTTTTTACAGAAGGGAACTTTCTTTCCTTAATTTTGAAGATTTAAAGAAAGCAATTCAGTCTCTTCTTTGGGGGAGTGTTCTTTTGCTTTTCTTTTTACTTTATCGGGGAGAAGGGGAAAGCGCTTTCCACCTAGCTGCTCTTTATTTTGGCTTAGCCTTTGCGTTGATTAGCTCGGAACGGAGCTTTTTCTACGAACTTAACAGACGAAATTATAAGAAAGGACTTTGGGTTAAAAAGGTAGCCATTTATGATGCTTGTCCTACCGGCCGACTTCTTTTAAAAAAACTTTTTGCTTCGCCTCAGTTAGGTTATTTACCAGTAGGCTTTATAGACAACAGAAGGAAGAAAGGCGTTCTAGTAAAAACGAACTCCGAAGAGACTAAAGCAGCGGTGCCTGTTCTAGGCAATATGGCTAACTTTGGGAGAATTATTAGGAAAAATCAAATAGAAGAATTGTTTATTGCCACGCCGGCCCTAAAAGGAGGAGATATTCAACGCCTTGCTTTAAGCTGTAAAAGAGCCGGTATTGATTACCGTTTTGTTCCAAATCTCTTAAAAGAACCATTGCATCGGGCTACCTTACAATTCTTTGGGGAAATTCCTTTTATTAAGGCGGAAGAATTAAGAATCAATCTTTTAACCCTCTTTTTAAAAAGAGTTTTTGATTTAGCTTTTTCTGTTTTAGCGCTATTCTTTCTTTCTCCTGTTTTTCTTTTAATTTCTTACCTGATTAAAAAAGATTCACCTGGGCCGGTATTCTTTGGGCAAAAACGAGTTGGCAAAGACGGCCGGTTATTTACAATGTACAAATTCCGCACCATGAAGGCTGGGGCCAAACATTATGAATATTCTCCTACTAATCATAAAGACCAAAGGATAACTCCTCTGGGTCGTTTTTTAAGACGAACTAGCTTAGACGAGTTGCCTCAATTTTTTAATTCCTTAAAAGGAGAAATGAGCGTTGTGGGTCCACGACCGGAAATGGAATTTATTGTTAAAAAATATACTGTTTACCAAAGAGAGCGGTTGCTTATAAAGCCGGGAATCACCGGCGTTTGGCAGGTAACAGCTGATCGTAAAAAACAAATTCACGAAAACATGGATTACGATATTTATTACATTAAAAATGCCTCTTTGGTTTTAGACTTCTTGATTATTTTTCGGACTTTTTGGTTTGCAGTGCGGGGAATCGGCGGAATTTAATTTAAGAATATGCCACCATTAAAACAATCAGCCATTAAAAAAATGTCAAAGAGAGTTTTATTTTTAATAGAAAATCTTTCTTTCCTTCAGGATCGGCGAGTTGCCCAAGAAGCTCTAGCCGTTCAGTCTCTGGGCTGGCAAGTTTTTGTGGTTGCTCCTGGAAATAAAGATCAAAAGAAGGAAGAAAATATCAACGGTATTTCTGTTTTTCGCTATCCCGCCAAAATTTTTCCTAGTGGTTTTTGGGGCTATTTCCAGGAATATACTTATGCTCTTTATCAAACATTTTTCTTGGCGTTAAAAATTTATTTTCGTCCTGGCGGTTTTTCGGTAATCCACGCCGCTAATCCCCCCGATCTGTTTTTCTTAATCGGTGCCTTTTTTAAAATCTTCGGTGTTCGCTTTATTTATGACCAGCACGATTTAGCTCCAGAAATGTTTTTAGCTAAGTTCAATACTTCTCGTACTCATTTGCTTTACTGGGCGACCCGTTTCGCAGAACGGCTTTCTTATCTTTTAGCCACTACTCACATTGCTACCTGTCAGGTAGGCTTGGATTTTTTTCTAAAAAGTCGCAACTTAAAGAATAAAAAAAGCCAAATAGTTAGAACTGCCCCCGATCTTTCTCTTTTAAATTCTTTTGGCGCTAACCCCAAACTTCTTAATCGCTTAACTGCCATTAAGAAAGATTTCCCTTATTTGGGAGTTTACTTAGGAGTAATGGGACATCAAGACGGATTAAGCAAGCTTCTTCGGAGCATTGAAATTTTTGTTAAAAAATCTAAAAGAAAAGACATTGGTTTTCTTCTTTTGGGATCGGGCGACGCCCTAAACGATTTAAGAATTACTGTTGGAAAAATGGGACTAGAGAATCGAGTTTTTTTCCTTGGCTGGATGGAACCCAAAGAAACTGCTGCATGCTTGGAGGTAGCTGATTTTGGCTTAATGCCTGAACCAAAAAATGATTACACCGATTATTCGCTTCATAATAAAGTATTAGAATACTTAGCTTTTGGATTACCTTTTGTTTCTTACGACTTAAAAGAAGTTCAAAATAATGGCCACGCTGCCGCGCTTTATGCCAAGAATAATAACGAAGAAGAGTATGCCGAGCTAATTAATCAAATGTTAAATAATCTAGATTCCCAAAAAAAGGAAGGCCAAAAAAGAAAAGCGGAAATTATGACTGACCAGTCTTTGAGTTGGGACAATTCAATAAAAACGCTAAAAGAAATTTATTTAAAGTTGGATAAATAATTTTGTTGTGCTATAAAGCTTGGTTATTTTTCTTCTTAATTTAAAACATGAAAGATCCCAAAAAAATTCTTTTTATCACCAGCGCCTATTATGCTCCTTCTTATCGACGACTTTGGAAAAAAGCTGTTTCCTTAAAAAACGATGGCTATAAGGTGGCAGTAATTTGTCCCGCCGGAAAAAAGGGATTAAAAGAAACCAAGGAGCAGGGGATAAAAATTTATGGATTTAATAAAAAAACAAAAAGAAATAGCGTTCTTGGTATTTTTTTAGGGGAGATTAGAGATTTGCTCTCTATGACTTCTTTGGTTCTTAGTGCCTATTCCAAAAGAGAGTTTGCAACTATTCACTTGGTTAATCCTTCGGATGTGGCAGTTTTTGCAGTGCTCTGGTTTAAGCTCTTAGGGTACCGTTTTGTTTACGAATCAAATGGTTCATTTTCTTCTCAAATTTATCGGGAAGAAAAACTTTCCCAATCAAGCGGTAAGTGGTTTCTGAATCTATTTTTAAAAAGTTCGCAAAAACTAGCTTTGTTTTTTTCTGACTGGGTGATTGTTCCTGACTGGCAAGAAAAGAAAAGACTCGTTGCCCTAGGGAAAAACAAAAGGCGCATCATCACTATCGAACCATTACCCGATCTAAAAGAATTTTACGACTTGTTGCCCCATCATCGTTACAAAATGGGTTTTTCTAAGGTAGCAATTTATGCTGGCGGTCTTAAGTTTTCTTCTGGTATTCTAAAACTACTTGTCGCCGTTGATTTTATTGTGAATCGTCTTTTAAGGAAAGATATTTTGTTTATTTTAGCTGGAGAAGGAAAAGATGAAGAACGATTAAAAAAGATTGTTCAAGAAAGGGGATTGGAAGGAAATGTTTTTTTCACTGGTTGGCTAAAACAAAAAAAATTATTAAATTACTTAGCCGCAGCAGATTTAGGAATTATTCCCGAAGAAAATAATCTGGAAGGAAAGTTTCGGGATTCTGCTTTTGAATATTTAGCCGTAGGTAAGCCAATTGTTGCTTTTGATTTCCCTGGTGGAGAAGAAAAAATCGGTAAAGCTGGATCTTTTGTAAAAGATGGCAAAGAAATTTCCCTAGCTCGGGAAATTATTCGCTTAATAGATAACGAAGAACGAATCAAGGCCATGGGCTCGGTTGGGAGGCTTAAAGTTTCCCGTAATTTTAATTGGCTAAAATCAGAAATAGAATTGCTAGCTTTTTATGACCGTCTTTTTCCAAACGACTCCTTCTTTAAAATTAGCAAAAAAGCACTCAAAATATAAGCTAAATACTACAAGTAGTTATTTTAAGTTTCCTTTTCCATGTCATGGTGTTAAAATAAAAAATATAAAAATAAAAAATATTCTAATGCGCTTTAAGGTCACTATTATTTTGTTTTCTTTTATCGTCCCCCTCTTCTTTTTGGGTGTGTTCGGCTTTTTCCCTTCTTCGGCTTTTTCTGCTTCTGATGCCTCAGAAGAAAAAGACGATCAGGAGCTTTATTTGGATTACCAAGGCTATTTAAGGTATCAAAAATATAAAGACTATAAAGAAGCCAAAGAGAAATACGGATTCAAAACCACGCAAATCAAGAATGACTACAAAAACAAATACAGTCTGTATAAAGCCAATCCCAAAAAATACGCCAGCTATTACGACGCTTATAAACGCTATAAAAATTACAAGAACAAGTACAGCGAAAAATATGCTGGCTATGATCAATATAAAAAATATTACGACAAGGGCTGGAAGTACCAAAAATACGGCAAGAAAAAATATAAAGATGGCTATAACCGATACCAATTAGCATTAAAGAACAAAACAACAGGAGGAACTATCGCCTCCGGCTCTACTGGACCAGAAATCACTGTCGGAATTTTAAAGTACGAAAAAAATTATTCCAAAGATCACGCTTTCCGTTTTCGGGCGAACAAAGACTATGCGGTTAAGGATTCTGCCGGGAATTCAATTGCTTTAGTTTCTAGCTCTAAGGAAACCAGCGTTAAATACGTTAGCAGTAGTAAGCTAAGAGTTTATGGGGAAGGTTTTGATACAGAAGTTAACGAGCAAGTTGATTTCGTTGCCTTAGACGGCAATAACGACGATTTAATTTTCAATGTTGACCCCAATCCTAAGTACAGTTTTGACGATTATCGAGGGAAAATAAGAGTGCGCTATTCTAATGATTCAAGCCAGGTGTGGGTTATTAATATGCTCCCCTTGGAACAGTACGCTTGGGGAATGGGAGAGATTACTGGCACTGGTGCCATGGAATATAACAAGGTAATGTCTTTAACTTTCCGCACCTATGGTTATTGGAAAATAAAATATAGTACGCGTTATACCGAAGAAGGCTTTAAGGTAGATGCTACCGCTAACAGTCAAATTTATTACGGTTACGACTGGGAGTTAGATCATCCTCGTATTAAAGAAGCTGTCCAAGCCACTCGCGGTCAGATAGTAAAATACAAAGACCGAATTGCGATTACTCCCTACTCATCTTCTACCGACGGTCGCACTCGTTCTTGGAAAGAAAGATGGGGAAGTGACAACTATCCTTGGTGTGTATCGGTAGAAGATCCTTATGGTAAGGTAGACGGTGCCGGCTCTATTGAAGGCAATCATATGGTTGGTCTTTCGGCTCGCGGTGCCTTAAAACTGGCAGACGACCACGGCTGGGGTTACGAAAAAATCTTAAAGTATTACTATACTGGAATTGATTTAGAAACTGTCTATTAATCTAAACGCAATGAGCTTTAAAAAAGTATTTTTAGCGGTTGTGGTTTTAACTGTATTAGCTTACGGAGGCTATGTTTATAAAGACCGTTTTTGGGAAACCCAAAAAACTCAAACCAAGGAAGAAACAAGGCCTGAGTTTAACAAATCGTCAAAAGATCCTTCTTCCTTAGACCAAGCTCCAACCAATCCGGATAATTCTGGCGATCTTCCAAAAGAAACAACTCCCGAAGAAACCGAAACCCAAACAGAAGCTGTCTTAGAAGACTATTTAAAAGACTGCGATAATAAATGTGAGTCATTTTTTGGTGCCCAACTAGATCGCTGTTTAGAAATTTGTCGAATAAAAGGATCTTCTCCAGAAGAAGACGGATCCATTGAGTCTTGCGAATCAAAAACAGGAGAAGAAAAAGATTTTTGTTTAAAGAATCAAGCAGTCAAGGAAAAAAAAGAGTCTCTTTGTAAAGAAATAAGCAATCAAGCTGTTAGGGAAGCTTGCTTTAACGCTGTTGCCGAAACAATTCTTGACCGATGATTAAAAGCAATATTTTCCCAGATCTGCCGTTTTCACAAGCAAAAGTTGGCCCAAAGATGGCTGTTTCCGGAGAGCATTCGGTTTATCGTTATGGTGACAAAGAAGTGATTAAGTTTCCTGCTGGGCCAATCCATTATGCTAATAATGAAGAGGCTTATCGCAAAATTTTGAATGAATTTCAATTAGCTAAAAGGTATTTAGGAGAATTTATTGCTCCGGCTAGCATTTTCACTTACAAAAAGAACAACAAAAAAGCTTACTGTATTATTCAAAAGTTTATTAAGGGGACTCCTTTAAAAATAGAAGATCTTCAAAATAAAGATTTAAAGGAGAAGCTGGAAGAGTTGATTAAGGCTAATCGAGAGATGCGCATTAACACCGGATATTCTTTTGAGTTTTTTGGTATTAGGGGACTTTTTTTCCACCGATTTTTAAAAAAAATGGAAAATGTTTTAGTGGATGAATCGGGAAATTTAAAAATAATTGATTTTGGAATGATTTCCGAAATTAACATGGTTTCTAGTTCTCCAGTTTTGCGGTCTTTTATTCAATGGGCCCTAAAAAGACAGAGCAAAATTCTAAAAGAGAGCTATCTTGCCATAGAATAGGGCAAATGGTATGCTGATGGAAAATTAAGTGCATTAAAAATAAAAATAAAAATAAAAATAAAAATGAAGTCAAAAACAAAGCCAAGAGAAGAATTTAGCGGACATGCCCAAAGAGGAAAAGAATGGTCAGATGTAATCAAGGATTGGATTTTTGACCACCTAAAGGCGTTTACTTCATTGTTGGTGGCAGAAACCGGAAAAGAAATTAAGAATCGTCTTCGCGATTTCCTCTCCATGGTCAATAAGGCATTTATTTCTTCACTGATGGTTTTTTTGGGGGTGGTTTTTTTAATGGTCGGAATGGCTCTTATTCTAAATGAATTATTCAATATTTCGGGTGGCCTAGGCTTTATCTTGGTGGGTATTTTATCTGTTTTTTTAGGGGTGGTGGTTCGAGAAGAATTAAAGCAACAAAAATAATTTAAATAATTTAAATAAAAAAATGGATTTTAAAAAAAAGGACATTGAAAAAAAAGCCAAAGAAATCAAAGACAAAGCCAAAGAAGTGACAGAAGGAATTCAAGAAAGAGCAGTGGAATTAAAAAAGGAAGCTAAGAAGAATATTGAAAAAGCCAAGAAAGATTTCCAAATTGCAGAAAAAAAGGTTAAGGATTACATGGAGAAGAATCCAGCCAAAGCAGCAGCTATTGCCGCTGGAATTGGGGCAGTGATTGGTGCCGGATTAGCAGCCATGATTGGAAGAAAAAGAAAATAATAAAAATCTTTTCTACTAAAACACCCTCGATTTTTCGGGGGTGTTTTTATTTAAGATAGAAAGACCATGATTGGAGAATAAAGCTAAGAGGGCGTGCCTGTTTTGTTGAGGCTTTTTCATTCGAGTGGGCCGGTTTTCCGAAGGAAAGAGCTCGAATGAAAACTGAGCAAGCGGAGCCGCTGGGCGAAGCGAAGCGTACTCAACAAAACAGGCACGCCCTCTTAGCTTCTGGTCTAAACAATAAAACAGGTTAAATTTGGTTGTCCCCGAAAAAAATCGTTGGCTGGCATTGGCTTTTTCCCTTCTGGCTGAACAATTTCGGTGAGCAGTTGACCATTTCTGGTTACCACAAAACTGAAAGGATTATTTTTATTCGGCTTTAGAATTGTTCCTGGTGGTAGGCCATTACTTGGAGTACTGTCTTTTGCGGTTTTGGTCCGGATAATATTCAATCGTTTCTTTTCTTTTTTAGAATCCAAAAAGAAAGTGTAAGTTTTGGGCCAAGGATTTAGGGCTCTAATCTGGGCGTCTATTTCGGCGCTGTCTTTTTGCCAATCAATTAGTCCGTCTTCCTTTTTAATAAGCTTAGTATAGGTCGCCTTTTCTTCCTCTTGTTTTTTAGGTTTTATTTTTCCTTCGCAATAAGAGAGGATTGTCTCCATTAACATTTTAGCGCCTAATTCTGAAAGTTCGTTGTGCAGTTTTTCAAAGGTAATTTCAGGAGAAAGACTAACTGATTTTTGATTCAAAATATCTCCAGCGTCCATTCGAGAATCAAGCTTTATAATAGTGACTCCCGTTTCTTTATCTTGGTTAAAAATAGCGGCTTGAATTGGCGCCGGTCCTCGGTATTTAGGCAAAAGAGATGGATGAATATTTAAACAGCCCCAACGAGGAATTTTTAAAACCGCTTCTGGCAAGATTATTCCATAACTGGCCACCACAATTAAATCTGGTTTTTCTTTTTTAACTTGTTCTAAGGAACAGGCTTCTTTAAAATTCTCTGGCCAAAAAAGCGGAGTCTTAGGGTAATTTTTAAGTACAAAATTTTTAACTTCCGAACAAGTTAATTTTAAACCTCTTCCACAAAGACAGTCGGGGCAAGTGCAAACAGAAACAGAATAAAGAGGGCTATTTAAAAGTTCCTTTAAGGTGGGCACCGCAAAAGCGGAAGTGCCCATAAAAATTATTTTTAATTTTGGCATCGGTCGGGGAGTAAAATTCCTTCTAAGTGATCGAATTCGTGTTGAATGGCGCGGGCCAAAAGACCTTTGGCTTTTAATCTTTGTTTTTTACCGGTTTCGTCTTGGTATTTTATGGTTACTTTTTTGCTTCTTTCCACCTGCCGAAACATCCCTGGGAAAGAAAGGCAACCTTCTTCCATGGACTCTTTGTCTCGAGACAAATTTTTAATTTCTGGATTAATAAAAACATAAAGCTGATAATCAAGCTCAATAATAAAAAGTCGAAAAAAGTAACCCACCTGGGGCGCCGCCAAACCAATGCCATTATTTAAATGCAGGGTCTTGGCCATTTGCTTAACCAGTGCCTTGGTTTCTGGGCTTTCTGGTCTAAGAATGGGTTGGGATTTGTTCCGCAAAAGCGGGTCGGTCCCTGGAATTATTTTTAAACCTTCAGTATTAAACATTTTTTTGATTCAACTTCTCTTGATTATTTAAAAAAATAACAAAAGAAGCAAGTAAATCGGCAAACTACATTGCTTTTTAGGCTAATTTGTGCTGTAATCCTTGGTTCAAAGAACATTACCAATTGCCAAAAAATCACAACAACCGCGTACCACAAAGGGTGTAAACATGCAAACAAAGGGAGGTGCTTATGCAGATGAACAAAGTTAACGAGGCAGGGGATCTGGTTATTGCCAAGGAGTCGGCCGACTACTCGTATCTTTTTGGCCGAAATAGCCAGTACGAGGTTCGCGCCTACATTGGCGACGAAACATACAACATTATTAACAATGTAGGGGGGATTGGCGATCAGGTCTCCGAAGTCTATGTTCGAAGTTTTAGTGATGGCAAGTACTGGAACGAAAGCTGGACTCCTCAAAAGGCCTCGGCAGAAATCAATCAAGCTCTGCTCTGGGATAACCAGAAGCGCATTCCGGTAGCCGCGCTCTTAATTTACCACGGAGACGATCCGGAGATGGCGCACCTCAAAGAAAAGGTCATCGGTCTTTCCTGGGGAGTCCTTTTGGAGAATCTGGAAGCCTTAGACCAAAAACGGGATTTTCCGTTCAGTCTTCCGAAAAACTCCAAGAAATTCGGAAAAAAATTGTTTACCGCCTGGGCCCGCAATTTCTACCAGGAAGAAAGGGTGTTGGTGTACCGCGAGGTCGCCGTCCACCCCGACGCCCGGAAAAAGGGCAACCCGTTCATTGCCCACTTGGCGTACCCGATCGTTGGCCGTGCCTGGGAGCTTGGTTATCCGGTACTCATGTATTGGACCAACCGAAAATCCCCCAGCGTCGGCCTTGGTCTGGGCCTCGGCTGGTTGCCCATCTATTTTTGGGGCGATCCGGCCGATCACCTATTGATAGCCGGGCATACCAAGCCGTCTTCCGAAACCATGTTGACTTGTCTAGACAAGGACAAGTCAGTGGTAAAGGCCGGCTGGGAAACAGTAATTTCCCGTGCCATTGATTTTTCTGAAAGACACCCCCAACCGAAATAGAGGATCGGCGCGGGGCCGTATGCCGTATAAAGAAAAGAGCGAGTTATTCTTTTGGTGCTAACAACCAAAGGTAGCCTCGTTCTTTTTTATTTTTTAAAAATGTTTTATACTAACAAAAATACTACATCGTCTTATTCTTATTTCTTGAAAATGAACGGAAGAAATATTGCCGAAATTTCCCGCCAAGCAGTCGCCGAAAGACCAGATTACCTAGAAGGATTTTTTACCGGCGCTAAAAGTCGGAACTATTTTTTAGGGATTAACTACGCTTCGGCGGTGGTAAATAAAAAATTCTCTCATCCTGGATCAGCTCTCTTAGATTGCATCAACGCTTTTGATTTGGCAGAAGTTGCTCAAGCTAATATTGGCCAAATAAATATGATCAAAGTCTCTTCTTTTTGTGGCCCAGACGGAATTATTTGGGGTTACGATGTTGCCCAAGTGCCTAAAGAAATTAATCACTGGGGAATTGATCCAGTAGGAGATACTGATGGTAATAAAATTCCAATTTATGACGCCGATCCCCTAAGAGAAGCTTTTAAAAAACTAACTGGCACCGTTTCTAAAAAACGGTTTCCTTTTTTACCAGCAGCCCATGTTCCGTGTGCGGCCAAATTTGTTACCGTTCTTGAACCAGGCTTTATTTTTTCGGCGGTAGGTATTGGTATTCCAGTAGAAAGAGATAAAGCAGCTTGCCTTATTATGGAAGATATTGGCAGTCTTTCCTTGGAAGAATTAGGAACTTATGGCAGCAACTATCAGGAAGTCGTTGTGAATAATTTAGCCAAAAGCATTGTTCAAATTGGAAAGAATCAACAAGTAAAGTTTAAAGAAATTTTTGCTGGTATTTCAGAGGCTAAAGTAGAAAAAGAGCAAGCTGGCTGTTCTTTAGTGGCCATGCCTTATTTTGTTTTAGCCAAAAATGCTTATCCCAAGGATCAGGACTTAGACAAATTAAGCTTAAGCGAGTGGGAAAAATCAATCTTCAAGATTTAATCTTCTTCCCTTAAAATGGAAATTATTTATCCCGTTGTTTATTTTATCTCTGTTTTTATTTGCGGATCGTTAGCCTTCTTGGTTCTTCTAAGAGACAGAAAATCAAAATTAAATCGTTCTTTTTTCTGGCTTTCACTCTCTATTGCTGGCTGGATTCTCTCCCTCTACTTTTTCTATTTTCTTCATGATGGCAATGTTTTACCGTTGGGCAGGCTTAATTTTGCTTTTACAGAACTAATTGCTGTTTTTATTTTTTATTTTGCCTTCCGATTCCCCAAGGAATCGTTCAAAATAAGAAAATCGCTAAATGTCCTTATATTTTTATGGACGGTTTTTTTGGTAGGGATAACTCTTTTTACCGATTTAATAGACAAAGAAGAAATCATTAATAATGGAGCCATTAAAACAATCTATGGATCCTTTTATTTTTTGTTCGTGGTGCACTTTTTCCTTTTTTTTATTCTTTTTTCGATCTTCTCCTTATTAAAATACAAGAATTTAGAAAACTTAGAGCGTTATCAGGCAAAGTATTTTATTTTAGGAGCTTTTGCCGCCATTATCCCAGCAACAATTACCAACATTGTCTTACCTCTTTTCTTTGACTACTTTGACGCTCAATACTGGGGACCATTTTTCACTCTTCTTTTTACTGGGGCAGTTACTTATTCCATTATTGCCCACCGTTTTATGAATATTCAAATAATTCTAAGAAGCGGTTCGGTTTACTTTCTTTCTTTTCTTACCTTGATTTTCTTTTCTTGGATTTTTAAATATTTTTTAGGGTTTTTGCTTTTAGAAAATAATTTTTGGAGTTGGAGTGATTTTTTAGTAACAGTGGTGGCCATCTTAGTCTTCTATCCCATTAGGAATTACTATTTTAAGATTACCAATAAGTATTTCTTTTCCTCTCTTTATAACAGTAGCCAAGTTATTTATGACCTAAGTAAAAAAATAAGCTCCACATTAAACGATAACGAAATCTATAAGTTAGTTTGTTCTACCCTAGACGAAGCCTTTCATGTTGACGGGATTGCCATTTTAAAATACAAAAAAAACCATTCTTTTCTTAGGGTTAAAAGGAGCGAAAGCCTAGCTTTTAAAAATAACAGCCTAACACTAGAAGAGAGTCTCTATGAAGAATATTTTAGAAAGGGAAAATTAGTTTTTACGGAAGACTTAGCAAAGAATAAAAAACTAAAAGAATCTTTTGGCAATCTTAGGGCAAGTAAAATTGCAATAGTGGTTCCTCTTAATGTTGGCGAAAATCCAGTAGGAATAATTACCATTGGGTCCAAAGAATCCAGAGATCCTTACAACAAAGAAGACTTAGAAATGTTAGAAGTAATTAGTGCCCAAGTGGCAATCGCTATTCAGAACGCTATTTCTTATAAAGAAATCAAGGAATTTTCTAAAAAAATGGAAAGAGAAGTTAAAAAAGCCACCAAAGAATTAACTTCTACCAACAAGAAATTAAGGAAAATAGACAAAGCCAAGTCCGAATTTATTTCTATCGCTTCGCATCAGTTAAGAACTCCATTGACTTCTATTAAGGGATTCACCTCTCTCTTAATAGACGGTTCTTATGGCGATATTTCCCCTGAACAAAAACAAGTTTTAGAAAAAGTTTATATTTCCAATGAACGATTAATTATGTTGGTAGAAGACTTGCTCAATGTTTCTCGGATCGAAAGAGGTAAATTAGACTATGAGTTTCAAGAAATAAAAATGGTTGATTTAATAGAAAGCGTGATCAAGATTATGAACATTCAGGCCAAAGAAAGAAACCTTTTCCTTAAATTCGAAAACAAGGCGCCAGTAAATTTTACAATAGAAGCTGATTACAGAAAGTTAGTCGAAATAATTGGCAATTTAGTGGATAATGCCATTAAATATACTGAAAAAGGAGGAGTAACGGTTGTTTTAAATAAGCAAAAAGATTCATCGGTATTAATAGAAGTCATGGATACTGGGGTGGGTATTAAAAGAACAGAGATTCCTAAGCTGTTTGAAAAGTTCAGTCGTGGAGAAGGGATTCATCGGCTTTATGCTGGAGGAACTGGATTGGGGCTGTATGTGGTTAAAAAAATGACAGAAGCCCATGGAGGAAAGGTTTGGATTAAAAGCGCTGGAGAAGGCAAGGGGAGTTCATTTTTATTGGAACTGCCTTTGCATCAAAAAAAAATTGACCAAACATAATCTTCATTTGCTCTAGCAGCGCTTTCTATGTTAAACATTCTAAAGATTAGCATAGGATTTCGTTGCTGTTTATTAATTAGAAATTTATGAAAATTGTTTTTAGAATTTATAATTGGGGATGTAAAAAGGAGCGAGAACTAGAAGAAAACATTGAAGAAGGCAAAGATTATGTGATTAGTAATAATTTTGGCAAATTCATTGCATTCGTCGAAAAGGTGGAAAAAAAAATTGCTAAAAAGGATTCTGAGCTTTGTATTTCCGAAGAAAAAACCGAATGCCCGGCATTTTGCAAAGAAGATTATTTTAAAATTATTCGCCTAGCAGAAGAAAAAGATTTAGCGGCTGCCAAGGAATTAAGAAAAGAAGAAATATCTATTTTGGAAAAAAGTCGGCTAAAGGTAAAAGAACATAATCTGCCAATGAAGTTAGTCGGAGCGAATATTAGCTTGGACGGCGGTAGTGTAGTGGTGGCCTTTACTGCAGAAAATAAGGTGGATTTTCGGGATTTGGTGCGCGATTTGGCGCGGACGGTACAAAAGGCAGTCCGCTTGGAACAAATAGGATCACGAGACGAAGCGCGCATTAACGGTGGCTATGGTCCTTGTGGGCGGGAGCTTTGTTGCTTAAAATTTGGTGGTGCATTAAAAAGCATCAATACGGAAATGGCCAAGATGCAGCAAATAACTCACCGTGGAAGCGAACGGATTTCTGGTTGTTGTGGTCGTTTAATCTGTTGCCTTTCTTATGAATTAGAAAATTACGAAGAAATCTTAAAAAAAATGCCCCAGGCCGGAGATCCGGTAAGAACTAGGGATGGAGAGGGGATGGTGAGAAATATTAAAGTTTTACAAAAAAAAGTGTTAGTAGAATTTGGAGATAAAAAAAGAGAAGAAAAATGGTTCGATCTTTCGGAAATAAAGATTCAAGAAAAATAGTTCATTTCTTAAAAATTTTTGGGGAGTAGCCAAGCGGTAAGGCAACGGGTTCTGGTCCCGTCATGCGGGGGTTCGAATCCCTCTTCCCCAGCCAGATATATAAAAACCTTCATCCGAGGGTTTTTATATATCTGCTTGAGCAAACGAGGAGAGGCGAACACGAAGGGGGTTGGGGAAACTGTAGTTTCCCCGTTGGGGGTGACAGCGACCCCGCCTTTAGACGGGGGAGCGCCAGAGGGCGGAAGCCCTATGGAGAGCGAGTGAAACGAGCGAGTTCGAATCCCAGCCTAGTTCCCGATCGTAATATTCTAGCCATTGTCAATCGCTTTCTTGTCTGATTGTAAAAATCAAACAAGCCTTTTTGTCGTTAAAAGTACCGAATTGGGAAATAAAAAAATCTCGTATTTTTTGGTTGGTAAGTCCGGCAGATGTTAGTAATAACTTCATACAATAAAACAATTTCATTTGTTTTATTGTATCACAAGCCCCACTAAGATAGAGTAGAAAAAACAACCACTATCTCTTAACATTTTAATAATTTAAGCGTACAATCGTCACTTATAGAATACAAAAAAGGTTCTTACAATCAATCAGCAGTAGTAGGAGGTGTCTATGTTCAGAGAACTGGTAAGGACATTTTTCCCACCTAGAGTCACCGACGAGCAATTAAAAAACCTTGTCAAAAAATCCGACGGTGCCTGGAAAAAGATGTTCCCCGAAAGGATGTCCATGATTGGCTGGGAATGCGCAGCCTGCATGGTGGTTATGGACATTGTCAGCGTATTCAGCCGGCAACACAATTCTAATCATCAACACTCTCCGATCGAAAACGGGGCCTTCACTAAAAAGCAGATCTATGTCTGCCCCAAGTGTGGGTGCTTTAAAAATGTTTTTCCAAACAATTAAAACCAACAGTGGCAGGAAGGCTGATGCTTCTTCTCTTTTAAAAAAGAGTTAAGGAATCTATCGCTTTTCTTGCCTTACCCTAGAGATTATATTTTAAGCTCCGAGGTAAGGTAGAACTAGGAAAATTCCAAAGAACAGTTTAATCTTTGCAAAATAAAACCTTTTAACTTTCCTACAATCCTAACTCATCACTAACTCGCATTCCCGCACCAAATATCGATTGCACTTGGCCGCAAAAGATTTGCTTTTGAATTTCTTTTTTAAACTTGCCAGTTTTACGCTGGCTAATTTTTTATCTGGCGGAATTAATGCCGAAGCAATAATGATTCCGGTCAGTGTTTCTGCCGCCACCAAGCAATGCTCTATTTTAATTTCTCGTTTTTTATTTTGTAATAATTATATTTTTTAGCGATTAACGCTTAATAATTCGCCAATCGTTATTCTACCATTCAATAATATTTTCTTTAAAAATCCCCAGTACAGATCAAATCCAAAAGTTATTTTTTATGCTATTATACTTATTGATTCAAGAAATATGTTCCAAGTCGCGTAAGTCCTTATTGATCATTAACCAAATTATATGGCTTACGAAAGTAAAACTTTTGGTCCTAGAATAAAAAGAATCAACATCGGTCCCAAAGAAGAGGATCCTTCTAAAGAAAAAAGCCTTTCCGAACTTCTTACCGACCCTGGATCCCAAAAAATTACTACTGCTATCCTAGAAGCTTCCCACCAAGATCTTTCAGAAAAATTGGTTGCTGGTGCTACTTTTGGAGAAGGAGAGCTAAAAGAAGGGGAAACCGCTCAACAAGAAATTATTACGGCTCAAAAAAAGATAGAAAGATTAAAAAGTATCTTTAAAAATAAAAGATTTCTAGACCAGGCATTGGGCTCCGATCCTCTATTAAAAGCTTGTCGGTCTAGTCTGGGAGACAATATGATTGGCGAACTTTTTAATGATGATTATCTTTTAGACCTTTACATTAAAGATCCGGCTACTTTTGGATTATTAGATCAAACTGCCGAAACAAATGAAAAAACCGAAGAATTATATCAGCGCCAAGAGAAAGATTTAGACCAAGAATTCAAAAGCTTTAAGCATTGCAGTGGATTCCTACCAAGCGAATTAAAAACCATTGCCTGCCAAAGAGATCTAAAAGAAAGAGCAAAAATAATAAACAAAACAATCGATCGGCATCTTCCTATTGGTGGAATTAAGAATTTTTTAAACAAAAGAATTCAAAAACGGATTGGCGTTTCTCCTTACGCAGAAATTAGAAAAAAAGATAATCATCGAGCAGAAATCACCGCAATTGCCCAAAAGGTAGATGATCTTGCCAATAGAATAGAAAATGATTTAGCCAAAGATCAATTGGGATATTTTCAGGGAATTACCAATATTTTGGCTCAAAATAGTGATTGGCAGGCGCATGTCTTAGAAAAGAGCAACGAAGCCTTGAATGGTCGTCCAAAAATTGAGCAAGAAATGACCTACAAAACAGCGGCCAATTTTTTAACCGCCGAAGGACAAGAAAGGAAGCGGAATGATTGGAAAAGCGCCAAACTAATTATTGCCAGAGGAACGCTAAAAGACAAACTAATAGCAGCCGGAGTTGTTGATCCGGCAATCCTTCAAGATGATCTCACAGAAAATGAACTGGCAGCGTATTGGAATAATGCCGGAGACATTAATGCTACCGCGGTTGATTTTAGAGGTACTAATCTTGATTTAAGTAGCGACAATTCCCTAGATCAAGAAAGAGATAACTTTTTAAAAAGCTCTCCCCAAAGCAATGGCTTTTGGTTTAAAATAATGAAGTTATTTTTTGACAGCATACTAGATTAAATTGATTTTTAAAAATGAACGATCTTTTTTTAGAAGCCGGGAATAAGGAAAAATTATTGGAATCAATAATCAGCGGAACAGAAGAGGAAACCAAGGATTTTTTGGTTAAAAATATTTCTAGTCTTTCTCCTTCTGTTCAAAGAGAGTTAATTATCTTTCTCTTAAAAGAAAAATCAAAAAAAGACATTGTTAATGCTAATGACCTAGCCGATCGCCTAGGTCAAGTAGAAGCCCTAAAAGAATTGAGTCAGAAATTAAAAGAACGAGCCGAAAAAGAAGAGGAGAACTAATTTTCTCCTAAAAGATATTTTTAACCAAAAACTAATTTACAAAAATCGCAAGGTGAATAAAGGCCCTCTTTTGGAGTGCTTTTTTTAACTAAAAAAATCTTTTTAGTATTGATGCGGGAGTATTGGTTTTTAATCATTGCCGGATCTTTAAATTTATCTGCACTTCCAAAGTTGGCATCTCTTAAGTGAGCCAAGAAGTGGCAAAAAGCCAATTTATTTTCCGCATTAACAAAGGCTCTTTCAAAGCGCAAATAAGTGCAACGGTTTAGGGGATTCCAACCGTTTTCCCATTGAATATTTTTACCACAACCAGCATCTTCAAAGGTTTTTCTGGCTTGATTAAAAATTTCTTGGGTGATTTTTTCTTTGCCGTTCTGATGGTTAATAATTGAAAAACAAAATTTTTCTTTTTTAACTTGTTCGGCGAACGCTCTTAAATAGGGATAACTTTGACTATCTAGTATTAAGAAATAATTTAAATTTATTTTCTCTTCTTTTTTGAATTGATTTGTGTCTTTAATTCCTTCTAAGCAAGAAGCATCTTTTTTATTGGGGTAAAGGTAGATAGTGTAAGACAGCCGAGGGTCGTTCCCCAATAATTCCAAGTAGCGAGGGAATAAATAAGGAAAAGTAAAAATTCCTACGCTCAAGCCAAGATCCAAAAATTTTTCAACGGCTTTGCTAAATTGTGGGTAAAGAATCGGCTCACCAACTCCTCTTAAAAGTACTTGTTTTAATTCCGGTTCGCTTTTTTTTATTTCACTTATAAAGTTAAGCAGTTTTCCTAAATCAATATGTTTTTTAGGAGCTTGGGGATAAAAAACTTCTCCCATTCCACCAACAGTAGTTAGTTCTACTTCTAATGTCTTAATCATTTTTGATTTTTTGTTTAGATATTTCTAAGAACTTATGCCTACTCTATCACAATTTGATTTTTTCGTCTGGCCATAAACTATAATTTAAAAAGACTCCCAGTGGAGTCTTTTTAAGCAGTAGCCCTAAGGGGAAGCAGTTGGAACCAGGTGATTGCAGAATTAGGATTTTTCCATGAACGGAAAGATTTATGGAAAAATTAGACTTCTTGCAAGTCGGAAAATTTACCAAAAAAAAGAAACAATGATCAGTTATCCTTCACAATCAACTCCCTTAAGTCAATAATCACAACATTTTCGTTTCTAAAAACCTCTCCTTTTAATTTTTCTTTTCTTCTCTTGTTATTTTTTAAGAGAATAAACCTAATTTTGTTATTGTAATAGAGTTTCAATGCGTAGTCCTCGTAAAGGTCTATGTATTCGTCAAACTCCTTCTTGTTTTTGCTTGCGGATAATGGCGTTCGGGAGATGTATCCACTAGGGATTTTTTTTTCATGAAAGGTTTGGTAGTAGAGCGTTTCTGTTTTTCCATTCACTTTATCAACAATATTAAAATCATTATCTTCTTTAACAATATTTAGATATTCGGGAAATACATCCGCCTCGGTTGTATAAATCTTCGCCGGCAGTAATTCGACTATTCCAACAATAACAAACAAGTAGATTATTATTTTTTTACAGGAACAACTAGAGTTCGATAAATATCGGTAGAAATAAGCAAAAACTATACTCAATGACAAAACCGAGACCAAAAAGTACCTTATTGGTGCTCTTGAAATTTCCAAAACAGGAATTATTTTTTTCAGAATATAATAGGGGGTATAGATAATTTCAAAATCATTTGCGTTGAATTTAATTACGGTACCCAAAGACAAAAGAAAGAACAAGACAAAAAGAGTTATCCAAAAGTATATTCCGAATGTTTCTTTGGGATTCAGGTTTGAAATTTTTTTTCTGAAAATGAAGCATACAAAAAAGATCACAATCAACAGATTGCCCGGATAAACTGAGCTATCCGCAATATTTTCGAATTTTTTCCAATGCCAAGAAGTGAATTCTCTGAATCTAGAAGCCCCTCCATAGATAAAAGGAGAAAGAACATCTAAGGAATACTTGGTTGTGGTATTGGACTTTGTTTCCAGGGGGTCATGTATTATGTTTTTAAAGAAACTACCAACAAAGATTGCCGAAGTTAATAATGTAGTCACGATTAAAAAAATAATTTGTTTTTTATAGATTTTTAGAAAATCGATAAAATAACTATAAGTTTTTTTTATGTTGTTTTTTTTCAGCTTAATAATCAAGAGATAGAAAACACCAGTAAGGGCTAAGAGTAAACAGATAAATCCATAAAAAAGATCAGCTGTCAGTGAAAAGAATAACGACACAGACATAAGCAAGGAATTCTTGTATGAAGGTTTTTTCACAAACAAAATAAAAGACAAGAGGAATAAAGGAATAAATTGAGTAGAGAGTAAATTTAAATGGCCCTGCAAATGAGCAAAGCGGTATCCTGTAAAAGAAAAGAAATAACCAGACCAAAAACTACCCCAATAAGACCTTGTCAGATAAAAAGACAAATACATTGTAAATAAGCCGCTTAGAATAAAAGTCAGTATTACAATTAAATTGTAGGCCTGGTTCAGCTTCAGAAAGGCGAGAAGGGGGATGGCTATTGCTCCATTATAAATTGAAAGTGTATGTCCCCAAAGGTGGGTACCGCTTGGATAATAGAGATAATCTGTATAAAATGGATTTTGAAATAATTCGGTAATGGATTTATTGACCCACCATATATTCCATGCATTTTGCAAACCATCTCCTCCATCCCCAAAAAAGTGGGTGTTGAATTGTCTTATGGCTGGATAAGTCAACATTATAAATCCAAGGAAATACAACAATCCGGGTAAAATAAAAAATTTTAGAATCCTATGAATCATAAATCTATTAGTTAAAAAATAAATTTTTAAGCAATAATGATCAAAATTATAAAAACCAGACTGAGTAATCCATTCTACCTTAATGTCGCCAAACATTAACTTAAGGAAAAAATAAAACCCATGGAAAAATCAGACTTCTTACTTATTTTTTGGATAGTTTATTTTGGCATCTAACACATTTTTTATTTTATCATTCAAGCCGGAAAATAAACAACCAAAAAGATTTCTGATTCAAAAAAGGCTCCGCAGAATAGAGTCTTATTTAAATTGGTAGCCCTAAGGGGAAATCTCACTGCTCGGTCATCTTCGCTTTACTTCGATGACCTGCGCTTTGGAACCTTGCGGTTCCAATACCTCCACCACGGGAAACCTCACGGTTTCTAGGACCCTATCCCTTTCGCTTCCTACTTAAGACCAAAGTCAATAAAAAAAGACACCCAAGGTGTCTTTTTTTATTACAGTAGCCCTAAGGGGAATCGAACCCCTGTTACCAGGATGAAAACCTGGTGTCCTAACCACTAGACGATAGGGCCAAAATAACGCAAAAAATATTTCTGTTAGGGAATAAAAACTAAAAATAAAAACGCATTCCCGAGCGTTTTTTAAACTTAAACTAAAACTTAAAAAAAATCCAGGGAACTTCTCTGGTCTCTGTGAAGCTTGAAGCTTTTTAGGCAAAGCAAGACAGGAACAAGGTGGAGCGAGGCCCGGTCGAGGCCGAGCGTACTCCGAGAAGGATATCGGCATGAGAAAAGATTTCTTGGCCTGAATTTTCCTACCACCTATTGACTAAAAGTAATGTTTATGTTATAGAATAAGCGTAGTGCAATCTTAACAAAGGGAGGTCGTATGATATGATCAGAGAAATAAGAATCTCATTACCCTCTGAATGTGGCTATATCTTCAGAGTGGGAGCAGAGAAGATGTTCGGTGGCGGAGCGAGGGGAAGAATTATCGCTCCTAACTTTATGGTCCTAAACCAAGAGAAGAGAAGTTCCTCCTTAGGGCCGTTGATGCAGAGCTCTGCGATGAAAACCCTAAAAGCGAAAGGAGCAACAATTTCGATAGTTGCCTAAGCCTAAGAATGGCAATTATCAAAGGCCCGTGGTCGTTTGTCTTGATTAATCCTAATCAAAAAAAAGACAAACACCGCGGGTTCTTTTACTTTAAGCCACTACTTTTAATTTTCATATCTTTTTTAGTTGAGTAATTTCCAGAAATCTTTAGAATAGGGAAAGATTAAACTTATTCATGGATCAAGCCATTCCCGTTTCTTTGCCGATCGAAAATTTCTTAAAGGTGGTGGAATCAGAAGCCATTAGACTTAAAAGTCTTCCTAAGACTAGTGCCTTTGGTGCTGGGAAGGAAGCTGATCAGATTGCCTTTTGGTACGAAAAAATCCGAATGGCGATTGACTACCGGGAGGAGCATCTTCTAAGAAGAACGGCTTCTAGAAGAATCTTAAAAAGAATTTTTATTTTAGAAGGTCGAAAAAAGGAAGTGGCTGATTTGCTTTTGCGAGAGTTAATGATGGGGGGCTATGTGAAGAAAAGTGATCTCACTGAAGAAAAATTCGTCCGTATTAATCAAGCGCTTAATAAATATACTTATGCACTATCCTCTACTTACCGAGAAAATTTTTGGAAAGACAGTGATAAGGGATCAGAAATAAGAAGATGGCTAATTACTTTGGCCTCCTTTGAAGTAGAAGAGATTTTATATCCTTTTTATGAACGAAGAGCCTTAATAGATGGCATGTATCAATTAATTGCGTCTAGGGTAGATACTGGAGTTTTTGCCATTCCCGAAAAAAAGAAAAATCTGCAAACTTATATTGCCATTTACCGAAGCTTAGCTCGTGCCGATCGGGCCATGGTGACTAGCGAAATTTTTAGGATCTATTTCCCCGATTGGTTTACCAATCCTTCTCAAAAAAGAGTGGCTGAAATAATGAAGAATGCCACTAAGATTATTCCTATAGTTAAATCCCAGGCGACCGATATTCTTTCTAGTCGAATTTTTTACGCCGTTAAAAGACAAACCCTCTACGCTCATATTTTTTACGAAGTGATTATGGAAAATCCAGAAGACGCTCGGGGAGTTGTTGCTCAGGAGTATATTCTGCGGGAATTTGTGAAGAAGAAAATGGAAGAGGAGTATGAGAGGTCTCAAAACAAATTAAGAAAAAGAATCCAACGCGGTATTATTTATATTTTCTTAACCAAAATGCTCCTAGCTCTTTTTATAGAGATTCCTTTTGAAAAATATTTTGGGGAGGGAATTAATTTCTTGGCCTTAGGAATCAATATCCTTTTTCCTCCAGCTTTTATGGTATTCTTGGCGCTTTCTGCTAAAATTCCTGGAGAAGAAAACACAGAAGCGATTGTTCAAGGGATTAAGAGATTAGTTTATAATGATCCAGCTAAAGACGAAATCGAAAAAATTTCTGTTTATCCCTTAGCTCAAGCCGGACTTTCTGAAAAAACATTAGACGCTCTTTACTTTATTATTTTTTCCTTGGTTTTTGGTGTGTTAATTTGGCTTCTCTATTTCTTTAACTTTGACTATGTTAGTGGTGCTATTTTCCTAATCTTCATGGCCACGGTGAGTTTCTTTGGTGCGCTAATTCGCCAATCTATTCGCGACCTAATAGTGATCAAAGAAAAAGAAGGGATGGGCAGTCTTCTTTTTGATACCTTACTTTTACCTTTTGTGCGTTTTGGTCGTTGGCTTTCTACTAATTTTTCCAAGATCAATGTCTTTATGTTTCTCTTAGATGTAGTTATAGAAGCCCCCTTTAAATTAATTATTCGACTCTTTGAATCTTGGGTTGGTTTTTTAAAAAGAAAAAGAGAAGAAGTAGACCAGCAGTTTGGATAACATTTGACTCTTTATAGCTGATGATATAAAGTTTTTAAATGTCTTCTTATTAAGTAATCAAGTCCAATGGGGAGGATTCAAGATCATATTATAAAGTTAAAATGTCGCGATTGCGGAAAGCTAAGTCATTTTACTAAGAAAAATAAGAAAAAACTTAAAGAAAAGTTAGAGCTAAAAAAGCACTGTCCTTTTTGCCGAAAACACACCACACACCTTGAATCCAAATAAAAACAGATTAAAAACTTAAATAATTACCTATGAAGATTAAGCTAAATAAAGAAAAGAAGGACTACTCTTTGTTCATTTACTATTCCTTTATTTTTTTACTGAGTTTTTTGACCGGATATCAATTAAAGCTAATCTCCTCCCGCTACCTTACTGTGGGTTTTGAAGACCGCTTACTTAAGACTGCCAAAAGCGATTACAATTTTAAAGAAGTGGAGAAAAAAATAGAAGAAATGAAGAAAAAAGCGGAAAAAGACGCCGCAGAAGCCCAAAAAAATGCAGCGGTTAATCCGGATCAAGCCACTGGTCAACCAGGATCGGCAAGCGCACCGGCTACTCCAGTTCAAACTGGAGGTTCTTGTAGCAGTCAATAATCAAAATTGAATTTAATTCAAGAATTTTAATTTCAAACATCTATGCACGAATCAAAGGAAAAATCTAAAAAACACGAAGAAGAAATAGAGTCCAAAGAAGAAGTCGCAGAAGACAGTCCGAAATCCAAAAAGATGAATAAGCAAAACATGGTTGCTGCCTTAATTGTCCTTTCTGGTCTTTTTGTGGGCAGTCTTTTTGTAGATGCAGCGCAGATGGTAAGAGGTGAGGGGATTTCGTTGCGGAAACTAAAAGACAAAGATGTCTTTACGGCTCAAAACAAAACTTGGGTAGCTTACAGCGATCCAATTGTTACCATGACTGTTTTGAGTAGCGATAGTTGTGAAAATTGCCAAGTAGAACCAATTATTGACGCGGTTAAAAAAACTTCCATTCCTACTCTAAATGTTAAAAAGGTGTCTTCCGATAGCGAAGAAGGCAAGGCACTTGTTAAAAAGTTCGGTCTAAAAGCGATTCCTTCTTTTATTTTTGATGCCAAAATTAAAGACTTAGCTTTTTTTGAACAAGCCAAATCAGCGCTTACAGAAAAAGAAGGCTCCTTTGTGCTAGAAAATAGTTTGGCAGGGATTCCTTACGGAAAATATTTAACAGTACCCGAGGCTGATCCAGCCGTCGGAATTTTAGGCAATAAAGACGCTCAAGTTAAAGTCGTGATTTTTGGAGATTTTCAATGTCCTTATTCCAAGCAGTTCGCCGACTCTTTTGACAAAGTTTTTCCAGAATTTAAAGATAAAATTCAAGTTTCTTTCCGCCAATTTCCACTATCTTCCATTCATTCACAGGCCGAAAAAGCAGGGCTGGCAAGCTTATGTGCTAACGAACAAGGTAAATTTTGGGAAATGTACCATGGACTTTTTGCTAACCAAAAAGATCTCAGCACAGCAGGGAAAGAAGACGCTCTGTTCACTAAATTGGCAAAGGACAATGGCCTAAATCAGGCCCAGTTCGCCAGTTGTTTAAAAGACGAAAAATATAAATCAGCAGTTTTAGCCGATGAAGCATTAGCTAAAGAGTTCGCTCTGTCTGGAACACCAGCCGCTTTTGTGGGTAGTCAATTTATTGGTGGGGTAGTAGACGAAGCAAAGATCAAAGAAATCATTGAAACAGAATTGGGAATTAAGAAAGAAGATCCAAAAAAATAAAAAGCAAAAGCTGATCTAGTTAAAGACTTTTAAAGACCCGGTTTTTTCCGGGTCTTTTTTGTCTTTCATGACTGATGGTTGTATAATCCAGGAAAAGTTTATAATGAATTTATGTTTCAAGCGATTATTCATGGTCGGGGCGGACAAGGGGCTAAAACAATGGCCCAGTTATTAGCCGAGGCGGCGATCAAAAGTGGTCGGTTTGCTCAGGCTTATCCAGAATTTGGTCCAGAAAGAACGGGTGCCCCGGTTAGGGCTTTTTTAAGAATTAGCGCTGAGCCTATTCTAACCAAGCAACCAATCGCTGATCCCAGTCTAATTGTTGTTCTAGATGAGTCTTTGCTTTTTTTACCGCAAACATTAGAGAATCATTCTAAAGAAAAAGAAACTATCCTGCTTATCAATACGGCCAAAGAGGAATCAGAAATTAGAAAAGAGCTTAGAAAAAAATCATTCCTAGGAAGAGTTTATACTGTTGATGCCAAGGAGATTGCCTTTAATTTGGGAGAGCGGGTTCATTTTTCTGCTCCAGTAATGGGGAGAATTGTTAAATTAACCGAACAAATATCGCTTTCCGACCTAAAGAGGCATTACGAAAAGAAATTCACTCAAAAATTAGGAGAGGATCTTTTGGAAAATAATCTAAAGGCCATGGAAGAAGGATATTACGGGCTTTAATTAAACATATGACACTAAAATCTTGGAAAGAAATTCCTATTGGTGGATTAATTACAAAACAGGGGAGTTCCCAAAATAATAAAACTGGTTCTTGGAAGCAGAAAAAGCCAGTGATTTCCTTGAATGACTGTATTAAATGTGGCCGTTGCGTTTCGGCTTGCCCAGAGCGCTCTATTAAATTAGAAGATAAAAAAATAGAAATCAATTACGATTATTGCAAGGGTTGTGGCCTTTGCGTTAATGAATGTCCTAAAAAAGCGATTAAACTTATTTAAATGTTTTCTAAAAAATCAAAATATCAGGCATTAACAGGGGCAGAAGCGGCGGCAGAAGCCATGCGCCAAATCAATCCAGAAGTAGTACCGGTTTATCCGATTACACCTCAGACTCCGATTGTGGAAAGATTCGCCAAGTTCAAGGCGGATGGTAGGGTGAACACAGAAGTAGTAACGGCCGAAAGCGAGCACTCGGTAATGAGCATTGCAGTTGGTGCCGCCGCCGCCGGAGCCAGAGTGGTAACGGCATCTTCTTCGGCCGGATTAGCTTTAATGTACGAAATCTTGGGTGTTGCTTCCGGGTTGCGTCTTCCAATTTTAATGAACATTGCTAACCGGGCGCTTTCTTCTCCTATTAATATTCATTGTGATCATTCCGATTCCATGGGGGTTCGTGATTCTGGCTGGATTCAGATTTATTCAGAAAATCCCCAAGAAGTTTACGATCACAATCTTTTGGCATTGATGCTTGCCGAGGCGGCAATTTTGCCAGCAATGGTAATGCAGGACGGATTCATTACTTCTCACTCGGTAGAAAATGTGGAGTTGTTGCCAGACGCCAAGGTAACCAGTCTTTTAGGAAATTATCGGCCAGCTTTTTCTCTTTTGGATGCAGATAATCCAATCACTGTTGGTGCTTTGCAACTTACCGATTATTATTTTGAAACCAAGCGCCAACAAGTAGAAGCAATGCGGGCCGCTGCTGTGCTTTACAAAGAAACGGCCTTGGCCCTGTCAGCGCTAACCAAAAGAGAATATCCTAAAATAGAAAAGTTTAATCAAAAGGGGGCCAAGCGGGCAGTAATTGTGATGAGTTCCACGGCAGGAACGGCCAAAGCGGCTGCTCTTCGATTCTTAGAAGAAACTGGAGAAAAAGTAGCTGTTTTAAAAATTAGACTTTTTCTTCCTTTCCCTAAAAAAGAATTACAAGAGGCAGTAAAGGGATTAAAAAGAGTAGCTGTTTTGGATCGGGCACTTTCCTTTGGCTCAGGAGCGCCTCTATTAAAGGAAGTAAAAAACGCTCTCTTTGATCTTCCCAAAAGACCAGAGGTTACAAGCTATGTTTTTGGCTTAGGAGGGAGAGAGATTTTTGAAGACAATATTATTTCTGTTTTTAAAGATCTAGGTAAAAATTCAAAAACCAACAAAGAAAATTATATTGGCCTAAGAGAATAATTTTTTATTTTATGACTTCCCAAGATAAAATTCAAAAAAAAGAAAGCCCTTTGGCTCCTGGTCACCGAACTTGCGCCGGCTGCCCAGCTCCCATGATTGCCAGAGAGGTCTTAGAAGCTGTTGGAAGTCCGGTAGTAGTAGCCGCCGCCACTGGTTGTTTGGAAGTAGCCACCACTATTTACCCGGAAACTAGCTGGCGGGTGCCTTTTATTCATTCCGCCTTCGAAAATGTTGCCGCTACTATTTCTGGTGTGGAAGCTGCTTATAATGCCTTTCTTAGAAAAGGAGATTCAATGGGAAAGCTAAATCTTAAAAAAGACTTTAAGTTTATTGCCATTGGTGGTGATGGTGGAACTTACGACATTGGTCTCCAAAGTCTTTCTGGGGCTCTAGAAAGAGGGCACGACTTTCTTTACATTTGTTACAACAACGAAGGCTATATGAATACTGGCGGTCAACGGTCTGGGGCTACTACCAAGGGATCCGGCACTACTACTACTCCCTTTGGAGAAAAAAGCAGTGGTAAAATTCAGTTTAGAAAAAATTTAATGGAAATTGTTGCCGCTCACAATATTCCTTATTGTGCTCAGGCCAGTATTTTTGATCGACTGGATTTAAAAAGAAAAGTAGAGAAGGCCCTTTCCCTAAAGGGTCCAAAATTTATTAATGTACTTTCTCCTTGTCCAACGGTTTGGAAATTTCCACCGGCCGAACTAAAAACAGTCCTTAAGCTAGCGCTCGATTCCCGTTTTTGGCCAATCTATGAAATAGAAAACGGAAAATACCGGATCAATTATCGACCCCAAGAAGCTGCTCATCTAGAAGATTTCCTAAAAACTCAAGGAAGATTTTCTCATCTCTTTAAAAATCAATCTGGCATGCGCGTTATAGAAGAACTCAAGCGAAGAATTGATTTAGAATGGGGCGCAATTGAATCAAGAAATTGAAAATTAAAACTCCTAAAAATCCTTTTTCCAAAATGAGACTGTACCTAACAGAAGTCTGTAATCAGAACTGTTCTTTTTGTTTTAACAAAGAAAACAGAAGAAAGAAGGAAATGGATTTTCAAAAATTAAAGAAAGCGCTTAACTGGCTCAAAGAAAATAATTATCCTCGAATAAATATTATGGGAGGAGAGCCATTGCTTTACTCCCGTTTTGAAGATTTTTTTATTGAAGCTCAAAAAAAAGAATTTCATTTAACCCTTATTACGAACGGAACAATAGCTTTTCCTAAGAGATTGAATCCCAGAGAAGGGGACGCTGTTCTTTTTAATGCTAGCTTCCTAGATCATCCTTTATTTCTAAAAAACCTAGCTGGTTTTTCCTCTAAATTTTCTGCTTTAGGTTTTAGCCCAGTACTGGTTAATGATTGTAAAATAGATCAACTATTATCCAAGGTAGAAAAATTTTTAGTTTTTACTGGGAAAAATGGGATTCCTAAACAAAAGATTAGCTTTACTCTTTCCCTAGATTGCAGGGCTAATATTTTTAAAGAAAAGAAAAAACTAAATGCTGATCTCTTAAAAATAGTGGAATTTTTTTCTAAAAATAAAATTAGTTTTAGTTCTGACCATTCAGTACCGCTTTGTTTTTTTGAACCACGATCAAGACTAATCCTAAAAAAGAACAGAGTATTTTCTCACCATCAATGCCACCAACAGAGCGCAGGCGTATTAGATGCAGATTTTCGGTTTGGATTTTGCTCGGTTTATCCTGGAAAAAGATTTCCATTGTTCAAGAAAAACGGAGAGGCAATTTCCTTTTCTGATTATCAAAAGAAGATTGAGGCGATTTTTAAAGAAAAGATTGAATCAAAAAAGGAATCTCTTTGCTCTCAATGTTCCGAGTGGGGAGAAAAGTGCAATGGTGGTTGTTTCCCTAATGCCCAAAAAGTGTAGCCCGTTTTTAGTATCAAAAAATAGCCCTTTGTTTTTTATGGAAAAAATTATATAATCAAAAACAAATCAATCTTTTAGCGATTTTAATAAAAAGCGATTTTAATAAAAAAAATAAAATTAAAAAAATGAGTAGGAAAAATTTTTCTCTATTAGGAATCTCTTTTTTATTTTGTTTTTTATATTTTACTAATACTGCCAAAGCCGCTTGTGGCGGAGCTTTACCGTCTTCTTCTTGCGATGATAGCGGTCATACTCTAAGCACTGGTGCTAGTCCTTGGCCAAGAGCGGCCACTCTTTCTAATAGTTCTGGTTTCGGTAATTGTATCGGAGATAGCTGCACTGCTACCTCTTGTACAACCTCGGGCTCTGTGACTTCTGCTTTTGGGGCAATCGGAATGAGTTCTTCGGCCGTTGGTCCTTCAAGAATTCTTTCTTGGACTTGTTCGGCCACTGCCTGTAATTGTCCAGCTGGTGACTCTCACTATGCTTGTTGGTGTACGGATTATGATGCCAATTCTGGTTATCCTAGCTGTAGTGCTTCTAGCAGCATAGCGACTTTTTCAGACACTGCATCTAGCCCCATTTATAATTTGCCGGTTTCCGTTATTAGTGGCAATTGGAACTACTGTGGTCCCGAAAATCCTTCAATCACCAATCCTATTAATCCGTTACCAGCAGGAGATCCCCGAACAAGATCAAACGCTTGTTCTTGGACTGCTCGACCAGCGGGAAATTGTGGCAGTATTCAAGCAATCGATTACAATATTTCTGATGGAACAAAGACCTTTGCTTGCGTCAGTCGAGATATGGACGGAGGTTACGACAACTACAGTTACAGCTTTAAGATGAAGGAAATAGGTTCAGCCAATCCAGAAATCGAATGTCTTGCTGGGGCCTGGAATAATACCTCTGGTGGTTATTGTCGAAAAACAGGTCCTGGTACTAATCAAGTTTATTTCCGCTCTACCGATCCTCGTGCACAATATCAAATGACCTGCACTGTTAGCGACGGCGTTGGATCTACTGACTACTCTTATAATTTAATTAGAGTTGGCTCTGCTGATGCTGTTAGCTGTGCCATGTATCCTTCCAAGATAGCTGTTTGTTCTGGGGAATCGGTTTCGGTAACCACAGAAACCCAACCAGAAGCAGCTACTGTTTCTTGGACTTGTCCAACTTGCCCTAGTAGTCCTTCGGGAGTCACTAAAGGCTTTAATTTGAACTTTGCCACCGCTTCGGCAGGATCTAAGTCCGTTAACATGATGGTTACCAGCGGTGCTGATACTGGAGCTTGCACTACTGCCGTTAATGTTCTTAATTCTTCTTGCGACGCCCAAGTAGCAGCGGTAGCCCCAGCAACCCTAGGCAGCTTGATTCCTGGATCCCAAGTCACAATTACCGCCGATCGTTCTTGTTTTTCAGCGGCTGCAGGTACCCCTTACTTGTTTAGTATTACAAAAAACGGAGCAGCGGCAGTTAAAAGCACGGATTATCGCGATATTGCTGGAACCACTGGGGCACAACAAGCAGCTTCTTCTGTAACCATTGAAATTATTCTACCCGGTCAATATGGTGTGAATTTAACAATTCAAAAAGATGATGGTGGTACTGTGAGTTGTAGCAATGAATTCTTAGCCAACACCGAAGCTACTGAATGGTGGGAAAGAAGGCCCTAATATAGGTCTTGACCAATTCCTATCAAATTGCTAGCATTTCCGCGTAGTTATAAAAAAAGATGCAAAATAACCATCGCCCAAATTTACCAAAGACCGCCCTCTATTTATGGATTGTCTTTATTGTATTGTTTGGACTCGATTCGGGCGGTAGTTGCAAGTTCTCCTCCGTATAAGGAAAGCATCAAAAGAGATTACAACCGCCGCCCGGATTAAACCCCGGGCGGTTTTTGTTATATAAGGATTTACGCGCTTAGCGCGCATTTTTTGGTCAAAACCTGCGTTAAGCGCGTAAGTCCTAAAGCAGAACTTTACAAACAGTGTTTTTTCTCAGGGCAATTGAGCTTTGGGAAACAAAAACGCTTTTAGGTTGTTAAAAACGAGTAAAAACGAGGGAGGTCAGTACAATGACAAGAGAACAGTTAGCAATATTGAAGATGTTTGATCGGCATGTGGAATCCCCAGCACAACAGGTGTTGGGAGTCGTGGCAGAAAGAACGGATATTAGAACATCGATCAGTCCGTTCAAGTTTCTGCCCGACTACAAAATTATTTACCCAAGAATCGTTATCCGGGCGTTGGGGGAGTTGTACGAGGAGTACAATAGGAATTTTATTCCCCTGGCAGAAGCAAATACAGAGTACGAGACCGACTATCAGTACTGTTCGCGAATTATGGGGTTTCTTACCCCAGTTAACTTTGCCGTGCAGGTTGATATGGTCGGACTGCCGGACAGCTTTTTACAAGTAGCGGAAGACGACGAAATTTCCCAAGAAGAAGTTCGGGAAATCTTGCGGATGCGGATCTTTGAAATCGAAAATTCCGTGGCCATGTATCAGTTGCTGGAAAAGATTTTCTCCATCAACGGTCAAGATTCTTTTTTTAAGATCAACTTCCGCGCAGCCCTGAACAAATTGCGGAAAAAGTTCCAAAAACCCATCGCCTTGCTGGCAGTTACGGAACAAAAGCATCGGGCCATGTTGTCTTCGGAGTTTGGCAAGCAAGCTGGGGAAGTCATTTCCGACGCTGAAGTTTCCGAACTTTCTGGCTTCGATCGCTTTTTCGGCCCGGCCGATTTTCGGGAGTACCTGACAGAAAACAAAGGCAAGTGTGGCTATCTTTTATACGCACGAACCTCTGATCCGGTTAGCCGATTAAAGGATCCAAGCTTACAGGTAGAGCATCCGCTGCTTGGAGACCCGGAGATGAGGAAGATTATTAAGGCCAATGCTCTTACCTTTAACATTGATTCTCCGGAAATGGATTGCAGTCGGCGAATTAATGACACAAAGGAATACCAACCCCGCATGAAAATGGCCTTTCCGATCAGTTCCGGCGCCGATCTTTTTTCCCTTGATTTTGCTGAGTATTTACTCGGTGGGAAAAAAGGATATGCAGCTTACACCGGATCCTACAGACTCTCTGTTCAGTTTGAAAATTATCTGCGGACCTGCGGAGTAGATCCCGCAACCGTTGAGTCTGGGGAAACACTTCTTCGTTGCAAACCCGCCAAGTGCGCCTACGGGTGCTACGGCCATGTTGTCGGTTCATTGAACGACAACAAGTTCCGTGGCGAACTACGGAATAACATGCGTCAGCGGGAAGGAGGCTATGTGGTTCAGCCGGAAATGAAAACTCCGGTGATTGAAAACACCACAGACGGTCAAACCTATACCTACATTGACCGGAATTTCCTTCTGTTTACTGGTGGCAAACCCCATTTTGCCGGTGGCTTTCGGTCGCTGATGCCAGTGGACTGTCACGAGACCAAGAAGCATCGCAACCATGGAAACGGCTCCACCGTGTGGGCCGAAATCATCGCCTAATCGTTTTTAACTTTTAACCAAAAGCTGTGCTAAACTCAAGCCATACAATTCCCCCTAAAAGGATAATTGTATGGCTTGTTAATTATAAGGGGACTTATATGCAAATGCGCGTAAGCTCTATACATAAACCCTGATTGATCAATCCGTAGAATTTACACCTTTTACAAATAATTTATTTTCTTTAAAGATAAAGCCATGTCTAATAACATTCTGTCATTAGCCAAAAAATTTGTAGCTATTAAATCTATTCCTCAAAACCCCAAAGAATTAGAAAAAATCTTAGAGGTTGCTTTGGGAAACTTAAAAGGGTACACAATCGAAAAATTTGAACATCAAGGCGCCAAGAGCGCTTTAATTTACAATTCACCTAAGAGACCTAAAAAATTCAAAATTATTTTGAATGGTCACCTAGATGTTATCCCTGGGAAAGAACACCAGTACATACCCCAAGTAAAAGGCAATCGGCTTTATGGAGTTGGCTCAATGGATATGAAATCAAATGTGGCTTGCCTAATTACGGCTTTTAAGGAAGTAGCGGAGAAGGTCAGCTATCCGCTTGGCTTACAATTAGTAACCGATGAACAGATTGGCGGATTTAATGGCACCAAACACCAAGTAGATAAGGGCGTGCGGGCGGATTTTGTAATTGCCGGCGAACCTACTAATTTTGACATTGTAAACAAAGCTAAAGGAATTTTGTGGTTAAAAATTTCTGCCAAAGGAAAATCGGCGCACGGTGCTTATCCCTGGAAAGGAGAAAATGCAATCTGGAAAATGAATGATTTTCTTAACGCTCTTAAAAAAAAGTATCCTGATCCCACCCAAGAAAAATGGGTCACCACAGTTAACTTGAGTAAAATTAGCTCGAGCAATGAAACTTTTAACAAGATTCCCGATGATTGTTCGGTCAGTTTAGATATTCGCTATATTCCCGAAGAATCGGAAAATATTCTAAAAAACATTCAAAAGCTATTGCCTAAAGATTTTAAGCTAGAGGTAATTACTCAAGAACCCGCTCTAGCTACTAATAGTAGCAATGAATATTTAAAATTACTCCAAAAAGCGGGTAAACAAATTATTAACAAAAAAATTATTTTGCGCGGTGCCCAAGGATCTTCAGATGCCCGCCACTTTACTAGGGTAGACTGTCCTGGAATTGAGTTTGGACCAATTGGCGAAGGTAGCGGAAGCGACAATGAATGGGTAGATATTCCCAGTTTGGAAAAATATTACCAAATACTTAAATCGTTTTTACTTTCTCTTTAGACTAGCCCAAAAGCGGCTAAGTGAATTTTTTTTGCTTCTTGATCTCCTAAGTTTTGGTAAGTAGTGCGAACAGTGTAACGGATCCTATCTTCTAATTGGTAAGCGTCTTTTATGTTTAGGCTCCAAATATTTTCTTCTCCTATTTTGGCGGTTATTTCGGCTAATTTTTGTTGCAGTTCTTTTTGGTCTTTTAGTTCCAAGTTGGCGTCTAGGATTACTAATTTTTGAGTAATTTCTACTGCCGGATTTGGTGATTCTCCAAGCGCCTCTTTTGTAATTAATTCTAAATCCAGTTCGGCAAAATAAATATTTTCTGGCCGTTCATCTTGAGGGACCAGTTTGTAAATAATTCCGACTTCCTTTTGGTTTACGGTAATGGTAAAACAAACATCAGGATGAGCAATGGCTGGCTTAATTTTTGTTTCTTGGTAAGAAATCTGATTAAAACCAAAGCCGCGCAATAACTTTTCAACCACTGATTTTATTTTCCCCAGCGCTAATGGAGCGTCTAGAAGTATTCCTAAAGCTTCTTTTTCCCAATAGCCGGAACCGGTTTTTTCCTTCCCAAATACTTTTCCAATTTCAAAAAGAAAATTTTCATTAACATTGTTTTTATTAAAACAAAAATTTTGCTCCAAAAGTCCGGTAGCTAGTGATAATCGTAGTTCTGGTCGTTCTTCGTTAATGGCGTTTTGGGTAATTACTGGAGCAAGTTCCCTGTAATTAACCATTTGCCCAGCACCAGCAGGAACTAAAGGAAGAGAAAGAATCTCGTCTAAACCTAGGCTGGTTAATAAATTCCTAGCGCATCTTTCTGTTTTTGTTATTGGTGGAGTAATTTCTGTAATAATTTCCATTTTAGGCAGTTCGTTCCAGGGTATTTGATCATAGCCCACCATTCTAATCACTTCTTCTATTACATCTTCTTCTAAAAAAATATCGGTTCGGTCCTGCGGAGGAGTAGCTTTTAAAACCTCGCCTTCATTGGTAACAGTGAATCGTAGATTTTTAAGAATCGCCAAACACTGTTCTTTTTTAATAGGAATACCGGCATAAGTGCCAGCCTTCTCCCAATCAAAATCAATTTCAATTGGCCTTGGTGGTTCGGGGTAATACTCAAAGATTTCACCTCCCATTTCGGCGCCAGTGTGTTCCAATAAAAGGGAAATAAGTAGTCGGAAAGCGGTTTCCAAGCTGTTTGGGTCTAGTGTTTTCTCTAAACGGATTCCTGCTTCGGTAGTTATTTTTAAATCGCGTGCATTCTTCTTAACCAAGCTTCGTTCATAGACGGCCATTTCCACCAAAACCGAATCAGTGCCAATCTCGATCGCTGCTGCTTGTCCGCCAATTAATCCAGCCAGCGCCAAAATATTTTCTTCGTCTTCAATGATTAATTCCTGACCCTTTAATTCAAATTTTGAACTATCTAGTGTAGTGATTTCTTTGAATCGGGAATTCAAGGACCAAGAAACATTGCCGGTGATTTTATTTTGATCCAAAAGGTGCGATGGATAGCCAGTCAAAAACATTACGAAATTAGAAAGATCTACTGCTAAATTAATACTTTTAGTTCCTTGAAGACTCAATGATTCTTGGAGCCAAGCAGGGGATTCACTCTTTTTAATTCCCGTAAGATTAATGGCCATTACTCGTTTTACCCAGGAATCATCGTTTATTTTAATATCTTTCTTCTGAGCGCTAGGAAGCGCTAAATCAACCACTGGCAATTCCAACGCTAAACCATAATAGGCGGCGACTTCCCTGGCAATTCCCCAATAAGAAAGAAGGTCAGCGCGGTTTTGCCGAATTTCTAAACCAATTAAGTAGTCTTCTTTTCCGTCAAAAGAAACAGTTTCTAAACTGTCGTTTAAAAAACCAATATTAGTCAAAATATTGGCTACTTCTTTTGGGGTAGCCTTTAATTCGGGAATCAATTTTTGAATCTGACTAAAAAGGATTTTCATTTTCGTATGGTTTATAACCTAAGTTACCGCCCAAAAGAGTGCGGATATCTTTAATATTGTATCGAGCCATTACCCAGCGATCCAATCCTAGAGCAAAAGCAAAACCGCGCCATTCCTGCGTGTCTAAGCCGGCCATCTTCATAATATTTGGATGAATAATGCCAGCGCCACCCATCTCTATCCAACCTACGCCTTTACAGACTGGGCAACCCTTGCCATGACAATTAAAGCACTGCATATCTGGGCCAACTCCCGGCTCTACCTCTGGATAATATTTATTGCGGTAGCGGATTTTTACTTTTGGTCCGTACATTTCGCCAAAAAGTGCCGAAAAAGTGCCGAATAAGTCTTTTAAGCTGGCGTCTTTAGAAACCACCACGCCTTGGTAGTGATGAAAAATAAAATGATTACTGGGATTGGGTTTTTCGTTGCGGTAAACGCGACCAGGGCTAACCACCTTTAATGGTGGTGGAAATTTTTCCAAGATTCGCGCTTCTATGGAAGAAGTTTGCGTGCGCAAAAGGTAATCAGGACTTTCAATATAAATTGTGTCTTGCATGTCTCTCGCCGGATGGTCGGCTGGGACATTTAAGCGTTGGAAGCAGTATTCATCGGTTTCTATTTCTCTTTCTTCCATCACGCTAAAACCCATTTTAGAAAAAAAGTCGTTTAGTTTTTGGACTGTTTCGGTAATTGGATGTAAATGACCAACTTTTTCTAAGCCAAGATCCAGTTCTTCCCTTTCTTTTTCTAAAATTACTTCTCTGTTTTTTTCTTCTAATTCCAATTTTTTATTTTCCAAAAGCGTGCGAATTTCTTTTTCTATTTTTTGTACCTCAATTGCTCTTTCCTTTCTTTCTTCTGGTGGGCACTGACCGATTCTGGCTAAAAGTTCTTTAATAGCACCGTTTTTTCCAAAATAAAAAGCCTCTTCTTTTTGTAATTCTTCCAAAGAAGAAACAGTTTTTAATTTTTCTTCTGATTCCAAAATAAGATTTTTTTCCATATGAACAATGCTAAACTTTTCTAAGATTATCTTAAAACAAAGATTTATTCAATCGTCCCGCTACCGACATTGCCCGATATTTTTAAGCAAGTCTCTCTTTTGGATTTTGCCCATTAGACTTCCGTCCCGCTACCGACATTGCCCGAAGTAGAGTATGATTTAAAAATCGTTATTGTTCTAAATTTTATTGCTAATATCTTGGTGCATTCAAAAAAGTAGTGTAAATTAAAAAAAGATTTTAATTTATCTTTAAAACAAAAAAATGTTAGCTGTAACTGCAGTTCCTCCTACCGATTATTATCAAAGCCCAATGCCCTTAGTAGATGGTCCAGCAATGAATCCAAGCTTTGCGTCAGATGATTTTGGTAGGACGGCCGGACTGGCGGTTTTAGTTTTTGCTGTCCTTTTCTTCCTTTTTGTTCTAGCAGCGTATCTTTTCTTTAGTTACTGTTTGTTTAGAATTGCTAAAAAAGCCAACATTGAAGATGCTTGGATGTCTTGGGTCCCTATTCTGAATTTAATCGTAATGATTAAATTGGGTCAAAAACCTGTTTGGTGGGTCATTCTTTTCTTTGTTCCAGTAGTTGGCATGATTATTGGGATTGTTATTTGGATGAATATTTTTTACCGCTTTGGTAAGCCAGAATGGATGGGTCTTTTAATGATTATCCCTGTAGTAAACTTAGTAATGCTTGTTTACTTAGCTTTTTCCCAAGACATGGTGATTGTAAATTCTGCCCCTCAATTTGCCACGGCGCCAGCTGGTGCCCCAACCTCACCTATGGATCCAGCTCCTATCTCAACTGCTCCTATTACCGCCCCCAAAAATCTCAAAACTTCCAAGCCGCCAACTGTTTAGGCCTTGAAGTTTAAATAATCGGTCTTTTATGCTCTCTAATTTTTGGTCTTTCTTGAATTCTCGCCGTCGTTTAATTTATTTTTTCCTAGTGGTTGGGCTTTTAATTTATAGCTCCGCTCTGCCTAATCAAATGTTTTGGGACGATCAAGACGGTATTTTAAATAATGCTTACATTAAAGATTGGCAGTATTTTGAAGAATATTTTTCCCAAAATTTAATCGCTGGTTCTGGATTGCAAAGCAATTATTGGCGTCCAGTTCTTTTAATTATTTATTCTTTGGAATGGCACTTGTGGGGCGATTGGGCACCGGGGTATCATTTGGTGAACATCTTAGCGCATATTGCTGCCGCCTTAGCTCTTTTTTATCTTTTTAAAAAAGTCTTAAAAAAAAGAAGTGTCGCTTTATTTTCGGCACTGATCTTTTTAATTCACCCACTGCAAACAGAGGCGGTAACTTATGTTTCTGGGCTAGCCGATCCCTTAAGTTCTCTTTTTATTTTTTTGGCACTGATCCTTTTTTTAAAGTCACCCCCAAAAAGAGATCATTATTTTTATTGGTCTTTGGCTTTTTTTGGGTTGTCTTTAATGACCAAAGAAAAATCGGCCATAATCTTTCCTTCGCTTTTAATATTGATTCTTTTCCTTTGGTTGATTCAGGAAAAATCAGGGCAAAAATGGAAATTTATTTTTAGTTTTTGGTCTCGACTCTGGCCATTCATTCTAATGGGGTCCGTTTATGTTCTACTAAGAGCCACTTCTCTTAACTTTCAAGACACTTTTAATATTTATGTCGAGAAGAATCCCTACACCGAAAGCATCTTGGTGCGCTTGGCTACTTTTTTAAAAATCTTACCTCAATACATCTCTCTTATTTTTTGGCCTCACAATTTGCACATGGAACGGGTGGCGGAATTTCAAACAACTTTCAAGGACCCTCAAGTTATTTTAGGAAGCGCTCTGGCGCTAGCTTCTCTCTTGTTGTTGGTTTTTGGAATCAAGAAAAAGAATAAAGTCTTAATTTTTTCTATTGGTTGGTTTTGGGCAACAATGTTCCCTGCTTCTGGAATTATGGCTCCAATGAGTGGCTTAATGTATGAACATTATCTCTATCTTCCCTTAATAGGAGTCTTTGGTGGGCTTTTTTATTTTGGTGGTTGGTGGATTAAAGAAAGAGGGAATCCTCTAATCCTAAAGATCGCGCTAGGGAGTTTAATTGTTTACTTTTTATTTTTAAGTACTGCAACTTTTCTCCGCAATAAGATTTGGCATGATCCTATTATTTTTTACAACAATATTATTTTGTATAATCCTAACAGCCTAAGAGTTTGGAATAATCTAGGTATGGCTTATGCCGAGAAATCTCAATGGGAAAAGGCGCTAGAATCCTACAGGCGCGCGGCAGCACTTGATTCGAGGGATCAGTCAGCTCCGCCACATCATAATTTAGCCAATGCGTTTACGCATCTTAGTAGGGAAGAAGAGGCGATAGAAGAATATCAAAGAGCACTTCTGATTGACCCAGAATTTACCTTCTCTTACGGGGCACTTTTGGATCTTTATCTTAAAAGAAACGATAATATCTCAGCAGTTAAACTTCTCAGAGAGGCTTTCCAACACTTTCCCAATGATTTAGGAATCAAATCGGCGCTTTTAGAGTTAGAAAAAAAGCAATAATGCTGGAATCATTTTACATTTTTGTTATTTGCAGGTAATATTTTTTCAGTCTTAATAAAGATTATTAATCAAAAAAAAATATGAAGCGCGTTGTTTTTAAAATTACAGACAGACAAAATTCCAAGTTTTTTTCGTATCCTCAGAAGAAAGAAATAAAGAAACAAACAACAGACATTTCTCTCGAGAGTATTAAAAAAATTATTGTTGAAGATTATAAGCAATTATTCGACGAAGCAGAGCTTACTGGCAGTGGAGTATTCTTGCATCCGGAATTAGAAAAAATTGTTGATTTTTTAGAAAAAACAACAAAGTTTGTTTGGTTAGAAGCCGGAGAAGAAGATCTTAAAAAATATCAAAAAATTATCCAGAAAGAAAAGGTGGGGCTAAAGTTTTATTTAGCTGGTCTTAAACCAGAAGAAAACGACATTCTAATGGGTAGCGGTGCTTTTAAAAGAATAGAAAAAAACATTGATTTTGCGTTAAAAGAAGGTAAGCAAGTCTCTATTGATTTTTTAATTCACCAAAAAAATTGGAAAACTCTTCCTTCTGTTATTGATTTTTCTAATCAAAAAAAACTCAGCCTTAATTTTCAAGAGCTAATGCCTTTAGGCGATGCTACAAAAAAAGAAAAATTAATTCTTTCCGGCGAAGACCTTCGGTCGTTTTGGAAAGCGCTAGTCAATTGGAAGTTAAAAGGATTTCGTTTTTCTGCTTTTTCCAACTTTCTTTCTAATCATGGAAATTGTCGTTTTGAAAAGATTATTGTTTTTAATGAATTGGGTTGTTTGGAAAAGTGCCCTCTAGACTCTTTTTTTACTTCAGTAGAAAAGAAGAACAGTCTTCAAAATACTAAATGTGCCAGTTGTTTTTGTTGGGATAAAAAGTTAGATTTTTCCGATTCATCGCTAACTAAAGGAAAAAACAAAAAAGAAACAACGCTTGCAATGGTGGCCAAGGCTTATTATCAAAGAGAGTTGTTTCCAGAAGTTAACATAGACAAAGCTCTTAAAATAAATCAAAAAGAGGATCCTAAGACAATTGCCGAAATCGCAGAGAGCTTTAATTTAGTAAGAAGAATGGATGGAGTTTCCTGGGACTGGTTTTCTAACTATCAAAAACAGGAAGAAGAACTAAACCTGATTATTACCAATCAATCCAATTTAGACTATCATTTTTACCCTAAACCTTTTAAAAAAGAAACCATTTCTTTTCCCGAGGTGGGAAGTTTTTTAGAAGAGGCTAACTTTAAAGGTATTTCCAGGGTTATTTTGAGTGGTGGTGATATTCTTCTTTTCCCCCAAATAAAGGAACTATTTCAGTTTTTGGGCAAGGTTAATTTACAAGCGGTATTTAGTTTGGATGGCTGGAATTTTGAAAAATATCAAGAAGAGATAATTAAGATTCCCAATGCTTCTTTTGGTTTTGAAGTCTATGGTGCCACTGCCTCGGTTCACGATAAACATGTAGGGAAAGAGGGGGCTTTTGATAAAATTATGGAAGCAATGGAGTTTTTAATAGACAAAGAAAAACCGGTCGGTCTAAACTACATTTTAACCCAAAAGAATTTAAAAGAACTAGAATCGATGATTAACTTCGCTTCAATGCTAGAACTTTCATTTTTTAATCTAACTCCAGTAGAAGATAAATTTACTAAAATCAGCAAGGCCTATGCAAATTCTTCTAAAAATATTGCTGATGCAGAAAAACATCTCAAAGAATCACTAACTAAAAAAGGGGTAAAGCTAAGATGCTCGTTGACTAGATTTCCAAGAACTAACTAAGAAAACCGTGAACTAGCGGATTGTAAAACAAACACTCTTTTCAATGGAAGGAAAAAACGAAATCGTTTTTAAGAAAATCTTATTAGTTGGTCTTTCTATGTTTGGCAAGCGCTGGTCTTTTACTCCGCTGGACCTAGCTTATTCTATTGGCTATCTAAGAAAGGTAGAGCCAAGAATCAGAGCTAATTTTACGCAACTAGCGCTTCATCAAGGCCGAGGCTCATTACATACTGTTTCAAAAGAACTTCAAAAAGCAAAGAAGAAAATCATAAAAGAAGATCCGGATTTGGTTGTTTTTTTCCTAGAAAACATTTTACTGAGTGGAATGTTCTATGAAGGAATTTTTCTGCGACTAGCAAAAATCCTAAAAAAAGAATGGCAGGGGAAGGTAGTTTTCCAAAGCCATAAACTAGACAACGCTAAAGCGAAGATTATTTTAAAATTAAATCCAGTTGTTGACTTTGTGATCTTGGGAGAGCCTGAACTTCCTCTCTTGGAATTAATCCTAGGAAGATCAAAGGGGAAGATAATAAAATTAAAGCCAGGTAACCTCATGCCTCTTAAAGAAATTCCTTCCCCATATCTTTCTGGAATTTTAGATCTCTTTCTTAGAAAGAAAGGCGTGATGATCATGCTAGAAACGAAAAGAGGGTGTCCAGGGTCCTGTCATTATTGTTTTAGGAGCGTGAAGCATTCCAGTGTTAGATTTTTCAACTTAGAGAGAGTTATGGAAGAACTAAGGTATTTAAAAACCAAAGGGAGAGAGAAAGTATTTATTATAGATGATCTCTTTATTTTTAATCTGCTTTATTTGAAAAGATTTGTAAGTTTATATAAGAAGTTTTTTAAAAATCAGAATGGTCCTTGGCTGGTAATAACGAGTCGTCTCGAGAATCTAACGCTAGAGGCCATTGATCTTCTTGATTTGATTAAAGTCTCTCTTATCCAGATTGGTCTTCAGAGTACAAACCCAAAGACTTTTAAGTTCTTCGGAAGAAAGCTAGGGAGAACGGAAATTAAAAAAAAGTATAAAGCTATAAAAAAAAAATGTGGGAGCGAAATTTTGATCGATCTTATCCTAGGACTTCCCCAGGATAATTTACAGAAATTCAAAGAGTCTCTGGATTTTACAATCAAGCTCAAGCCACAGCGAATTCAAATAAAGCAGCTTTATTTAAATCCTGGAACCAGATTTTATAAGGAGCAAAAAAAATATAATTTTCAAGTAAATCAAAAGCGTGATGATTTTAGATCTCCTTTCGTTCTAGAGAACTGCTCATTTAAAGAGAAAGAAATGAAGGAAGCATTTCTCTATATAAAAAAAGTAGCCAAAAGAGAGAAAAAAATTCATTGGAAAGTACTTACTGCCTGGGGAAATTTCAGGAGCTAGTTTTTTAAAAGAAAGCCATTCTTTTTGTTAAGAGATGGGTAGTTTAATTTTAAAAACAGCGATTTTTCTTTAAGACGGTTTTTTGCTAAAATACCAAGGTTAAACTTTTAGTAATTTTAGTAAAAATAATGATAAGAAAACCGCGAATTCATTCTGGAAGTGAAGAATATTTTAAAAGACGACCCATGCAGGAGTCTCGAATAATTTCCAAAAGAGAACACCGCTTTCCCTTGGAAAGAAAAAGCGGCGGTTTTTATTTCTTCTGGATCTTGGGAGGATTAGCAGCCATTGCAGTAATTTATTTTTTAGGGAACTTTATTAAGACACAGGGCCTACGAGCAAATTTAGTGTTTTATGAAGGAGAAGTTTTTGTTAAGCAGGGAGGAGACGGCAATGATTGGAAAAAAGTAGAGAAAGAAGTCAAATTAAAAAAGATGGACGAAGTAAAAACAATGGAAAATTCTCGGGCGATTGTTAATTTTGAAGATGGCAGTGTTTTGCGTTTAGATGAGTTTTCTCGGGTAATTCTTTCCGAAGAAAGCGGGAATATCTTGGTAATTCAGACCGATGGTGGCTCTTATCATCGGGTTTCTAAAAACGACGACAAGAAATACTTTGTAGAATTTACTGGCATAGATGGCGTTCCCAAAACAAAAATAGAAGCCCTAGGAACTGCCTTTTGGGTAAAGAAAACGGGGACAGAAATCTCCGTAGGAGTTTTAGGTGGAAAAGTAAAATACACCAAAGAAGAAAAAAACACTTCTTTTGAATTAGAGGAGGGTCAAGAAGTTCTTTCTGGAACAGACAAGGAAGACAAAAGAGAAGTAAGCATAGAAGATCTAACGGCGGAATTTATTTCTTGGAATATTGATCAGGATCAAAAAAAGAATCTAGCTCTAGGAGCATTTGTAGGATTAAAATTAGCCCAGAAAGAAACCCAGGAAAAATCCCAAGAAGAATCTCGGCCTCAGGCAAGCGAAGAAAATAAACCAGAAGAAGAAAAAAAGGATGACCCAGCAACAACAGAAAATGGAACGCAGACAGGAATTATTTTAACGGGAACGGCAGGGGATAACGGAGTAACCTTGAATTGGGAACTTAAAGACACGGAGGCAAAGGATGGGCTTAAAATTGTTAAAGGATTAGAAGCTAATCCTGAATATCCAGGTAGTTATTATCGCTCGGTTCGCTCGGAAAGTTCTAAGAGCTACCTTTGGGATGTAACCGATGGCAAAACGCATCATTTTCGAATTTGTGCTTACGACGGCACCTCTGGCTGCAAGGCTTACTCAAATGATTTTATGATAGAAGCCAAAAAAGTGGCGAGCGAAAAAGATGCGGAAAGCTGTAAAGATTCTGGCGGAACCTGGAGTGAAACTGATAAAAAATGCACCTGTCCAAGCGATCAAGAACTGAATTTGGGTCGTTGTCAAAAGAAAGAGGCGAGTAGTGAGGCGCTAAAAGAACAAGAAAAAAGCTGTACGGATTCTGGAGGGACATGGGACAAAGATAATGAAGAATGTGATTGTGCCGAAACGGAAACATTAAAAGAGGATCGCTGTGTTAAAAAAGAATACGCCGATTCAGTGAGTCTTTCTGGAGATAGTACAAAAAAGGGAGAAGCTAAATTAAGCTGGACCATATCTGGAGGTAATGCGCCAGATGGTTATAAGATTGTACGGAGCAAAGGCAAAGATCCTATTTATCCTGGAGACAAGGGCGTCTCCATTTCTAAAGAAGATACCAAGAGCTATGCTTGGAAAGATCTACCAGAAGGAGAAACCTATTATTTTAGAGTTTGCGTGTTCGACGGTTCCAAGTGTTTAGACTACAGCTCAAATCAAAAGATAAAAATCAAGAACTAGAAATTTATTTTCCCTAAGACAAGAAGTTTGCTCTTGAGTAAAATTTCGCTATGATGTTTTTGTTTCCACCAAAGGCAGGGTAGCTCAGTTGGTTAGAGCGTGGGACTCATAAGCCCGAGGTCGTGGGTTCAACTCCCACCCCTGCTACTTTATAAAAATGTTTGTAGAAGAAAAAATTAGTTTGGTTATTTATTATTCGCAACAATTAAGACCATTTTCACAGTTGCGACCACCCCAGTCAATTGATCCTTTTGTACCACAGCCTTTTTTACAAGTGCCACCGTTGTCACCACAAGACTCATTTTCCTTGCCGTTACCTACTAAACATTTCCCACTATAGCAAGTTCCATTGTCGTTTGTTTTAGTGAGGCAATTATCCCCATTTTTTCTTGGCACGGGGTTTCTTCGTTTGTTGCTGGTGCTGGCGTTGGTGTTGTTGTTTTCTTATAACTTTTGCATTCCATATTTAAACTCCACCAATTTTCTGTATAGCCCATTAGTTTGGCTGTAATATTAACAAAGAGCCAAGCTAAAAGACAAAATAAAAACCCCAAGAGGGCTAATTTAATAGCCTCCTTGGCGGTATTCATTAAAGCTTCTGTACCAGCAGAAGTAATATATAAAACTCCGGCAATAGCACCAATTAAAATAGCAAAAGCCAAAGAAATTTTTAATAAGAATTGAAAAATATTTTTAGCCAAAAGTACAAAGTGGCAAAGGGTGCACAGATCACCCTTAATACCACAAGGAACAAGCGAACCTTCGTAATAACCGCTGGCAGCCAAAGAAGAGAGAGGTGCAATTATTAAAACAATCCACAGAGCTAACAAGAGAAAGGCATTTCTGGATTTTGATTTAAACATCCTCTTATTTATAAACAATCTCATATTTTATTTATTGGTTAATTTATTTATTTATTTATTTCTAAATATTTCTAGCTTGTTATTTGGGAAGCGGTTTTCCATCTGTACAAAAACTTAGCCCATAATCAAAACCAGAAGCTTGATTATCTACAAAATAAGGGACAGTCATTTCCACTTTCAAGTAGCAAGCTTGTTTTTGATTAGCACCAGTGATTGCTAAAAAATCAGTTTCTGCGTTTTTTCTTGCAGCTTCTAAATTTTCATTAAGAAGAACTATTAAGAAAAACTTTTCCTTAAAAAAATATTCCATGGAATAATCACTGGTTTTTTTAAAAGCAAAACTCATAGAAAATTCAGTCCCAGGGATTTTATTTTTATAAACATTGGTCAGGTCAATTTCGCCTTCGGGAGTAGATATTTTTTCAGATTTTGTTACGACTGGTGAGGATTCTGTCCCAGGATTATTGGGACTTTTATTTTCAGAATTTTCTCCTGGATTAGTTTTTGTAATCTTAAAATAAAAAAAGACAATTAGAGCCAAGAGCAACAAGGAAAGAATAATGTAGATAAATTTCTTCATAAAAACAATTTGGTTTTTTTAAAAACGGCTTTACTGGCACTTAGCATTGGTACTCCATTGACTAAAATTCGTCCAATTACCCGAAAGCTGGCAGGCATATTTAATATTTGTTTCTGGGTCGGTAGCTGAAGTTTTACAGGCACTGTAAGTACCTGGATTGAGAATATCACATTTCATGCATTTTCTAACAATATCGAATTGAGGCTTTTCACACTTAAAGCCCGAAGGACAATTTGTTCCACCAATGCTATGTTTTGTAAGATTAATTTGGAAAAGTCCGCAAGAAGCTCCAGTTCCAGCACCTTGCTTATCTGGACAAATCTTATCTCCACAAACCGTAGGCGAACCCCCACTTTCTTCTTTGCAAATACAAATCGCTTTAGCCACATTAGCACTTCCACCGGGGCAATATTTATTTAGATTTTCTTCAGTGCAGTAACCAGATCCGGCTATTTTTTTCTTACAACAAACAAGGCCACTTTCACAGTTACGGCCACCCCAATCGGTTGTTCCGTCGCTACAATCTTTTGCACAAGTACCGCCATTATCGCCGCAGGGTTCATCTTTTTTTCCGTCTCCTTCTAAGCATTGCCCACTATAACAGTAGCCTTCAATTGTTTCCTCGCCGTCTGTTTTAGTACAAGAATCACCCTCTTTTTTATTTTGGCAGGCAGGGTCAACTATTGGGCATTGATTGTTAATTGGTATCCCACCACCTGGGCAGATGTCCGGTGGCATAGGAACTCGGTAATCTTTACATTCCAAATTAAGACTCCACCACTGTTCTTGGTAGCCCATTGTTTTAGCAACTAAATTCACCAAAAGCCAAGAAAAAAGACAAAGAGCAAATCCCCAAAGACTAAGCTTAAATCCATTCTTGGCGTTGGTGATTTGTTTTTCTGATCCAGCAGAGATAACATAAAGAATACCAACAATCGCTCCTATTAAAATAGAGAAGGCCAGTGATACTTTTAACAGGAACTCAAATATTTTTTTAGCCAAAAGCACAAAATCGCAGAGAGTACACCATTTATCTTTAACACCGCAGGGGACTAAGGAATCATCATAATACCCGGCCAATGCTAGGAGAGGGAAAGAAATTAAAAACACCGTTAAAAGGAAAATTTTTAATCGGCGATTATTTTTAAAATAGGAAATCATGGGCTTGATTAGAAACTTTAAATTTTATATTGTTAATTTCTAGCTTTGGGGATATAGCTCAGTTGGCTAGAGCGCTTCCATGGCATGGAAGAGGCCAAGGGTTCAAATCCCTTTATCTCCACCAAAAAAATTTAAAAATACTTTTTTTCATTCTCCTTTTTCCAGTCTTTCTATTCTCTCGGCTACCGGCGGGTGAGTGGCGAATAATCTTTGAATCAATCCCAAGGAAGCTCCACCGGCTAAAGGGCTTACAATATATAAATTTTCAAAGGCAGGGTTAATTTCCATTTTTTCTCTTTGAGAGATATTGGCCAATTTAGCCAAGGCACTAGCCAAACCTTCGCCATCGCCAGCTAACTTAGCACCAGTAGCGTCAGCCTTAAATTCCCTAGAACGAGAAATAGCCATTTGAATTAAAAGGGCTGCTATGGGAGCCAAAATAATAATTAAAATTTCAGAAAAAGGATTTCTGTTTTCGCCGCTAGACCTTCCACCAAAGAAACTAGTCCAACGAATTAAATACACTAAGCTGGTAATGGCCGAAGCAATCACAGCCGCGGCAGTGGCTAAAAGAATATCTCTATTTTTTATATGACCAATTTCGTGAGCCAAAACGCCAGCCAATTCTCCTTCTTCTAGATTATTCAAAAGCCCCATGGTTACTACCACAGAGGAGTGTGAAGGATTCCGACCGGTAGCAAAAGCGTTAGCCTGAAGACTGTCGGAAAGAAATAGTTTAGGACAAGGAACGCCCGCCTTCCCTGAAAGTTCTTTTACTAAGCGATAAACTTCTGGAAATTTATCTTCAGCCATTGGTTTGGCCTTGGCAGTCCGAATGGCGATTTTATCGGAAAAAAAATAAACAAAAATATTCATTAAAATACCGATTCCACCAAATAAAAGAGCTCCCGAAGAATCTCCGGCAATTTTTCCAAGAGTGATTAAAATAAGAACCAAAGAACTAAAAAGAAGAATTGTTTTCAAGGTGTTGTTCATAATTCAGTGATCGGGCTAATGATTAAATGTTATGGTTCTAGCGTCGGCGCAACGGATTCTTCTGGATTATTGACCGGTAATGTTTTGGAAGGTTCTTGCCCAGTAACCGGCTTGGTTGTTTTCTTATTAGTTTGGATAAAAGTTTTTAATTCGGGGATTAGCAATCCCAATTGATCCTTAATCCCAGCAATTTCTGTTCTTAAGTTTTTAATAATGGTCTTGGTATTTTCTAAATTATTTTTTGCTTCTTCTTTATTCTTGGCAGGAGTTATGCCAGTTATTTTTTTTTCTGCAGAATCAATGGATTCGCTAAGGGAATTCAAATCAGTCTTTAGAGTTTTTATTTTGGTTTGAGTTTCTGCGGGTAGAGGATTATTTGTTGATGTTTCTTCTATTTTAGCTAAAGCTGTCTCCACTCTAGTAACAATGGTTTTCCCCGTGGCCACTAAGATTAATCCCTGACCCTGAATAATCATCGAAGAATAACCATGGAATTTTCCTAATTGCTCTTGAGCTTCTTCCTTTAAAACTTTTGGATCAGTGCTAGTTGATTGCCCAACATTTTTTGAGAGTTGCTCCAAACCGCTTTTAGTGGAGGAAAGAGTATCTTTAATTTTGGCTAAGTCTGGCGAATCAACCATATTTTTTTGTCCTAGCCGTGTTTCTATCCGCACTACCATTTGAATACGATTTTGAATCATAGCCTCAAACATGTTTTGCAAGCGGGACTTATTTGCCCGTCCTCTTAACTGGGCTTTATCCATGTTTCGTTGATCAGGAGCAGTATTATTTTTTGTTGCTTTTTCTTGAGTAGTGACCTGAGTGCTGGATCCTTGATTTTGGACTTGGTTTCTAACTTGATTTTCTTGATCGGTAGTTTGAACCGTATCATTAGTATTAACAGGCGATCCTTGATTATTAGCTGCTTTTGCCGGTATAAAGGAAACAAAGAACACTAAAAAAGAAAGAGGGAGAAGTGCTCTAATTTTTAGTTTGGTCATTTTTTAGAATTATTTTTTGAATATTTTTAAAACCACTGCTTATTTTAGTAAATTGTTATTCTAATTTTTCTAACTCTTGAGCTGTTTTTCCTAAAGATTCCTCTACTTCAATGTTGGCTTGGTCATTACTAGCGTTTTCTTCTACGGAACTAAGGGCTTCGTTAGATGAATTTTCCAGCTCTGTTACAGACATTTCCAAATCATTAACCGCCTCTTCCTTGGTTTGGGGAGGGGTATAGGGAGTGGATTTTTGATTATTAATACCGCTGGAATTTTGCTTAAGAGGCGTTTTGTTGGGGTTTTTTACTTCCGTTTTTTGGCTATGTCCACAGCCCGAGAGAGTTAGTGATAAGCCAAGAACTGTTAAAAAAGAAACCGAAAAAAGAAGAAAACGAAGGTGCTTTTTCATTTTTATTTTTTTTAAATATAATAATAAACAAAGACATTGTATCATTTCTGGAATAAATAGGGAAAAATGGATTTTTTTTGTGCTACAATTCCTCTTGGTTTGAACCGGATTTTATTTTATATAGTGGAGTATGTTGTTGAAAAAACAAAAAAAATCAAAAATAGAATTCACGCATCTTCATGTGCATTCCCATTATTCGCTTTTAGACGGTTTAGGGAAGATTGATGACCTAGTAAAAAGAGCCAAGGAGCTAGGAATGGATACCTTGGCACTAACGGATCATGGCGTAATGTATGGAGCGGTGGAATTCTTTACTAAAGCTAAAGAAGCGGGTATTAAGCCGATTATTGGTTGTGAAATTTATTTGGCTGTCGGAAAAATGGAAGACAAACAGCCACGAGTAGACGAAGAAAGATATCACTTAGTACTGTTAGCCGAAAACGATCTAGGCTATAAGAATCTAATTAAGATTGTAACCGCTGGTCATCTAAAAGGTTTTTATTATAAGCCTCGGGTAGACAAAGACTTTTTAAGGAAGCACAGCCAAGGGCTAATCGCTCTCTCTGCTTGTTTGGCAGGAGAAATTCCGCGCTGTATTGCTTCTGGGGATTTAGTTATGGCAGAAAAAAAGATCGGCGAATATCAAGATATTTTTGGGAAAGATAATTTTTTCTTAGAATTAGAACATCATCAGAATTCTCCAGATCAAGCCACGGTTAATCAGGGGTTAATCAAGCTTTCCCAAAAAACTGGCGCCAAGCTAGTAGCTACCTGTGATGTGCACTATGTGTGGCCAGAAGATAAAGAGGTTCAAGACGCCCTATTATGCATCCAGCAAAACAAAAAAGTAACCGATACTAACCGTCTTAAAATGACGGAGTTTGATCTTTACTTAAAGTCGCCGGAAGAAATGAAAAATCATTTCCCAGATCTACCAGAAGCTCTTCAAAATACGGTAGAAATCGGTCGTCGTTGCTCTTTTGAGCTAGAAATGGGGAAAATTGTTCTGCCCCATTTTAAAATTCCTGGTGGTCGAGATGAAAACATTTATCTAAGGGAGCTTTGCCAAAAAGGAATCAAGGAACGGTATGGTAAGAAAAATCAAAAGGAAGTTTTAGAACGATTAAACTTTGAGCTCTCGGTAATAGAAAAGATGGGCTATTCTTCTTATTTTTTGATCGTTTCTGATTTTGTTAATTGGGCTAAAAGTCAAAAAATAGTAGTTGGTCCGGGGCGAGGATCGGCAGCGGGAAGCATTGTTTCTTATCTTCTAAAAATTACCGACATTGACCCTATTAAGTACGAACTTTTGTTTGAACGCTTCCTAAATCCAGACCGTATCAGTATGCCAGATATAGACATTGACTTTGCCGATGACCGACGAGATGAAGTAATTGAATATGTTTCCGAAAAATATGGTCGGGACAGGGTAGCGCAGATTATTACCTTTGGAACAATGGCGGCTCGGGCCGCAGTGAGAGACGCCGGTCGGGCACTGGATTATCCTTACGATTTTTGTGGCAGAATTGCCGAGGAAATTCCCATGATGACCAAGCTAAACGATGCCTTAAAAAAATCGGGAGAACTAAAGAAAATGTACGACGAAGATGCCAATGTTCGTCATGTAATTGATATGGCCAAAAAGTTAGAAGGAGTAGCAAGGCATGCCTCTACTCATGCCTGCGGAGTGGTAATTACTAAAGATCCATTAGTTGACTATGCCCCGCTCCAAAGAAGCATCCAAAGCGGAAAAATAAATGAAGATGCAGTAGTGACTCAATATGAAGGAAAATCAATAGAGGCGCTGGGTCTTTTAAAAATGGACTTTTTAGGACTAAAGAACCTAACAGTCCTTCAAAATGTAATAGATATTATCCGTGCTAAATATCAAAAAGAAATAAGTCTAGATAAAATTCCCTTAGACGATAAAAAAACACTGGCACTTTTTGCTAAAGGAGAAACTACGGGAGTTTTTCAATTTGAATCTTCTGGTTTTAAGCGATACCTACGAGAATTAGAACCTAGTCGTTTTCAAGACTTAATAGACATGGTGGCGCTTTATCGTCCGGGACCAATGGACTGGATTCCAGAATATATTGCCGGGAAACACGGCCGTCGGGAAATAACTTATCTTCATCCCAAGCTAAAATCTATTTTAGGAAAAACTTACGGCATTGTGGTGGTGCAAGAACAGGTAATGGAAATTGCCAAACAGCTGGCTGGGTTTACTGCAGGAGAAGCTGACTATCTAAGAAAAGCAATGGGAAAAAAGATTAAGAAATTAATGGACGAACAGAGGGATAAGTTTATTTTAGGTTGCATTAATCATGGTATAAAAGGCAAGACGGCAGAAAAAATTTGGGATTTTATTAAACCTTTTGCCGGCTATGGATTCAATTGGGCGCACAGTGCCTGTTACGCCATGATCGGCTACCAGACCGCTTATTTTAAAGCCTACTATCCCTCAGAATTTATGGCGGCTCTCCTAGGAAGTGATCAAGACAACACCGATCGCATAGCGGTAGAGGTAGAGGAGTGTCGCAAAATGGGGATCAAGGTTTCGCCACCCGATGTTAACGAAAGTTATGGCCGCTTTGCTTCTGTAGAAAAAGATGGAAAAAAGACAATTCTTTATGGGTTAAATGCTGTTAAAAATGTAGGGAAAAAAGTTGCTGCTGGAATTGTAGAAGAGCGCAAAAATGGAGGAAAATATCACAATGTTTTAGAATTTGTGGAGCGGGTTTCGGCTAAAGATCTTAATAAAAAATCGCTAGAAAGTCTGGCTAAATCTGGAGCATTAGATGCTATTGGGGAGCGAGAAATTATTTTAGGAAATCTAGACAATATTTTAAAATACGCCAAAGAAGCACGATCCGTAAAAGAACGAGGACAAGAAAGTCTTTTTGGCGACGGGTTTGCTTCTTCGGAAAATTCACAAAAAAATTCAGCTCTCCCACCGCAATTTACCGAAAGAGTAACGCTTTCCAAAAGAGAGCGCTTGGGTTTTGAAAAGGAACTTTTAGGGGCCTATCTTACAGAAAATCCGTTAGAAGAATTTTCTGCCTATCTAAAAAATACCACCACCCCCATTAATCAATTAAAAGTCTCCCCAGCAAGTAATCCTCCTGCCGAAAAAAGCTCTTTCAATTTTAGAAATAGAGACCAGGGAGTCACTGTTAATGTTGGCGGTTTAATTGCCAAGGTGAAAAAGATTTATACCAAAAACAATCAAGAAATGGCTTTTGTGGAGTTAGAAGATTTAACGGGGAAGTTAGAGGTGGTGGTTTTTCCAGGAATTTTTCAAAAGAACTCGGAAATTTGGAAAGAAGATAAAGTAGTTGTGGTTTCTGGTAAATTAAGCAATAAAGACGGAGCATTAAAGGTGCTTGCCGACAAGGCAGAAGAAGTAACCTTAGAAATGGAACAGGAGGCAAAGCAGTTGCCAATAACAAAAAACAGCGAAGAACGACAAGAAGTTGTTGAGCCGTCTCGCCGACTTTTAATTCAGTATGATGCCCAAAAAAGCGATGCCCAGGAAATAAAGGAACTACTTTTAGGACTTCGCGGAGGACAAGATAAAATAATTTTTGAAGTCTCAGACCATGCCTCTGGGAAAAAGAATAAAATTAAAATAGCGGGTAGCTACCGTTTTTCGGGGGAAGGATTCGAAGCCTTAAAAAACTATCTTTCCCAAAAAGAACTGGCTTTTCAATTTATTGACTAAAATGATTTGGGTTATTTATTTATTAATTATTTTGCTGATTATTGTTGCCTGGGTGGGTGTTTTTTTACCGAATCTTCCTGGATCTCCTTTGATTTTTTTATCGGCGCTGATTTTTGGTTGGTCTAATAATTTTGAAAAAGTTAGCCCCAAAATATTATTGATTTTAGGGGGTTTGGCAGTTTTTTCGGTTTTGATGGATTTTCTATCTTCAATAATTGGTGCTAAAAAATTTGGTGCTTCGCATTGGAGCGCTTTTGCTTCAGCTGTTGGCGGGCTCTTGGGATTAATTGCCTTTAATTTTATTGGCTTAATTTTAGGAATATTTTTGGGTGCTTTTATTGTAGAACTTGTCTTTGGAGAAAGTGGTTTTAAAAAATCTTTAAAGGTAGGAATAGGCAGTCTTTTAGGATTTATAACTGGAATTTTTTTGCAAGTGTTTATTGCCTTGGTAATGACAATTATTTTTTTAACGGCTATTTTTTAATTTTTATAAAGCAAGCGTGTTTTTAAATTATTCGAACAAAAAAGAAAGTGATTCAGGAGAAATAGATATTTCTGATTCTATTGCTCATGGGGGCGATCATGAAAGAAGAAAAATAGAAGAGCCAATAGGCTTAAAAGGCTTAAAGATTTTTTGGATTTTGGGACTGGTTTTTATTTTTGTGATTTTTTTTAGAACAGCGCAATTACAAATTTCCAAAGGAGCTTATTATTTAAGTCAGGCAGAGAATAATCGTATTGGTAAAATAGTGATTAAAGCCCCGCGAGGGATTATCACGGACAGTCGCGGAGAAGAGTTGGTAGAAAATATTGCTAGCTTTAATGCTATTTTGGCGCCAGGACTTTTTGGGGGAGAAAAAGAGGAGCGACTTTTAAAAATCAGAGAGTGTCTTTCTTTTGCAGGGATTAAGGAAAATGACTGGGAAGGGGAAATAGAAAATTGGGGATCTCTAGATTTCTATTTAGTCAAAGAAGATATTGGTAGAGATGAAGCTCTTTTGATTGAGCTTGAAAAGGAAAAGTGCCCGGGGTTAGTAACGGAGAAAACTGCTAAAAGAAATTATCGCTTCCCTTTTCTTTTTGCTCATACTCTAGGATATACGGGGAAAGTGACCAAGGAAGATCTTGCCAATAATTCTGGCTATTTAATGATAGACAGTATTGGTAAAAATGGGACAGAAGAAACATGGGAGAAAGAACTAAAGGGGACTCATGGGTTTACAAGTGTGGAAGTGGATTCTCAGGGGAGGATTTTAAGAAAACTAGAAGAAAAGCCTCCTGTTTTTGGAAACCGCTTAGTTTTAGGATTAGATAAAAATCTGCAATCGGCATTGCAATCGGCATTAGAGGGGGCTTTCTTAAAAACCGAAGCCAAGAGAGCGGCAGCAGTGGTGATAGATCCAAGGGACGGCTTGGTAAGGGCTTTGATTAGTCTTCCTAGTTATGACAACAATCTTTTTGGAAAAAAAGTAAATGCTAATGATTATCAAAAATTAATAGAAGATCCCAATCGGCCTCTTATAAACAGGGTAATCGCAGGGAAATATCCTCCTGGATCTACTATTAAACCGCTTTTGGGACTAGCGGCCTTAGAAGAAGAAATCATTAATCAACAAACTTCTTTTGATTGTCATGGTATTATTTCGGTCGGCGGTTTTAGTTTTAGAGATTGGAAGACCCATGGTCCGGGGATTGATTTAAAAAAAGCAATCGCTGAATCATGCGATGTTTTCTTTTACTTGATTGGCGGTGGTGGTGGGGAAAGCGGTTTTACTGGTCTTGGAATAGATAAAATTGGAGAATACGAAAAAAAATGGGGACTAGACAATTTAACAAATATAGATTTAGAAGGAGAAGTGAAAGGGCTTGTTCCTTCGTCGGAGTGGAAGTTGGAACAGAAAAAAGAGCGTTGGTATATTGGGGACACCTACCATCTTTCTATTGGTCAGGGTGACGGCGTTTTTACACCGATTGCCCTTGCAAATTATGTAAGTGCGGTGGCTAATGGTGGCACGCTTTATCGTCCAAGATTAGTTAAGGAAGTTTTAGAAGAAGGAACAAAGAGGGTTATCAAAGAAAATCAGCCAGAAATCTTAAGCTCAAATTTGGCCAGTCCAGAAAACCTAAGGATTATTAGGGAGGCAATGAGAGAAACAATTGTTTCGGGAACGGCGCGTTCCCTTTCCACACTTCCTAAGCCGGTTTGTGGAAAGACGGGGACTGCTCAAGTTGGCGGTACCGAGAAAACTCATTCTTGGTTTGTGGGCTTTGGTCCAGAAGAAAATCCAGAAGTAGCAATTGCAGTGATTGTAGAAGAGGGCGGAGAAAGCACGGATTCGGCAGTACCAGTAGCCAAAGCTTTTTTTGAAGAGTATTTTAAAGACAATCCTTAATAATTAATTCTAAAAAAATGTTTCAAGGAGTGGTAATAAAAAAACTAGATCGATTTACCGATGATCGCGGTTGGCTTACAGAAATTTTTAGAAACGATGAACTGCCAAAAGAGTTTTCTCCAGCAATGGGGTATATTTCTCTAACTAAACCGGGCGTTCAAAGAGGGCCCCATGAACATGCTTTTCAGGCCGATTTCTTTGTATTCTTGGGTCCAGGAGAATTTGAACTTCATTTATGGGACAACAGAAAAGATTCACAAACTTTTGGTCGTCACGAAAAGTTTGTTTTGGGTGAAAATGATCCGGCCTCGGTAATTGTGCCTCCAGGAGTGGTCCATGGTTACAAAAATGTTGGCCAAACAGATGCTTGGTGTCTTAATTTTCCAAATAAGTTATACAAAGGAGAAGGAAAAAAGGAAGAGATAGACGAAATTCGCCATGAAGAAGATTCCGATTCTCGCTTTAAAATTTAAGATAATGGGAGAAAATCCTTGGAAGAAAATAAGCCAACGGTATGTCTTTGAACTAACTCCTTTTGTTAAAGTTCGTCGAGACACGGTGATTCAGCCTAATGGTCAAAGGGGATTATATGCTGTGGTAGAAAGAGCCGACGCGGTAATTGTAGCAGCTAAAAAGTCCGATGGTCACTTGGTTTTGGTTCGCCAGTGGCGTTATGCTGCTGGTTTTCTTTCTTGGGAATTGCCAATGGGATCAGTAGATAAAGGCGAAACTCCAGAAGAAGCGGCCAAAAGGGAGCTAAGTGAAGAAACAGGATTCAAGGCATCTAAAATAACCAAAATTGGCGATTTTTTCCCGGCTGGAGCCCTGTCAAATAATCGAGCTCATGTTTTTTTAGCGGAGGATTTAGTTGCTGGAGAAAAAAAGCTAGAATCAGTGGAAGTTGGTTTAATTTCTGTCGACTATTCTTTGGAAAAAATCAAAAAAATGATTCAGCAAGGAGAAATTAAAGACGCTTTCTCTATCACTGCCCTGTGGTATTATGCAAATGCAGACAAGACCAATGAAAAATAGAACAACTTTGTTATTTTTTTACAGCCAACAATAATCCATTATTTTTCTTATGAAACTTTTAATTACAGGTGGTGCGGGGTTCATGGGTTCTAACTTTATCCGTTACTTGCTCCAAAAATACCCAGATTACCAAATAATTAATCTAGACAAATTAACTTACGCCGGGAATTTAGAAAATCTAAAAGATTTAGAAGGAAATCCGCGGTATTCTTTTTTTAGAGGAGATATTGCCGAAAAAAAAGATGTAGCTTTGGCGCTAGGAGAGGAAGGGGTCGATGCAATTATTAACTATGCGGCCGAAACCCATGTGGATCGATCCATCTTAGATCCAGAGGCCTTTATTAAAACCGATGTTTTGGGAACTTATCAACTGTTAGAAGCCGTGCGGCTAGGTCATGCCAAGAAACTAATTCAAATTTCTACCGATGAAGTTTTTGGAGAAACAGATACTGAGTTTGTAGAAGATTCACCTTTTCTACCAAACAGTCCTTATAGCGCCTCTAAGGCTGGCGGGGACTTAATGTGTCGTGCTTATTTCCGTACTTACAAAACACCGGTGGTAGTAACGCATAGCTGCAATTTTTATGGACCAAATCAGTATCCAGAAAAACTAATTTCACTTTCTATCACCAATCTTTTAGAAAATAAGCCAGTGCCGCTTTATGGAGAAGGGGAGAATGTAAGAGAATGGATTTTTACCCAGGATCATTGCCGAGCAGTAGACGCTATTTTACACCAAGGAAAGTCAGGAGAAGTTTATAATATTGGTACTGGTGAGCGGAAAACAAACAAAGAGGTTTTAGATTCGATCTTTAAAATTCTCGGGGCCAATAAGAGCTTGATTCAAAAGGTTAAGGATCGGCCAGGACACGATGTTCGTTATGCTGTAGACAGTTCCAAGCTAAGACAGGAATTAGATTGGCAACCAGAAACTAACTTTTCTTCTGGAATAAAAGAAACTATTCACTGGTATCAAAAGAACGAAGCTTGGTGGAAGAGACTTAAAGATGATTCTTATCGAGAATATTATAAAAAACAATATGGGTCATAAAAATTCAGTTTTAATTTTAGGCGCACGCGGTAACTTAGGAACTTGCCTAATGAACACTTTTCAAGACTTACGCCCAATCGGCTGGGATCGTGAAGAATTAGATATTACCGACGCAAATAAAGTTACCACAAAAATAAGCTTGATTGATCCGGAGCTGATTATTAATGCTTCGGCTTACAACGCTGTAGACAAATGCGAAGAAAATAAAAAAGAATTCGCGCTTGCTAATAAAATAAACGGAGAGGCTCCTGGCTATTTAGCCAAGGTGGCGAAAGATCTTTCTTGTCGTTTGATTCATTTTTCTACGGACTATGTTTTTCCGGGAACAAAAAAGACTGGTTATAAAGAAAGTGATCGGCCAGCTCCAATTCAAAATTATGGAAAAAGTAAACTCTTAGGAGAAAAGGAAATATCTGAGTCAATGACTGATTTTTATTTGATTCGTACTTCAAAATTGTTTGGTAAAGCAGGCGCTAGTCCGCTAACCAAAAAAAGTTTTGTAGACATTATGCTCGATTTAGCCAAAGAAAAAAAAGAAATTTCGGTGGTCAATGAGGAATTTAGCTCCTTTACTTATACCTTCGATCTATCTCTCGCCACGCGACTCTTAGCCGATGGACTTAACGGAAAAAAATTCCCAAACGGCATTTATCATTTAGTGAATGAAGGCCCTTGCACTTGGTACAAATGCGCTCAAAAAATCTTCCAAATCGCAAAAAAAACTGTTACAGTTAAGCCTGTTAGTTCCAGCGAATTTCCTCGTCCGGCCAAAAGACCAGCCTATTCCGCTCTCCTAAACACTAAGTTTCCCAAGCTAAGATCGCTAGACGAAGCATTAAAGGACTATCTTTCAGTCAATTAATAATTTTTAGTTTTGAATTTCGAAATAATTTAAAAATTCTAATTTCTAATTTTATTCAAAATTCAAAATTCGTAATTAATAATTTAAGCCTATGAAGGCGCTTATTGCTGCAGGAGGCAAGGGTACTCGTCTGCGGCCAATGACTCACACCATCAACAAACATCTTTTCCCAATCGCTAATAAGCCGATGATTTTTTACGCATTAGAAAAAATAGCGGCAGCTGGCATTAAGGAAGTGGCAATTAATATCAACGAGGGGGACCAAACCATGGCTAAGGTCTTGGGTGACGGTAAAAAATGGGGAGTAAAGATTACTTATTTAGAACAACAAGGCGGTGCCTTAGGCTTGGCTCATGTGGTAAAAAATGCAGCTGATTGGCTAGGTAATGATGACCTTCTTTTTTATCTAGGAGACAATATTATTTCTGGACCAATCAATTCCTTAGTAGATAAATTTAAAAAAGAAAAACTAGATTGTCTTTTAGCGCTTTCCGAAGTACCCGATCCAGAAAGATTCGGGGTGCCGGTGTTTAAGAATGGCAAGATTATTAAAGTGGAAGAAAAACCGCTAAAACCCAAAAGCAATTTTGCAGTGACTGGTATTTATGTCTATTCTTCTAAAATAATGGAGGCAGTACGAGCAATCAAACCCAGTCCGCGGGGTGAACTAGAAATTTCCGATGCCCATACCTACCTAATTAAAAATGGCTCCCGAGTAGGATCGGAAGAAATAACTGGTTGGTGGAAGGACACTGGAAAGCCTCAGGATTTGCTAGAAGGAAACAGTTTGGTCTTGTCTCGGCTAGAAGAAAACAAAATTTTAGGTGAAGTTTCTCCAATGGCCCGTCTGGAAGGAAAAGTGGTGATTGGAAAAAAGACTAAAATTGGTGAAAATGTTTTAATTCGGGGACCGGTGGTGATTGGGGAAAATTGTTTAATAGAAAATGCCACCATCGAGCCATACACTTCTATTGCCAATAATTGTAAAATCAAGGGATCTGGCGTTTCTCATTCTATTGTTTGCGAAGGATCTTGCCTGATTGATTTTTCCGAGCGGATAATAGATAGTCTTATTGGTCGTGATTGCTTGATTTCAGCTTCGTCCATGATTAAACCGGAAGGCTGGCGAATGATTATTGGAGACAATTCTCAAATAGAGCGTTAAAAAATTTAAATTTAATCTAAAATTATGTTCGAAAAGCTAAAACAGTTACATAAACTCAAAAAGCAAATGGAAGCAATGGAAGTTACCGAAGAATTAAATGGTGTCACTATTAAAATGGACGGATCGTTTAAGGTGTTAGAAATAACTATTGCCGATAAAACCGATAGAAAGCTAGAAAAGAATTTAAGAAAAACTTTTAACAATGCAGCCCAGGCGATTCAACGGAAAATGGCTAAAGACATGATGGCAGACGGTGGAAGCTTATTTTAATTTTCGATTTCCAATTACAAATTTCGATTAAAATTGGAAATTAGAACCTTAAAATTCAATCGAAATTCAGAATTGGAATTTAGAAATAGTTTTTAAATTTTAATTTATAGTTTATTTCGAAATTAAAAACTAGTAATTCGTAATTAATGGGCGGCTAGCTCAGTTGGTTAGAGCGTCTGCTCGACACGCAGGAGGCCACAGGTTCGAGTCCTGTGCCGCCCACATCAAAATTTTATCGGATCTTTTTACAATATAGTTTGATAAAACAACAAGATGAAAAATAAAATAAAAATTGCTATTGCCGATTTTCGCCCTTTGATTATCGACGACAATGAGAAGTATAAAGGGTTTGAAATAGATTTATGGGAAGCAATTGCCAAGGCGATTGATGTTGATTTTGAATATGAGAAGCGCGATTTCAAAGAAATCATCCCTTTATTAGCCAAGAAGAAAATTGATGTCGGCTTGGCAGGTATAACCATTAAAGAAGATCGCGAAAGAGTCATGGATTTCTCCCACCCAATACTAGATTCAGGATTGTTAATTTCTGTAAATAAAAATAGAAACAAACCCCGTTTTTTAAAAAGCATTAAAAATATTCTAATCGAAAGCCATAAAGCGCTTACTTCGATAATGCTTGGATTGCTTTCTTTTATCTTTATTTTTGGGAATCTACTATGGCTTTCCGAAAGAAGTGCTCCCACATTCAGCAAGAGTTATTTCCCGGGAATTTTTGAATCGTTCTGGTTAGTGCTTGTTTCTATGGCAACGGTTGGTTATGGGGACTACATTCCGTATACTTGGCTTGGAAAAATAATCACTTCAATAATTATAATCGGTGGCACCGTAGCTTTTGGTTTCGTGGTTGCGCAATTCACCGCTTTTTTAGCGGTTAAAAAAATAAAAGGAGAAATTAATAACAGCAGAGATTTATTCGGCAAGAAAGTTGCTACCATTGGAAGATCAACGAGCGAAAACATTTTAAAGAAAGTTGGTGCAAAAGTGGTTGAGGTTTTAAATATTGACGAAGCTTATGCCAAGCTGGAAAATGAAGAAGTTGATGCTGTTGTTTTTGATGCTCCAGCAGTTATTTACTACGAGAAAAAGAATAAAGATTCCAATATAGAAATTGTTGGCGAAATATTCGACAAACAACAATATGGTATTGCCTTGCAACAGGGGAGTCTCCTACGGGAAAAAATTAATTTAGCGATCTTTAATCTTCAAGAGTCTGGTCAGTATGATTTAATTTACAGAAAATGGTTTGGTGATGATTTGGCAATGGAAGTTTAATTTTTATTTTGATTCATGAAAACGCTTATTGTTTTTTATTCTCGCACTGGTACTACTCAAAAATTAGCTCAAGCGCTTGCGGAAGAATTGGGTAATAATGCGGTCTTAGAAGAAATCAAAGACACGGCAAACCGTGCTGGGGTTAGAGGATATCTTCTTTCTGGCAGGGATGCGACGCTTCGTAAATTAACCAAACTAGAACCTTTTCAAAACGATCCAAACGACTTTGATTTGGTTGCAGTGGGAACGCCAATTTGGTCTTGGAATTTATCCACTCCTATTCGTACTTATTTAGAAAACAATAAAGATAGATTCAAAAAAACTGCTTTTTTTGCCGTAATGGGAGGGTCTGGCACCGAACGAGCAGCCAAAGAAATGGAGAAAATAACGGGGATTAAAAATCAAGCAATTTTAGGAGTAAAAACAACAGAAATAATTAAAGGAGACCTTACAAAAGAACTAACAAATTTTTCAGAATCTCTACTAAATTAGTGTAAAAAAGTTTACTATTTAGCTAATTCAAGAAGAAAGATTATCGTAGAAACAATAATCTTTAGATATCTGTAAATCAAAGATAGAAAAATATCCCCACATAAAAGAAGGCTTGCTTTCTATTTTTAGCTCATTCACCCCTTCCTTAACATAGTCTGTTATTTCAAATATATAATATTCTTGAAATTTTTGACTTTCTTTTGCTTTTATTTCTCTCCCATCAATTCTAAAAGAATCAATTTTGATCGATTGAGGATGAAAAGTTCTTTTTGGGATAATGATCCATTTTTCGTTATTGTTGATACCGTTCTTCTTGTTTAGATAGTTTATTTTGATGGTGGTCTCTTGCTCCTTTGAAAGACCCATTGGTAATCGAATTTTATTCCAGGTTTTATCATTTTCATTGAAAGAGGCAAGACTTGAATAATCAAGAGAAGAATCCAGAGAGATTAATACAATATTTTTTCCAACATCTAGTTTTGTTTTTTTATTAACAATTGATTCAATGCAAAAATCTTTTTTTAAAAAAAACATATAATGTTCTTCCGAGTAGTTGTTTTTAATGTAAGAAGTGTCTTCATTTAAGAAGATGTTACTACTCGGATTTCCTTCGTTCATAAAAATCGGACGGGAAGAAAAACCAAAGAGATTATCTGGACTTCCGTTTTTATTGTTCTGCATACCCAAAGAAGTATAGGCTTCGCTAATTTCTCTTTTGGTTTTTAGGGTCAAAAGATTGCCGTGGTCTTCTGGGATATATCCCAAGATATTGGTGAGTCTTAGAAAAAACAAGATAAAAAAAAGATTGCCAGTAAGAAAAACAATTATAAAAATGGTGCTGATTTTTTTAGAAAACGAATAATGATTCTCGTTTCCTAAAAAATCAGCGAGGAAAATACCTATGAAAATATAAATAAGCGGGAAAAAGAACCAGTAAAATCTGGCTCCACTATTTGCAAGGAAAAGAAAAGGAAGGAAAGAGGTTATAGAAAAAACAATTAATATTCTTGTTTTTCTATTTCTTTTAAAAATCAGAGAAAAACAAGAAAAGAAAAAAATAATAGGAATAAAATAAAGAGAATAATTCCAAGGCTTAAGAGAGGTAGACATTGCCGTATAGGTATTAGACATTCTAAATATCAACATTTTTCCTACATAAGAAAGATGATTTTCTAGTTTAATATTATCTTTTGCTATAAGACTGGAAAAATTTTGAATCTTTTCACTTCCCTCTTTTTTTTCAAAGAGAGCGTGTAGAAAAAAAGAATTTAACAAAACGGCTGTTAAGAAACCTAAAATAAGATATTTTTTATTTATTTTTGATCTAAAAATTACAAGAGTAACTAAGGATGCAAATATCAGATTCACTAAGGAAAAATGAATATGGAATGCTAAAGAAAAAATAATAGGCAGAAAAAATATTTTTTTATTTTTTGGATAAAAAATAATTTCATACAAAAGCCAAAGTAAAAGAATGGTAAAAAGGGGAGCAGGAGTGGGATTAGTAAATCTTCTTGAATAAATAATAATAATTGGCGAAAAAGCATAAAATAAAGAAGCCAAGAGAGCGGATTTATAGCTAAAAAATTTCTTTAAGAATAGGTAAAGAAAGGCAATTGAAGCCACATTCAGGACAATATTGAACAGATAAAGAGAGATAATGTTCTTAAATAAATAGAGAATAATGGCGTAAGAGTAAAAAAGAAAAGGTCCTAGCAGAATAAATGTAGAAGAAACTCTCGGTCCGGGCACACTAAGGAAATTATCCAATCCTATTCCTTTAGCAGTACGGAAGAATGCCTCTTCGTCAAAGTCAAAAATAACATTTTCTATGAAAATTAATCTTACAAAAAGAGCTACTCCAAGAACAAAAAAAAAGAGCTTGTTTTTTTTAAGAAATTCCCAAAATATCTTCATATAAAAAAGAAAATAAACAAAAGACTAGTCAACAATACATTATGCCCAGTCCGTGGTAAAGTCTTTAGATTAGATATTTTTCTGGGCTAGTTTTAGTAATTAGCTTTTGGTAAAATAAAAAACGGCTACATGATTCCGAAAGAACTAATATTCTAAGTTTAAGTGGTTAAATTTTATTAGAAAACGCATAAATTATTATTTTTTAAAACTATGAACATTAATCCCAATATTTTTCGTGGTTATGATTTACGGGGAATTGCCGGCAAAGATTTAACCCCAGAAATAGTGGAGCACTTAGGTCGGGCTTTTGGAACTTATTTAAAAAGAAAAGGTCATAAGGTAGCGTTGATTAGTCGTGATTCTCGAGCCACGAGTGAATCTTATGGCGAAGCTTTGGCCAGGGGTATTAGTCAAACTGGTTTAGCCGTAACAGACATTGGCTTAAGCTTGGTAGGCATGTTTTATTGGGCGGGGCATTACCTAAAGATTCCCGGTGGCGCTTTTGTTACAGCTTCTCACAATCCAGCGGAATATAACGGATTCAAATTTGCTCATGATTATTCAGAAACCCTAGTAGAAGAGGGGATGATTGAACTACGACGAATGATTACAGAAGAAGATTATGATCTCACAGATGTTCCTGGAGAAATCAAAAAAGAAAACATTAAAGCGGCTTATTTGGCCGATTTAAAAAATCGTTTTTCTTTTAAAAAGAAATTTAAGGTGGTGGTAGATGCTGGCTTTGCTACGGCAGGTGTTTTTATACCGGATTTTTTAAGAGAGTTTGGCTGCGAAGTAGTAGAAGCAAATTGCGAGCTGGATTCAACCTTTCCTTTGGGTGCACCCGATCCTACAGAAACAGCAGTGGCCAAAAGACTTGCCGATCGGGTAATTGCCGAAAAAGCGGATTTAGGATTTTCCTTTGATGCTGATGGTGACCGCATAGGAATTGTAGACAATAACGGTCTAATCATTTGGAACGATGTCCTTGTAGCTATTTTTGCTGCAAACACGCTAACCAAGCATCCTGGTTCAACAATCATGTTCAATACTCTTTGTTCTAAGGCAGTTGCCGAAACCATCTTAAAGCACGGCGGAAAGGCGTTTATGTGGCGGACTGGCCATTCGTTTTTAAAGAAGAAAAATCAAGAAGTTAAAGCGGCTTTTATTGGCGAGCTTTCTGGTCATTTTTTCTTTTCTCGCGATTTTTATAATCACGATGACGGCGCTTATTCGGCACTTTCTCTCTTAGATTTTTTAGACAAGTCAGGGCTTTTGTTGTCCGAAGCAGTAACCGAAATACCGCAATATATTTCTAGTCCAGAAATCAAAATTGGTTGCGCGGACAATTTAAAAGTTGAATTAATGAAAAAAATTGCCCAAAAATTAAGAATTGATTTTCCGGAATCAGAAGTAATAGACGACGATCGTGCTGGAGATGGAGTGCGATTAGAAGCTCCAGATTCCATGATGGTGATTCGTTATTCACAAAACGGGCCGTATTTGACTATTAAATTTGAATCCAAGAAAGAGGAGAGATATCAAGAAATAAAAAAATATTTAAAGAAATTACTTTCAGACTACAAAGAAGTAGATTGGAGTTTTGGTGTTAACTTAGAAACGCTAGATTAAATTAATCCCATTTTTTGTTTCACTTCCCTCATCTTCTCTTGGGCCAACAAAGAGGCTTTCTCGCTACCTTTTTGAAGGATAACTTTTATTTCTTGGTCGCTTATTTTTTTTGCTTTCTCTTGGTGAGATTCTAAGAATTCTTGAACTTTCTCCCCAAGATCATTTTTAAACTGAGCATAACCTTGATTTTGGTATTTGGCTTCTAGCTCCTCTATGGGGGTATTTGTTATAAGGGAATAAATAGTCAATAGGTTAGATATTCCTGGTCTCTCTGGATCCATCTGAACTAAAGACAAAGAATCAGTGGTTGCTTTCTTTATTTTCTTCTCTGCTATTTTTGGATCTTCGGCCAGGAGAATATAATTTTCTAAAGAACTGGCTGACTTGCTCATTTTTACGGTCGGATCATCTAGTCCCATAATGCGACAGCCTTCTTCTTTGTTTTTAATCAAAGGTTCCGGAATAGTAAATGTATCACCGTACTTTTTATTAAATCGTTCAGCAAGCGTTCGGGCTAATTCTAAATGTTGTTTTTGATCCTCACCAACAGGAACAATCTTGGTACTATAAAGCAGAATATCGGCTGCCATTAAAACTGGATAACTAAAAAGCCCTAGATTAATATTTTCCTTGTTCTTTTGAGATTTTTCTTTGAACTGAGTCATTCTTTCTAACTCGCCGGTTTTAGCAAAGACGGAAAGAATCCAAGAAAGCTCAACATGCTCTTTAATATGGGATTGAATAAAGAGAATTGATTTTTCGGGATCAATACCGCTAGCTAAGTATTGCCTAGTAACTTCTAGAACATTTTTTTTCAAGGTTTTTGGATCGCAAGGTACAGTTAATGAATGAAGATCGACTACGCAGAAAAGACTTTTGTAATTTTCTTGAAGAGGAATGGCGTTTCTAATAGCTCCAAAGTAATTACCCAAATGTAAATTTCCTGTGGGCTGAATTCCGGTGAAAAGACGCGACTTCATTTTTTTCTTAAATAATTTCGATGTGTTTGTTTGGTAAAATCTGAACATTTTTGCTCGCCTTTGTTTTCCGTCGCCACCGAATTTCGTGCCAGCGAAACTGGAGAGCCACCTCTCACCTCTTCTTATTTCATAGCTTGCAAATCATTTTTCAGTTTTGAAATCTGTTCAATAAGAAGCGTATTAGCCGTCAAAATAATAATGAAAATAATAATAAGCGAGTTTCCTCCCAAAAATATACCGCCCATTATCGCTACAATAGATGCGCCCAAGGTCGTAACAATATTATCCATAGCTACGCCTACAATAGCATCACCAATACGACCCTTAGGATTGATTGCAAAGTTGTGGACTACAAGCATTTCACCGAAACAACCAATAAGCCCAGCCATTATGCCTGTAACGACAAACGGAATGTGTGTTAGATGAGAAAAAACTTCCATGGTTCTAATCATGCTTTCTGCTGCAAATAAAATAGCTACACCAGACAAAACTAAATCTAACCAAATTCGCCATGACCCCTGTTTGTCATAATATCGTTCTTCTTCAATAATTTCTTTAATTGGTGATTCGGGTCGTTGGCTCTTGCGAAAATAAAAAAGAATGCCCGCACAAAGGATAAATAAAGCGATGCCCACAGGTAGAATCAACTGATAAAGATCTCCTGAAATTTTCTCTTCCTCGTCTTTGACTTGGCCGAACAAAACCATACTAATTGCCACAAAAGCTGTTAGCATAGTTAAAGCCGTCAAAATGCGAATTGCGCCATCCATCTCCTTAATCGATGGCTTAATAGTGTGCTCCTCAAGTGGCTTTAAGCTTCCGCCAGCTTTGAAAAACGGAAACATAAGCACAGTCTTGTGTCTTAGGTTTGCCAAATTTTGCCGATAAATACACCAAACCGCATGTAAGATGTTATAGATGTTAGAACCAAAAGTGGTTGAGGCTGCAATAATAGCTAAGTTAATGGCACGCACATAATCCGTACTTCTGACCTGTAAAGAAATAAAGGCGGCCACTACACCGATTACCATATCCGGAAAGGCAGTTCCGAATGCCTGAAGAAATCCACCTGCCAATTTTGTTCTATCTTTTAGAACATCGGTGGTTTCCTCAATCACCTTTGCCGTGCCACGGAAAATATAACCAATACCAATGCCGAAAATTAATACAATAGCTAAAGCCTGTAACCACCAAACCTCAGTACCTTCCAAAATTTTGTCTACAATTAGGAAACGTAAACCCAAAGCTACGGCTATATAAACAAGGATCTTAAAAAATTGGTTTTTAGTCTGCATAAAAATTTATCTATTTTATCAATTCACCAACACTAACATTGAGGGCTTTCGCTACTTTTTTCAAGGTTTTGAGCGTTGAAGTATAACTAAACTTATTAACACTATTACAATAATAGTCTAAGATTTATTCTTAGTAAAGAACAGGCGACGCATTTCGCAAAGCGAAATACGAAATTTGGCGACAGAAAGCGAGGGTGGGCGCAGGGGGATTCGAACCCTCGACCAATTGGTTAAGAGCCAACTGCTCTACCAGCTGAGCTATGCGCCCTTATATTCAACTAATTTCCCAAAAGTTCATAATTGAATAAAGTTTTTCCATTCTACATTTTTCTAGGCAAACCGCAAACCAAAATCCATCGCTACAGCTTTGGTTATAAGAAAGCCAAAGCTGTAGTTTATCCAAAACTAAACTTCGATAATTACTGGCAAAACCATTGGCCGTCTCTGAGTCTTGTTAAAAAGAAACAAACCGATTTCATCTCTAATAGAGTTTCGAACATACTCCCAGTTAATAGCGTGCATTCCTCCTGTTTTTTTGTGAATTAATTCCCTAATCACTTGGCGAGTTTGTTTTAACAGTTCTTGGTTGTTTTTCATGTAGATAAATCCTCGAGAAATTAAATCGGCATTTCCTATTTGATCACCGGTTTTAGAATCGATGGTCACAATAATAGTGAACATACCGTCCTTAGCCATTTGCATTCTTTCTCGCAGTACAACATTACCAATATCGCCAACACCCAAACCATCTACCATTACATAATTGGCAGGAACTTTAATTGAAGTTACGCGCCCCTCTCCTTGTTTATTGAATTCAATAATTCGGCCATTTTCACCAATTAAAACATTCTCTTCCTTCATGCCTAAACCAGTTGCCAATTCACCGTGAAGTCGGAGCATGTAGTGATTGCCATGGATGGGAATTAGGTAGCGCGGCTTAACAAGATTAAGCATTAACTTTAAATCTTCAGAGCAACCATGGCCTCCCGAATGAACATCCATCATTTGATAATGGATAACATGGACACCTTTTTTATAAAGTCCATCTTTTAGGTTTTGAACGGTGCGTTCATTTCCTGGAATAACCGAAGAGGAAAAAATAATAGTATCTCCTTTGTGCGGTTCAATATAACGATGTTCACCGTTGGCAATGCGCATTAAAACGGCATTTCCTTCTCCTTGCGCACCGGTGCACATAACAATGATTTTGTTTGGTGGATATTCATTAACTTGAGAAATGTCTATAAAGGTGTCTTTTCGAGATTTGATATAGCCCAGCTTTTTGGCAATTTCCAAATTAGTTTTCATGGAATAGCCGTCTACCGCGATTTTCTTGCCATACTTTTCGGAAATCTCTACCATGTGCCGGATTCTTGTTAAGAGCGTAGAAAATGTACCGGCAATAATTCGGCCTTCTGCCTTTTGAATAATTTCTTCAAAAGAATCTTTTACCTTGCTTTCGGAAATGGCATATCCAGGACTACCTGAATGAGTAGAGTCGCTCATTAAAGCCAAGATTCCTTTTTGAGAAAGAATCGCAATTTTGGCTATATCCGTTGGTTGATCACCAATCGGGTTCTGATCAAATTTGAAATCACCAGTATGCACAACGGTTCCAACTGGGGTGTGAATGGCTACTCCCAAAGAATCAGGGATAGAATGACACACATGAAAAAATTCTAACTCAAAAGTACCCAATCTAATTTTATCTTCTGCTGTTACGGTTTTAATATTCAATTTTGGATTATCTTTATATTCTTCCTGTCTTTTGGCAATAATCGCTCCGGTCATACCACCAGCGTAAATAGGCGGATTACCCAAAACTTTAATGTGATGGGGGATAGCCCCGATATGATCCATGTGACCGTGAGTAATGAAAATTCCCCGGATTCTATCGGTTTTGTCTCGTAGGTAGCGAGAATTAGGAATAATATAATCAATCCCAGGCATTTCTTCGTCTGGAAATTGCAACCCCATATCTACAATAATAATGTCTTTTTCATACTCAAAGACGGTCATGTTAAGACCAACTTGCTCCAAGCCTCCTAAAGGGATAATTCTTAGTTTGCCAGGAGAGCTTTGAGGGATGTTATGGCTAGCAAACTGTAGATCTTCTTTATTATCGCCACGCAAAACGATACCACCAGCGTGGTATTTTTTTTCTTGGCCACCGCGTCTAGCTGTATGAACCGAAGACGGAAGTTTTTTAGGAACCACAACTAAATCTTTTTTAATAGGAAGTGGTGCCGGTTTTTGTTTTCTAAACATTGGAAAATTATTTATAAACTAATAAAAGTGCCGAGAGAGGGACTTGAACCCTCAAGGGCAAAAAGCCCACTAGCTCCTGAAGCTAGCGTGTCTACCAATTTCACCATCTCGGCGGATAAAAAAAGAGACAATATTTATTTTTATTTTTCTAAAACTAAGATCAAGTAAGCTTTTTCTTTAATTCTTCGACCATCTCAACAGGAGAAGGGTCTTGACCAATAGACAATGCCAAATAATAAGAAATCCAATCGCCCAAACAAAGAGAGAAGAAGAATCTACAAAGAGTGCTTTTTCCTTTAGCTTCTATCCTTATTACATTATATTTCATTTTTGTCAATATATTTTCGGTAATTTTCATTCTTTTTTGATTTCGATGGTGACCATCTTTGTTCCCTAAAGAAATAAAAATAAAGTCTTTTGGACGGCCGTTTAGGAAACCATTGAATTCGTTATGGTTTAGTTCTGGGTAATAATTCCAAAAAGCGGGTAGTTTGGAATTTTCATTGATTTTTATTTTATTAATCATCGCCGCAAATCGTAATTCAAAATCAGCATAAAAAATGGGAATTCTGCCATTTATTTTATTGGCAATTTTCCTTCCTAGTTCTTGAGTCTCTTGGCAAGTCTCGCTTTTTAAAAATTCAGCCAATTCTAGAACTTCTGCCGATAAGTTTTGGTTTTTTCGGCAATTTTCCAAGACTTTTGTCATGGCGGAAAAAACTAATGGCAAAGCGTATCGTGGTTGGAAATTAGGGTCGGTAATTCCGTAATAGACCTGAGATATTTTTTCTTTGTCAGCAATTTCTTTTAATCGGCCACCACTAGAGAAGATAATGGTGGTAAAATTTTTCCTTCTTGCATTTAGTAAACAATCCAAAGACTCTTCTGTGTTTCCAGAAAAAGAGCTGATAAAAAAAAGAGGATTTTTTGTTAATTGTTTAGGCAATCCGTAGCCAGAATGAATAATGACAGGCATCTTTAATGGCAAGAGAGAGGCAATTAAATATCCTGGCAGAGCAGATCCTCCCATTCCGGCAATCACCAAAGAGTCAAAATCTTTTTTTTCTCCAACACCAGCAGCTTTTTCCAAACCGATGGCAAACTGTTTGTGGGTTTCTGTAATAACTTTCTTTAAATCAAAACGATCAATTATTTTTTGTTTCATTTTGAATAATTATTTTTTGATTATTTCTTAATTCTTTTTTCTCCTAGATACCATTTTTCTATATTAGAATAGCGACGAGAAGGGTCTTCTATCATATTAAAGTTAATTCCCCTAACCTTAGAAGATATAGGATAGAGATAGCGGGGAGAATAAAGGAAGATTGCTGGAATATCGCGATTGATTAATTTTTGAAATTTTAAATAAAGTTCATTTCTTGTTTCTTTATTAACTTCTGCACGCCCTCTATCTAGGAGTTCGTCAGCTTCAACATTGTCGTAGCTAGCCAAATTTTGCCCAGGACTATTCTTTTCAGCAGAATGCCAATAAGGTCTAGGATCAGGATCCATTTTCAAAGTTTCGCCGAACAACAATGCTTCGTAATTGCGTGGCTCTATCTTGCTATTACTCAAGTCTCCAACAGAAAGAATCTCAACTGAAACCTCAACACCAATCTTTTCCCATTGTTCTTTTAATACTTCGGCAGTGCGAACTAATTCGGGGTAGTCAGCTGTAGCTAGCTTAATTTGAAGGGGCTCTCCATTTGGAGAAAAAAGAATTTCTTTTGGATTATCTTCAGATATTTTCTTAAATTTCCACTTAGCGTTTTTTAAAATTTCCTTAGCCTTGTCTGGCTGGCAATTTCTCTGAGTAAAACCTTCTTTTCCCAAAATAGGGAGAGAGATAATAGGGGAATAAGTTGGATCGCCTTTTTGATGCAACGCTTTTTCTAATATTTCTTCACGGCAAGTAGCCCAGTCCAGAGCTTCGCGGACATCTTCTTGAGCCAATATTTTGCTTTGATAAATGTTCAAAAAAACAGCATAGTAACGGGGAAGTTTTATTTCTTCAAGATTTATCTTAGAAGAAGGTAATGTTATTTTGTCTAAGTAGCGGTGAGAAAGGTTATTAATTGCCATCACCTTTCCCTGATTTAAAAGCTCAATTGCTTCGGTCTCACTGCCCAAGAATTTTAAAAGGATAGTTTCTATATAAGGAGCTCCTAGGTAATAATTACGATTTACTTTAAGAACAATCTGATCAATCGATCCGTCGGCTTTTTTCTCTAGTCTTAAAAATTGGTAAGGACCGGAACCAATAGGGGCTTTGTTAAATTCAGAGAGCTGGAAATCTTCTGGGCCAACATCTTGCCAAATATGCTTAGGCAGAATGCCAAAGGTAAGATTATGCAAAAAAGGAGTAAACGGTTTTTTTAGGGAGAAAATAATTTGATTTTTTCCTTCAGTACGAGCTTCAATTCCTGTCCAATTAGGATAAAGAGGGGAGTTGTAACGGGAATTTTTAAGAGTGTTAACCGTAAAAAGAACATCTTCCACAGTAAGAGGAGTGCCATCGTGAAACAAGAGATTGTCTTTTAGAGTAATGGTGTATTCAGTCCGCTCTTCGTTAGCCTTCCATCCAGAAGCTAGATCGTTAATTAACTCACCATTATCACTGTATTTCATTAACCCAGAATAAACTAACTGAACAATGCTTTTATCGGCTTCGCTGGCCTTAGCCAAAACGGGGTTTAAATATTCTGGCTTACCAACAATCGCTTCGGTTAGCGTGCCACCAGAAGCTGGAACAACGATGGTCTTTTTTAAATAAAAATTGAAAAGTGACCATGGTAGCGCTAAGAAAAAGACAAAAAAAGCAACAAAAAGAAATATTCTTTCTTTCTTGCTTAAACTTGTTCCTAAATTAGTTAGGATTAAAGGAACAGTTTTTATCCAACGCTCAAATCTGGAAAATAATTTAGCAATAAAAAACATTTGGTTAACCAATAATTAATCTAGCAAGTGCTGAGCCAACAAAGAGAATAGAGAAAATAATTGTTCCAAAAAAAAGAAGTTTATCTAACCCTCTTTTAACATGGTAAGACTCAATATCTCCGCCGAAAATACCCGAAACGCCACCACCACGGTTCTGCAAAAGAACGAAGATAATAATCAAAACAGAGGACAAGACATTGATTATAGAAATCCAATTTTGAATCATAGTTTACTCTTTATGGTCTAGAATCATATTAACGGAATAGTTAGTTAAAGCAATAATAATAATTCCCCAAAATGCCGGCCAAAATCCGGCAATAGAAAGACCAGGAACCAAAAGGGCGGTCGCAATTAAAAGAGCAATATTAATTAGCAGAGTAAAAATTCCCAAAGAAAGAATGATTAGTGGAGCCAAAATAAGCTTTAGGATTGGTTTAACCAAAAAATTAGCTCCTCCAAGAATTGCCCCAGCCAAAATTAATTGTCCCCAAGATCCAGAAAATTCAATACCCGGCAAAAGGTATGCGGCCAAAATTATAGCCAAAGAGTTGCTGGCAATCTGAATTAAAATTTTCATTACTCTTCTACCTTAATAATTATCCGGTTTTCCATTTCCGGAACCGTTTTCCTAAAGGATGGCCAGAAATCCACTTTAATGGATTCTATTTCTTTAAAATTAGCAAAATGAGCTCGCAATGCTCTTTCGTTATAGCCTTTTATTTCCTCTGGATTAAATACCTTAGAAGACAATTTAGGACGGAATTTTCCGTTCACGCTAACCTTAATTGTAGCACTTCCGTTGTCATTGTTTATTCCTTCTAGCTGATAATCTAAAGATTCAGGGTTGTATTCCAAAAATTCCTGATCTTCTTCGCTCATCGACTCTAGCTTGCCTTTGATCAAGGCTAAGAGGTCGGTTTCTTTAAAAACAGCAGCGGTAGTTTTGGCGGTTAATTCCAAGGAGAAGTTGTTGGTTTCAAAAGGAGCGGCAACATCGGAATGAAAAAAGGTAAGAGAGCTTAGAGAATTTTTACGGCTCAATTCTTCACCTTCTCTTAATTTTTCCCTAATGCTATCTAAGTTTTTATTGATTAATTCTTGATAAATCTCGTTTTTTGACACTTCAATATCACCTTCGGTAACCAGAGTAGCAGTACGGATGCCACCAGAAAAAGCTTCGTCGCTTTTGGCGGTCACCTTCTCATTCATAAAAGTATCGTATTTTTCAAAGTTAAAATCTGATGGGGGAATGTGACCGGTTAATCCCTTGGTAAGAGCCATTACCTCTACTGTTCGGCTTTTGCTTCGATAAACCACAAAGTCTTCCGTAAAAGCGGCCTTTTCTTGGGAGTTACCATTTTTAACAAAAATAACTTCTCCCTTTTTAAATCCCTGGGCTCGAGTGTAACCATTATAAATAGTCACTTTTCCTTTTGCATTCTCTTCTATTTTTTTTGGTGGAATATCTTTAAAAGCTTTGCCAGTGCTGTTTTCTTGAGTAAGTAATACGCCACGGATCGAACTTTTTTCTGAGTTAAAAGTGATAGTTTCTGAATTAAGAGTAATCTCTATTTCCAGCTTCTTATTTTCTGTTTTAGGAATCAGGGTGATTACTGTTCGAGAAAGAATAAAATAGAAAGAAGAAAGAGAAATAATAATAGCAAAAACAATAAACCAAAAAAGTATTTTTTTGTAAGAAACTCCGGAATCATACTGACCTAAGTGTTCTACTTGGCTCATATTTTTATTATTCCCACTCTTTTTTATAAAGACTTTTATTGGCTGCGCTTTGTTGGGCTTCCTGTTTACTTTTACCAACACCCTCTCCAACCAATTCCTTGCCTAAATAAGCACCGACAATAAAACTCTTATCATGATCTGGTCCAGACTGGGAAATCGTTTTATAAGAAGGAGTAATTCCTAATTTCTCTTGAGCTTTTTCTTGGAATAAGCTTTTGGCGTCTCTGTAAAGCTGATTTTTAATAATCCTAGGAAGTCCTGTAACAATATTTTTCAATACAAAGTCTTTAGCTTTTTCATAGCCCTGATCAAGATAAATAGCGCCAATGATTGCTTCTATAGTATTAGCTAAGAGATAATTACGACTCCTCTCTTGGGATCTAGCTTCGCCTTTACTTAGGAAAAGATAATTTTCCAGTCCGATTTTTTGACCGACTTTAGTTAGGTTATCTCCCTTAACCAAAGATGATCGGAGATTGGTTAATTCTCCTTCGGGCTTGTCATATTCCAAAAAAAGATATTCGGTGACGATTAATTCTAAAACGGCGTCTCCTAAAAATTCCATCCTCTCATTATGCTCCAGTTTTTCTTTTTTATGTTCATTAAGATAAGAGCGGTGAATAAGAGCGTTCTGTAATAATTCCGGTTGGTTAAAAATTAAACCCAATTTATCGCATAGTGCTTTTGCTCGATCTTCCATTTAAGTTTCCTTTATTAATGATTTTTCCGGAATTTGGCGGTAAATTGTTCCCAAAACTCCGTTAATGAACTTTCCCGAAGATCCTCCTCCATAGGCCTTAGCCAATTCAATTGCTTCGTTGATTGCCACCTTGGGTGGGACTTCTTCTTGATTACAAAAAAGTAGTTCAAAAATTCCCAGGCGCAACACATTGCGGTCAATGCCAGAGATTTGTTCCAATGGCCATTCTGGAGCTGCTTTTTGGATTAACTGATCAATCAATGTTCTTTTTTTGAGCACACCCCTAATCAACTGATTAACAAACTCAGGATCAATGCTTTCGTTGAATTTTTGAATATTTCTTTGGGTTATTTGTTCTATTTCATCATTAAGAGGAGATTTTTTAAAATCCCACTCATACAAAGTCTGAAGAGCCACTTGTCGGCTAAGGTGCCTACTATTCATTAGATAGAATCTATTTCTTTAATTTCTTTTGAGACTTGAAAGAAAGGACCTCAATAATTTTTCTTCCTTTGTAAAATCCGCAGTTAGCGCAGACCACATGGCTTAACTTCATTTTACCGCAATTAGAACACTTTACTAACTGTTTCGGTTTTAGGGCCTGATGACTGCGACGACGGCGAGAACGAGACTTGGAATGTCTTTGTTTGGGATTAGGCATCTTTGATCGGATTATTCTTTAATTCGGACACTGGCATCATAATTCAAGTTATAAAAATTTTCAAGCTGTTTTTTTTCCAAGCATCTTTTTTATAGGTTTAAAGCTTTGACGATGAATGGAGCAGGGACCGAATTTATTTAAAGTCTCCTCATGAAGCTTGGTTCCGTAGCCTTTATGCTTGGCAAAAAAATATTCTGGATAATCAGAATCCATGTTTCTTAGGATTTCGTCTCTTTTAACTTTAGCCAAAATAGAAGCAGCCGAAATTAAACAAACCAAATCATCTCCATGAGTAATAGCAGTTTGCCTGATTGTTACATCGGGAATCAATTGGTTTCCGTCTATTAAAAGTAGAGCGGGTTTTTGAGGTAAAGAGGAAATCGCTTGCCGCATTGCTAGGAAGGTGGCTAAAAGAATGTTTGATTGATCGATTATGGTGGAATTTACAATGCCAATTCCAAAAGAAAAATTGGCAATTATTTTTTCCGCCAAAGCCTCTCTTTTTTTTGGAGAAAGTTTTTTTGAGTCTTTAGGATCAATCTCTAAGAGTAAAGGAAGTTGAGATTGGTCAATAGAAACAGCTGCGGCTACCACTGGTCCAGCCCAAGAACCCCTTCCGGCTTCGTCTATTCCGCAAATAGTTGGAAACCTAGTAAATGCTTTTTGAAAATCAAAAGTCAAGGGAATTGTTTTTAAAAAACTTTTTTAGGACAACGATAAAAAGGAAGCTACTGGCGATTAGAATAGCAGACCAAAAATCACGAGAATAAAAAAATAAGCCACCCAAAATAGCCGGAGGAATTGCTAAGAAAAGAAAATGATTACTAAGGAGTGGGGGGGGATTTTTATCGGCAGGGGATAATTTAATAAATAAAAATCCCAGAACAACAATTAAAACAGGGATAGCGCCAAGAGGTAGGGACCGTGAGACCATTCCTAGGCTGATCCAGTCAAGAAGTAGCAATAGAAAATAATATCCAGATAAGGAAAGAAGAATATGTTTTAAGGTGAAAAGAAGCATGCTTAAATTAATTTTTTAGCGGAGAAAGGAATTTTTTAAAATTCAAAAAATTAAAGCTTCGTGAAAATTCTACCCGAATTGACTTTATTTTCATACCCGAAGAAAGAGTAAAATAATAGTCGCCACCATCATTATTTTTAAAATCATGATCTAGTTTAAATTGGCAGCGACCAGAAACGGGGTGGCAAACTCGCTCTTCTTGGTTAAATGGGAGAGTGAGGGCTGTTACGGTTTCATAGTTTATTCCCCTTTCCTGTTCGTTAATAGGAATGAGCGTTCCATTTTGAACTAAAAAATAATTTTGGGTCCCTTTTTGCTGAATAATAGTTCCGTCAGGATGAAACAAAATTGGGTAAAGAACAGTGTTGACGGAGGAATGAAGCCGAAGCTCTTCTTTGGTTGCTGGAATAATTTTTTCCCAAGAATAACCCAAGTATTCCAAAATTAAAGGGGAGGGAAACAGAATTTTCATTCCATTACTTATTAAAAAAATTTGTTTTTCATCACTAATCAGAACTCCTTCTCTAAAGCCAGCTGGTTTTAGGGCTAGGGTTAATTTTTGCCGTTCTTCTGCGGTCATTAGAGGAATTGTCTCTTTGTTCTTTGTGTAACTCTTTAAAATATTCTCAGTGGGAATGAGTTGTTTTTCTTTTTCGGAAACTAAATAAAAATTGTCTCTGTCTTTTTTTATTTTAAGAGCGGGGACGGGCTCTTTTGAAATAGGATAAAAAGTGGCGGCGAATCCCTTTTTTAGAATAACGGTTTCTTCTTTTTCAGTCTTTTCTTCGGTTTCTAACATTAGATTGATAACGCCAAAATCAGCCAAAGGAGCCAAGAAAAAGGAATTTTTTTGATCAATAACCAAAGATGATTCTTCTAGTTTTTCTTTTTGATAAAGATAAACTTGTTTTGGGAAAATCAAGTTTATTAAAAAAAATATGCCCAAAACAAAAGGCAAACCATAGACTGCAATCAAGATTATTTTCTTTAAAAACGATTTTTTCATTTATCTATTATTTTATTTCGTAAATGGCGCTTTCCTTTTTTTCTTCAATTAAAACAGGGAGAACGATTGGCTTTTTAAAATCGGTTTTTTTATTAAACGGCGCCGTCTTTAGTTGGGAAAAGGTCAAAGAAAAGTCGTCCTTCTTACCTTTAAGATAGGGACCATAATCAAGCGCAGCTTCTGGGGAGGCTAAGAGATAAGCTTTAGGAAACTTATCTTTGGGTATCTTAGCGAGATCTTGGGGATTGTAAATATAAACGGTGTTTAAACCAAAAAGAAAACGCAACGGTTCAGAAATTAAACTCCAATCGTTAGGAGAAACGCTTTTATCTATCAAAATCAAATCGTCTTTTTGAAACTTAGTAGCCAAAAGAGCTAATTCTTGTTTTATTAATGGGTTTTCTTTCAAAGAAATATAGCGAAAAAGCAGGACTAAAGAAGGAATAAGAATAATTGTTGCCACAAACAGAGACAGTGATCCTAGCTTTTTAGCACTTTTATGAATTAGAAAAATAGTACCAAGTGCTAGGAATGGAAGAACGGCAAACAAATATCGTCGCAGAATCCAAGGGTGGTCTAGAGAAATGTTTGGTTTTAAAAAATAAATTAAGAAAGGACCAAGAAAGAGCAAGAGTAGAAGCTCTATTTGGGAAAGCTTTCTCCTAAAAATTCCGCCAAAAATGATAATCAAAATATAAACAATTCCCAAAATCAACAAAGGAAAGAGTTGGTAATTTAAAAAAACTTTTAGCACATAAAGAGTTTTGGGAAGCAAATATCCAAAAGGGGAAAAGCCCAAAAAGGAAGGATTAATAGGGGAATATCCCAAAACATCTTTAATCATTTTTTTATAGAAGGGGAGAATACTAAGAGAGTAAGCAAGGAAGATTAAAAAGGAGCCAACAAGAAGTGCCTGAAATTTTTTAGATCGAAAGAGAGGGAAGCCAACTTTTTTATCTTGGAAAAATAGATAAATCAAAAGAATTGCCATTAAGAAAACTCCTTCAATTCTTACAAGACAAAAAACCAAAAGAGAAAAAAAAGCACTAAAAAGAAAACTAAAATTTTTCCCTTTGGTTTTTTGATAAAGAAATAGACTATAAATAAAAGTAAAAAGTAAACCAAAAGCGGTTGTTTCGGCTAGGTTTTGGCGAGCATGCCAGAAGAAAGGAAATGTAAAAGCGATTAAAGGAAGGGAAGCAAGACCCCAAACAGAGCTTTTTGTTTGGGCTTTTGTTAAATAGAAAATTGCCAAAAGACCAATAAAAATTCCTGGGATATTAGCAAATTTTAATCCCCAGTCTCCCAAAAAAGAAAACCAAAAAGCTAGGTAAGAAATATATCCTAAGTTAAACTGGGTCTTTAATTGATTATCTTCGGTAATAATAAAACCAGGGAAGTTTAATGCCATGTGATTGGAGTTTTGGCTATTCAAGAACTCCAAGGCAGCCGGACGAAAAGTGATTTTTTGGTTTTGAGAAAGCATTACGGCCGCTTCTACCATGGCACCAGGATCTCTTCCTCCTAGGTAGCTAATATTGAAATTCAAAAAAACAATCAATGACCAAAAAGTAGCAAAAAGAAAAGCCAAAAGCTCCCAGCGGTCCAGGGTTTTTTCAAAAGAAAAAAGCTTGGTTTTTTTAGCCAAAAAAAGACAGACAATTAGAAGGGAAAGGCTGATTAACAGAGGATGGAAAAATTTTAAAAAAGCAAAAAACACGCAAAGAAAAACAGAAAGAGTAAAAACAAAAGAGAGCGCCAAAAAAAAGCGACCTGATTTTAACATTCTTTTTTTTAAGACTTACTACCCTAACCGTTTAACAATAAGAGGCTTAGCTAGGGCTCCTTCTAAGGAAGAGATCTTTTGGGTTAACTTTTTTAAATTGCCTTCGTCTATCTCTGCTGCCAAAATAATAAGAGTAGAGCATCTTTCCACACATTTTCTGGTAAGAGGAAGGCCAATGCGACCTAAAAAGAAACTTCCAAAGTCGGTTAAGATTTCGTTTACTTTGCCCGCGTTTTCGGTCCGATTAGAAAGAAAAATAGAAATTGTGGCTAAGTAGAGAGGTGGAGCGGAGGGGGCTTCGCCCTTTGCCTTATTAACGGTTGGAGGAGTTTTTTTCGGTTCTTTTTTTTTCTGCTCAGACCCTGTCTTGCTATTAGTATTTGAAAATTTTTGACCTTGGTTCAAGCGATCAGCATTGACACTATTATTCTGAACACTACTCGACTTATTAATAGGCTTGCTTTTTAGATCAACTTTCACTGCCTCAACATCTTTATTGGGCTTATTTTCCAGATTACTTTCCTTGACTGGTTCTTTGGTGGGTTCTTTACTAGGAACAACTTCTTTTCCTTTTGTTGTGATTTCTTCTTGGGAAAAAACAAAATCTATTCTTTTTTCTGGATAAACTGTTGGCGGCATCTGAGTTTCTTGCCCTTGATTATTCTCTATTACTTCCTTTTGGATTTGGTCTTGTTGTGGGTTAAAATTTTGATTTTCTAAGAGTGGTTTTTTTAGTTTTGGTTGCTCTGAGTTTTGTCTAGAAGAGTGGGAATCAATTTGTTCTGAAAAATTAAAAGGGCTGGGGCTTTCTTGTTCGGAAACAATTGGTCCCGAATTACCAGTTTCCAAACTACTACTTAAGCTTTCCAGGTTTCCACCGCCACTCGGTTTATAAGCTGTTGGAGAAGTTATAGGGGGAACGCTAGGGGGAGTAGTTGGAGGGGAAAACGATAGAAAGGGAGAAGGAGCAGGAGCAGGAATGGGAGAAGGAGCAGGAGCAGGAATGGGAGCAGGAGAAGGAGAAGGAGCAGGAGTAGGAGCGGGATTAGGAGTGTTAAAGCTGGGAGTGGCGGTTGGTTGAGAAATGGGAGAAGAATTAACTTCCGAATCCGAAGAAGGAATTCCAGACAAAAAAGAAAGCACATCATCATCTCTCCGATTGTTTAGGGGTGACATTTTTGTTTTTTATTTTATTGCTTGATTTTTGATTGCTAAAAAAAATATAACAAGATCAGTATAAAACATTGCACGATAGTTATCAATCTTTAAGAATTTCTAATTTCTAATTTTGAATTTCGATTAAAACTTGAACTTTTAATTTTAAAATTTAATCAAAATTCAAAATTCAAGATTAAAAATTTACTACCAGATGGAACGATAAATTGGTTTATGCTAAAATCGCGTTATGACTATTCAGAAAATTTTATTAGATTTTGAACCGCAAAAAAAAAATCTATTACCCCTTTTGAACAGGGTTAGTACCTGTTTTGGCTTTATTTCCAAAGAGCAACTTTACTTGATTGCCGATTACTTTGGAATGGCGCCAGCAAAAGTTTTTTCTGTAATTACAGCTTCCGAAGTTCTAAAATACGAAAAGCCCAAGTTTTTAGAAGTTAAAATTTGCATGGGTCCTCATTGTCGGATCAAAGGAGCAAAAAGAGTCTTGGAAGAAGCCCAAAAAGTTATAGGGGTTCGTGCTGACAAAAAATCAGCGGGGAAATTTGATCTTCAAACTACCAGCTGTATTGGGCATTGTCTTTCTGGTCCTGTGGTGAAAATAAATGGAACCGTTTTTAATGGTGTTCGTTCCTTTGAAGTTGACGATTTGTTAAAAAATTACCTTTAAGCAAACCACTGCTGAATTTTTTAGTTGATTTTTCTAAAAATAATGAAAGAAACAAAAATAATTACTAGATTGTGGGGCAAGATTAATCCTTGCCTTATTGACTCTTACATAAATGAAGGGGGCTATGTTTGCTTTGGAAAATGTCTTTCTGGAAAATTATCGCCAGAAAAAGTAAGAAAAATAATTATTGATTCCGGTCTTAGGGGAAGAGGCGGGGCAGGCTTTAAAACAGGAGAGAAGTGGGAACTTGCGACCTCTACGGCCAGAAGATCTAAAAAGAATCCTATCCTAATAATTAATGCCGACGAATCACAACCAGGAACCTTTAAGGACCGGCTAATGCTAGAAAAAAATCCTCAGCTAGTAATAGAAGGAGCACTGATTGCCGCCTACGCTCTTTCGGCCAAGAAAGTTCTATTCTATATCAATGGTAATTATCGGGAACAGTTTAAAATAGTAGAAGAAGCCATTAAACAAGCCGAAGCCAAATGTTTTCTAAGCACCACTCAAGAATCCGGGAAAAAAATAATTGTTCAGCCGATTCGTGGTGCTGGTGGCTATATTTACGGAGAAGAAACGGCTCAAATTAATTCTCTAGAAGGTCAACGGGGAGAGCCAAGAGTAAAACCGCCATATCCGGTAGTAAAGGGATTGTTTGGCCGGCCAACGGTGGTTAATAATGTGGAAACGATTGCCAACATTGTTCCTATTTTAGAATTAGGTGTTAGCGAATTTAAAAAATTTGGAGTGCCGGGTTCTTGGGGAACTAAATTGTTTTCTGTTTCGGGAACGGTTAAGAATCCAGGAGTTTTTGAACTCCCCCTGGGATCTTCATTGGGAAATGTCCTAAAAGATTGCTGTGGATGGATGGCTAATCAAAAGCAATTTTCTTTTGCAAGAATTGGTGGAACGGGAAAATTTTTAGGAAAAGAGGCTCTTTCGTATCCCTTAATTTACGGAGATGCTCCCGGAGAAATAAATGTTGGCTTGGGAGATATTCTGGTGGTAGATAAAAATGTTTCCTTAAAAGATTTAATGGAAGCTTGGTCTTCTTTCTATCGGCGAGAGTCTTGCGGACAGTGTACTCCTTGCCGGGAAGGAACTTTTATTCTGGCTCAAATGGCAGAAAGAATGAAAGAGAATGATCTAAAAGAAAATGACTGGCTTAATTTAGAAAATCTTTTAGAAGCTTTAGAAAAAACGGCCCTTTGCCCCTTGGGTGGATTTGCTACCAAGCATTGGCGAGAATTTTTAAGGATTAAAAAGGAAAGTCGTTTAAAAAAAGAAAAAAATAAAAAATGAAAGAATTCTTTATAGAAATTAATCAAAAAAAAGTACCAGTAAAAGAAGGAGAGTCTGTTTTAGATGTTTGCCGAAGAGAAAATATAGAACTGGCCTCTCTTTGTAGCCATCCTAATTTTAGCGACTGTCGACCGTCTGATTCTCTAACCTACAAAAGCCACTCTTCTTGTCGGCTTTGTCTAGTCAAAGTTCTTTTTAGTGGAGAAAAAAAGGAACGGTTGTTGCCAGCCTGCGATCTTAAAGTAGCACCGGGGGAGAAAGTAACAACGGAAGATAAGGAAATTATTAGAACCAGAAAAATCAATTTAGAACTTTTATTCGCCAGCCACGCCGGTCTTTGTGCTCATTGCTATCGCAACGGTGATTGTGAATTGCAAGAACTAGCTTCGCGCTACGATATAGACGAATACCGCTTTGCGCCACGATTTAGAGGAATTTCTCATCAAGAAGAAATGGCTCTTTTGTTCGAAAAGATGGTTAATCGCAAAGTAGATCTAAACAATCCATCTGTGGCAAGAGATTCGGAGAAGTGCATTAAATGTCGTCGCTGTATTAAAGTTTGTCGTGACACGCAAACAGTCGAAGCTTATGCTTTTGTTGGCAAAAGCATAGAGGCGTCCGTGGGTACAGAATTTAATACTCCCTTGGAGTGTACTTATTGTGGGCAATGTACAGCGGTTTGTCCTACTGCCGCTCTAACGGAAAAAAGTCAGATTAAAAACTTCTTAGAAGCCATAAATGATCCCCAAAAAAAGGTGGCAGTCCAAATTGCTCCTTCAGTACCTTTTTCGTTAGGAGAAGAATTCGGAATGCCAGCGGGGTCTGTGGTAACAGAAGAAATGGTGACGGCATTAAAAAAAATTGGTGCAGATTTAGTCTTTAATACTAATCTAGGCGCCGATCTAACAATCATGGAAGAAGCCCATGAATTAATAGAAAGAATTAAATATCCCAAAAAAGACAAGCCATTGCCACTCTTTACCAGTTGTTGTCCATCTTGGGTGCTTTTTATGGAGCAGAATTATCCGCAACTTTTAGGCAATCTTTCTTCTTGTAGTTCTCCTCACATAATGCTGGGTTCGTTGATTAAGAATTATTACGCTTCCAAAAATAAACTAGAAAAAGAAAAAATATTTACTGTTTCCATTATGCCTTGTTTGTCCAAAAAATATGAAGCCGCAAGGCCGGAATTTTCTAAAAACGGAATAAAAGAAGTGGACTGTGTATTAACTACCAGAGAATTGGGCAAACTTTTAAGGGAAAAGAAGATTGAACTTTCAGAACTAGAAGGTACGCCTTTTGATTCTGCGCTAGGAACGGGAACTAGTGCTGGTGCTATTTTCGGCGCTTCTGGAGGAGTGGCAGAAGCGGCATTGCGTACTGCTGTTTTTTTCTTAACCGGTAATAATCCGGCCATTATTGATTTCAAAGAAGTCCGTGGAGATTTAGGCATTAAAATTGCCACAGTGAAAATTGCTGATCTGGAATTAAGAGTGGGGGTGGTTAATGGACTAGGTAATGCTCGTCAAGTTTTAAAGGACTTAGGTTCCGGTGAGTTAAAATTAGATTTACTAGAAGTAATGGCTTGTCCTGGAGGTTGTATTGGAGGTGGTGGCCAACCAATTCCTACTAGTCCAGAAATAAGGAAAAGACGAGCCGCTTCTATTTACAATCAAGATAAAAATTCTGTCTTAAGATTGGCTCATGAAAATCCGTTAATAGAAAAAATATACAAAGATTTCTTATTTTCTCCGGGAAGTAAGAAAGCCCAAAAATATTTGCATACCAAGTACTATCCCTACCAATATCGCTATCGGCAATAAACAATTTGCGCGTTTAATACATTAATTAATTTAATTTTAAGAAAATGCTAAACATTGCAATCAACGGATTTGGAAGAATTGGTCGTGCCGCACTAAAAATTATTCAGGAAAGAAAAGGAGTTAAAGTAATAGCAATCAATGATCTTTCTGGAGTAAAAATGGGTGCCTATCTTTTAGCTTACGATTCAGTTTTTGGCCGCTATTCCCAAAAAGTGAGCGTTAAAAAAAATTCCCTAGAAGTTGGAGAAGATTCTATTGCTTTTCTTTCCGAACCAGACCCAGCTAAATTACCTTGGAAGGAAATGGGAATAGATTTAGTTTTGGAATGTACCGGTGTTTTCGAAACCAAAGAAAAAAATCAGGGACATTTAGATGCGGGAGCCAAGAAAGTAATTATTTCTTCTCCGCCTAAAGATGAAACACCGATTTTTTGCATGGGTTGTAATGAAAAAAAATATCGTCCCGAAAAAGACCATATTGTTTCTAACGGATCCTGCACTACCAATTGTTTAGCACCGATTGCCAAAGTATTGAACGACGAAATTGGGATTGATAAAGCTCTAATGACCACTATTCACAGCTACACGGCTAGCCAAAGCCTAGTAGACGCTTCCGTAGGAGACGAACGCCGTTCTCGCGCAGCAGCATTAAATTTATCTCCTTCTACTACCGGGGCGGCAATTGCGGTGACTCGAGTATTGCCAGAACTTGCCGGAAAATTCGACGGGATGGCTGTTCGAGTTCCTACTCCTTGCGTTTCTTTGGTGGACTTGGTTGCGAAATTAAGAAGGAATGTTACCATAGAAAAAATAGCCAATCTTTTTATTGGTGCTTCTCGGGGGGAAATGAAAGGGATTTTAGCGGTAGAAAGCCTGCCTTTGGTTTCTTCTGATTTTATTGGCAACAAGCATTCGGCAATTGTTGATTTGGAAGAGATCATGGTTTTAAAGGGCGACATGGTAAAGGTTATTGCTTGGTACGACAACGAGTGGGGCTATTCAGAACGACTCGTTGATTTGGCTGTTTATTTGGGTAAATTTCTAAAGTAGTTAAAAAACAAAATGTCTAAAAAAAAATATTCCAAGAAACGTGGCTTCTCTTTAGTAGAGATGTTGGTGGTGGTAGCAATTATTGGAATGCTCGCCACTATCCTTTTGATCAATTATACTGGCCAATTAAAAAAGAGCCGTGACCAAAAAAGACGCACCGACGCCGAATCTATTAAATTGGCTTGCAATATGTACGCCAACCAGAACCAAAAATTCCCGGTGCAAACCGTGAACTCTACTGCTTGGGGGGCCCTGGTTACAGATCTTGATCCATATATTTCTCTTAGTTCCATTACGGATCCGCAGCAAGCAGGAGGAGGGGCTCATATTTATACTTATGTTGGGGCTGTGAATAATTGCACAATTACTTTTTATTCAGAAGTAAGTGGAGCCAATCAAACTATTCATTGTATAGATTAATGGGAATGAATTATCTTATTAAAAACGGAACTATTGTTGATGGCACAGGAAAAATCCCTTATGAGGGAGATCTTTTGGTTGAGAACGGAAAGATTGCCGACCTTGGCGACCTAAAAGAGCAAGGTGATTTTAAAGTAATTGATGGCGAAAATTTAGTAGTTTGCCCGGGATTTATAGATGTTAGTAATCATTCCGATGTTTACTGGACTCTCTTTGATTATCCTGTTCAAGAAAGTTTAATTACTCAGGGAATAACCACGATTATTGGGGGGAATTGTGGCACTTCTTTGGCTCCGCTTTTAAATGAAGAAGCGCTAAATTCTCTTCAAAAATATACCGAAATTAACAAGTCTCAAGTCCGTTGGGACTCTTTTGGTAGCCTAATGGAGTTTCTTTCCACTAGGAAATTTAATCCCAATTTTGCCAGCTTAGTAGGGCACTTAACGCTAAGACGGGCGATTGTGGGCGATGAAATGCGGCAACTTAGAAGTGATGAATTACAAATAATGGCCGAAGCCCTGGAAAGATCCCTAGAAGAAGGAGCTTTAGGATTTTCTAGCGGATTGGTTTATAGCCATACCAGAATTGCTTCTGGAGAAGAAATAATTAAGATGGCAGAAATCACGGCAAAAGCTGGCAAAGTTTTTTCGATTCATCTAAGAGAAGAAGGAAGAGAAATTTTAAGCTCAGTAAGAGAAGCGCTGGCCATTGCCGAAGCCACCCAGGTTAAATTGCAAATTGCTCATTTAAAGGTTTGTGGTAGAAAAAATTGGCGACTACAAAAAGAAGTTCTGACTATTATCAATGAAGCTCGGAATTGGGGATTAGATGTTAGTTATGATGCTTATCCATACGCTTGGTCTGGGCCGGTTCTCTACACTCTTCTGCCTAAATGGGTTTCAGAGGGAGGTAAAGGACCACTTCTTTCCCGGATTAAAGATCCCCAAGAAAGGCATAGAGTTATTCAATCAATGCAAGAAAGTGGCTTTGACTATGGCGGTGTAATTGTGGCGACTTCTAATGTAGGGAAAAGTTTAGCCAATCACCGAGTAGCGGTTATTGCCAAAAATCAGGAAAGATCAATAGAAGAAGTATTTTTGGATTTGGTTTCTGTTTCCGAAAATCGGATTACGGGATTGGTAGAAAATATTAATCAAAAGAATATAAAACAGTTGATTGCCGAAGAAGGTTCTTTTGTTTCTACTAATGGTGCTGGATACTCTTCTCGGCATTTAAAAGAAGGAGAGTTGGTTCATCCGCGTTGCTTTGGTGCTATGCCTTATTTTTTAAGAAGCTTTGTTTTTTCAGAAAAGATTCTTTCCCTAGAAGATGCTATTGCTAAAATAACCAGCGGTCCAGCCACTAAATATGGTCTTCTTCGTCATAAGGGGACCCTTGAAAAAGGCAAAGATGCTGATATAGTTGTTTTTGATCCTCGAAAAATTAAAGGCAAGGCGACCATTGATTCCCCTTTTGTTTATTCAGAGGGAATTAAAGAACTGTTCATTGGGGGGAATCAAGCAATATCCAATTATAAAATTACTCAAGATAAATTAGGTCGTCCGCTTACTATTTAGAAAACCGTAAAGCTATGCAAAAGAATTTTAAAGGAAAAAGAGTAACGATAATGGGCCTGGGATTACAGGGAAGCGGAATAGCAGCGGTCAAGTTCTTTCACCGAGAAGGAGCCAAGATTACGGTCACCGATATCAAGACAAAAGAAAAACTCAGTCCTTCTTTAGAAAAATTAAAGGATTTAAAAAATATTGAATATGTTTTAGGCCAGCACCGGCAGGAAGATTTTAGTCGTGCCGATTTAATAATTAAAGGTCCAGGCATTCCTTTTGATTCTAAATATCTAAAAATTGCCAGAAAAAATAAAGTTCCAATAGAAACAGAAGCCGGTGTTTTTTTTGATTTACTCTCCAATCCTTTAATTGGAATCACAGGGACTAGGGGGAAATCCACAACCTCGCAATTAATTTACGAAATTATAAAGCTTTCTGGTAGAAAAGTTTCCTTAGGAGGAAACATAAAAGATAAGCCCCTTTTAGCTCTTCTGGAGAATATTAAGAAAGATTCTTGGTTGGTAGCCGAACTTTCTAGTTTTCAATTAGAGAGTTTGGGTCCCAAAAGTCAAAGCCCTCACATTGCAGTCATGACCAATCTCTTGGAAGATCATTTAAATCGTTATGAAAACTTAGAAGCCTATCATGCCGCTAAAGAAGCAATTATTAGAAATCAAACAGAAGATGATTTTGCCGTTTTAAACTATAATGACAAGCGGGTACGAGTCTTGTCTGCTAAAACCAAAGCCCAAATTTGTTTTTTTTCACAGAACAGAATTACCGGTGGCCGCCGGGTTTTTGTTTCCGACCGTAAAATTTTTACAGCCAAAGGCCTAGAAGAAGAATTAGTTTTAGATTTAGACAGACTAAGTTTAATCGGTGGTCATCGAGTAGAAAGTGTTTTAGCGGCAGTAGCAGTTGCGGTGATTATGAAGATTGATTTTTCTGTTATAAAAAAAGCTGTTTACGGCTTTAAAGGGCTAGAGCACCGGTTAGAAGCAGTAAAAGAAGTGGCTGGTGTTCTTTATATTAACGACACAACAGCGACCACGCCTCAGGCGGCCGCTAAGGCGATCGCTTCTTTTGGGGAGCCAACTATTCTAATTGCCGGCGGTGCAGATAAAGGCTTGGATTTTAGCCCCCTGGTTGATTCAATAATTGGCTCGTCCAATCTAAAAAAAATAATCTTGTTAAAAGGAGATGGAACTATACGATTAGAAAATATGTTTAAAAAAATGGCACCAGCTGATTTCCTCCTCTCATTATTTTTAAAAAGGGATTGTGATTCATTAGAAGAAGCTTTAATCCTGGCTCAAAAGGTTGCCGTGGCTGGAGATGTAGTGCTTCTTTCGCCGGGGTGCTCCAGTTTTGGAATGTTCGAAAATGAGTTTGCCCGAGGGGATATTTTTAAAGAGTTAGTTAATTCTTTTTAATTTTATTTGGTTCTCTTTTAATAATTTTTCTCCAAAATAAGTTTATGTTTTGGAGAAATTTTTTTATTATAGCCAACTCGGCTTTTTTAGTCGGTCTTCTGAGTTGTTTTTTAATTGGCGGGGAATTAGGTTTAAAAAAAGAAACTCTTTTTCTTTGGGCTGTTCTTTTGGTTTTTGTTTTTCTTTTTTTTAAAAAAAGAAAAAAAGTAAGAGTCATTATTTTTTTCTTGTTCTTTTTTGTAGTAGGTTTTAGTCGCTTGTTTTGGGCGGAATCTTTTTTTAATCAAGGCGAATTACTGAATTTTAACAATCAGGAAGTTATTGGTTTTGGTTCCCTAGGAGAATGCCAAAGAAAAGCTCCAGGAATGGAAGAATGTTTTCTTTCTGATCTGGAAATAAACAAAATTGGTCAAAAAGAAAACATTGACCTGGGGAGAAACAAACATTTATTGGTTCTTTTTTACAACAGAGAAAAAGAAATCGGCGAAGATGAATTTTTTAGAGTGGGTTTTCGTGGGCAGTTGGTGATTCCAGAGGATTTTGGTCGCTCTCTTTCTGGTGCCGAGCGAACCAGTTTATTCAAAAGACAAGCAGTAGGTATTCTAAAAAATCATCGTTTTGATTTTTTATATCCCGAAAAAAAAGAATTCAGCCTTAATCATTTCTTTTCAATCCTAAGAGAGAAGGTTTTTAATTCTTCTCGCCAATTTTGGGAAGATGATAATTTAGGATTGGCCTTGGCTTTTTTAACTGGAGACAAAAGCCAGCTTTCCTTGGAGCTTAAAAAAATAATTAATTGTCTAGGATTAGCTCATTTAATTGCAGTTTCGGGAATGCAATTTACATCTCTTGGCTTTCTGTTAGAAGCTGGGCTTTTTTTTCTTAATTTTCCTCACAAAGTGCGTTTCTACTTAATAATGGCTGTCCTTTTATTTTTTCTTCTTTTTATTGGTGCACCAGCCGCTGCCAGCCGTGCTTTTTTAATGGATTTTTTAAATAGATTGGCGGTGCGTTGTGGTAGAAAAATTACTTTTTGGGCTTCTTTTCTGTTCTCTGCCAGCCTTCTCTTGTTATTTAATCCTTGGAGTCTATTTTATGATCTGGGATTTTTGTTTTCTTTTTTTGCTATTTGGGGTTTATATTTTTTTGGCGATTTTTTTAGAATCCAATCTTTACCAACGGCCTTACAAGAAAGTTTGGCTCTTAATTTGGCCGCTCAAACAGCGACCGCCCCATTGGCTCTTTTCTATTTTCCTTACTTTTCTCCGTTGAGCGTGGTTGTTAATCTCCTGGTCGGTTGGTTGGCAATTCCCCTGATCGTTCTTTCTTTTGGCGCTCTTCTTTTAGCTCCTTTATTTCTCCCTTTAGCAGAACTGCTTTCTTCTTGTGCTACCTGTTTAGTTTTTTATTTTGTTTTGATTTTAGAAAAAATAAAATCAATTTCTTGGTCCTGTCTTTCCCTAGAAAATAACATGTTTTGGGCTGGAGTGTTTTTTGCGGTAGTAGCACTCCTAGCCTTTGGTTTAAAAATTTTTAATTTAAAAGAAAAAAATGAAAAAGATCGGTTTTTTAGTGTTGGCTAATTTATTTTTAGCTTTTTATTCTTCTTATTATTTTTATTGGGGAAGCCATCTTAATGTTCTTCCAATAGAACCAACAATCACTGCGTTTAATATTGGCCAAGGCGATGCGCTTTTTGTTCCTATTCCCAAAACTTCTATTCAGATATTAATAGATGGTGGTCCTCCCAACAAAAATCTAATCGAAAAAATAAAAAAGGAAATGCCAAGAGGGGATAAAACCATTGATTTAGTTTTTCTTACTCATTGTCATGAAGATCATTTAGGAGGATTGGGAGAAGTTTTAGATAATTTTAAAGTTGGTCTTTGGGTAGAAACGGGGGCAGTCTGTGAAAATAATCTTTATAAAGACTTGGAATCAAAAATTAATTCCCAAAAAATACCTCGTCTTTACTCGGCGCGTGGGCAAAAAATAAAAATTGGCAACTTCTTTTTGGCAGAAGTTGTACATCCTTTCTTTTCGGTTGGAGCAGAGTATAAAAACGAAAATGAAGCTTCGCTGTCCCTGCTTTTGGATTACGCCGGGAAAGTGGTTTTTTTGTCGGGTGATTTAGAAAACAAAGGCGAACAAGTACTTTTAAACTATTTAGAAAGCAAACCAGAAATCAAAGAAAAATTAAAAAATACTTCCATGCTAAAAGCTAATCACCATGGAAGTAGCGGTTCTAACTCCAAAGAATTTTTTTCTTTATTTCCTAGTGGAACTAACATTCTAATTTCTTCTGGAAAGGAAAATAAATTTGGTCACCCCGGAGAAGAGGCGATTAAAAGAATGAAAGACAAAGAGTTTAAAATTAAGCGTACAGACCAAGACGGAGAAATAACCTTACTTTTTTAGTAAAAAATTTAATGAAAAAGTTTCCCCCAAAAAGAACCACCACCGCTAGAGCGGTCGATTCTCTTTAATTCGCTGGAATTCATCTGTAAAAGATCTCTAGAAGAAACAGGTTTTTGATCTTCTTGCTGAACTTTTTTTTCATAACTAGAATATTCTCTAGCTGCTTCTCTGGCTTTGCTATTTATTTCTCCCAAGGACATTCTTTGTTCGGGATCCAAGTTCCGATTTTCTTGACTAAATTTTCTTCTAAAATCTGATTCTGCTCCAGAAGCCATTTTTTTATTTTAATAATAAATTAAGTAACCGTAATTATATTATATTTTTAGGTTTTTAAAAACGCTGGTCAAAGGTTACAAGCTGGTTTACTTCTTTTGATTCAAGGCTTCCTTAAAAATAGTAACTACTTCCCTAAATCCTTCCTTGTCTTCACTGCCAGCGGCAATTCGGAATAATTTTTCTCCCAATGGTAAGATCCAAGTTTCCGGATGACCAAAGCTTCCGCCAATTTTAATTTTTCCTTGACCTTTTTCATAGACTCTCCGGACCAATTCTTCGCTAGTCATTTCTTTTAGCTCAGCATAAAATAAAGACACAATTCCTTGAGGAGAAAATTTATCTGCCAATTCCTTATCGGGATGACCAGGGAGGTTGGGATGGTAGACTCCTTCCATTTGCTCTGATGCAACTAGTTCTGTTGCCAATACTAGAGCGTTCTCGGCGTGGCGAGTCATTTTTTCTTTCATTTGCGCCAAAGAAGATTCAGGGACTTTTTTAAGACTAGAAGGTTGTAGGTAAGCACCAATCAGCGTTCTTGTTTTTCTTATCGCTTCTATTTTTTTAGGGTTATTAGAATAAGCAACTCCTAGGGTAACTTTGTCTTCTCCTTGTTGGTAATGCTTGGTTCCGCTTTCCACAACTACAACATCTGTGGCGGAATCCTGAGGGATATTTTTAAATATATTTAAAAGTTCAGGAGAGGGGAGAGTGTTGTCTATAATTAAGCTTAGCTTTTTTCGCGCGGCGCCGTTGATATACCCAACAATATCGACTAGGTCACCAATAATTTCTTTTCGGTCCAAACTGGATCCTTTCTTCATTTCTCTAACCGCCTCCCTAAAGCAGAAATAATTATTTGTTTTATTAAAGGTGGTAATGGAACTTAAAATTTCTTGTTTTGCTTCTTCATCTAAACTTGAATATCTTTCCCTAAATCTAGTAGCAATTCTTTTGTCTAAAAGTTTTGCCGGGGTTCTTTCCTGGTATTGTTCGTTGATTTGGTCAGTGAATTTAATAACCGATTCTATGTCTGTCACTCTCATTTCTGGACTGTTTGCCACGCTTTCAAAAAAAATAGAACGGGGAGAATTTTGTTGGGCCAATTCTTCTAAAGCCTTGGTATTTCCAGGTTTAAAAGTAACAACCTTTATTCCTCTTTTTTTTAAATCCAAAAACAAGTCACCTGTGCAATCGTAAACACCAGTACTTACCAAGATTGTTTCTCCGGGTCTTAATCCTTCAGCTTCCGTGGCGGTGTGAATTGCGGCCATCCCAGAGTTGGTAACTGCTACTTCTGGTACGCCTATTTTTTCGGCTAGCTGACCTTCCCAGGCTCGTTCTTCTTGGTAGCCGTATCTAGCATAAGCATCGGTTTCGCGGAGTTTGCCGGCCATAAAAAGAGCTCCCTGATCCTTGATTGATTCCGGAGTGTGCGGGGTAGTTATTTTTTCGTACATAAAAAAAGTCTATTTATTTTTAATTTTTAAAAACGATTCTTGTAGTTATTCTACGCTAAACACCTTGTTCCGAGAAGTAGCACCAGCCAAAATACTGATTCTTCCAGGAGCAATTCCTAAGTGATTGGCCAAAAGGGTAATTGCTTTTTGATTAGCCTTGCCTTTTTCTGGTGGTATCGAGACTCGGATTTCGTAATGGCCAGGGGTAATTTCTTTAATAGAATTTTCTTTGGCTTTGATTTTTATTTTGGCAAAAATTTGCATATTAAAAAATTGAATCAATTGTGTTAATTTCTTGGCAATAAATTTATTTTAAAATTCCGTAATTACAAAAATAATCTTAATTTAGACGAGCGAAATTGGGAAATAACGCTCGTCTAAATATAAGCCAGTCACGGCCTACCTTTTTGGTAAGTCGCTCTAAATCTTTCCAGTCGCCGGCAGAATTTTTTCTGCTGCTCTTTTTGGCTAAAAAGTAACGGCTGAAAGGGGTAGGTGGAACGGCCCATCCGCTTTACATCGGTCAGGACTGGTCGCCACTCTTGAGGGGAAATTTTGCGAACTAGAATATTGTTCCCCCGATAAAAAACATCCAGTAAAAACAATTGCCGCACCAAAAGGATCTCCACGATTTTATTAACATGGATCCAAAAAGCAACATTAGAGACACTGCCCATTTCTCCTACTGTCTGAGAATAGGCACCGTCATAATCGCGTGGTCGCTCCATTATTAATAAATCTTCTTTCATCTGGAGATTTCTAGGAAAATAATCATGAAGCTCTTTAGGTAGGCTTTTAAAAATCTTGTATTCCCATTGGTTGAAATCGCAAATTCCAAATTTTAACCGAGTATAGAGAGTTGATGAAAAGTAAATGTTAATCTTTCCCCAATAACTCTTAGTTATTTTTTTCTTAAGACTTTTAGCACAGAGATTAGTATTTAATACTTCCCAGCATTCTCTGTAGCCGCCCTCGCCAATTTTTTCCCCAATATTTAAAGCCATTTTACCTTCCTCCGATTTAAGTAGACTTGGCTGTTTTGTTGTAAAATGATAAGGAGCTAGCGAACGGGTAATTCTAATCCAGCTATAAAAAAAAGAGAAGAGGAGATTCTTAAATATTCAGATTAGATCACGCTTTTAATGTTATAATCGATCAAATAAGGTTCGCTAATTTGGTCTAAAAAAAATGGATAACAAATTAAAAATTTCCGATTTTCAAAAAATGGTTTACGCAGCTACTCAAAAAATTCCCAAAGGAAAAGTGGCAACTTATGGCTGGGTGGCGCGGGCTATCGGATTTCCGAACGCAACGCGTGCGATCGGAAACGCCTTAAACAAAAATCCTTTTGCGCCCCGAGTGCCTTGCCATCGGGTAATAAAAAGTAATGGATCGGTCGGTGGTTTTGCCGATGGCACCAGAAAGAAAATCGAATTACTAAAGAAAGAGGGGATAGTGATTAAAGACGGAAGGGTATCTAACGGGAAATATTTTTTAATGTAATAAATTATTAAGTAATGTTTTTCTTGCTAGGGTTTTAAAATGGATAAACCAACAGACAAATCTTTTCCTCTTCTCTTATTTCTTTCCAATCTTAAATCTTGGCTTTCTTAAAACAAAAAATAAACTAACCGCCGAAAGCGCCCCCAAGGTGTCGGCTAGCATGTCTTTTTGAGCGTCCCAAATATCACCCTGACTGCCTAGATAGGCAATTCCTGCTTCTGGATTAGCCACTGCCGCGTAAATCCATTCAATTAATTCATAGGTCATAGCAACGGTAGCAATTACAAAAACCGGATAAGTAAAAAGCAAAAAACGATTGCCAACTAATCTTCCTCGCCAAATCCATTCAGCAATTAAGAAAGCATAAAAACCCACAGAAAAATGGGCCAGTCGGTCAAAATGATTCCGGCTAAAACCAAAAAAATCAGTTATCCAGCTAAAGGGCACCAAGGCAAAGGTATAATGACCGCCAATGGTATGGAGATAAATTAAAACGCTCGCCAAAATATAAGCCGTGTTAGAAAATCTAATTCCTTTTAAATAAAAACCAATAATCACTGCCAATATAATCCAAACAGTCAGGTTTTCTACAAACCAAGTTGGTCGATCAATGGGATTAAAAGCTAAAATAGTAAACAAAAACAAATAGCCAAGGAGCAAATAAATTGGCAACTTTTCTTTTGGTTTTTCCATTTGGTTTTTTATTATTTAGGCGAATTGATTATTTCAATAAATTTATTTCCCAATATAAACTTCAATTTCTGATTTTATTTTTAGAAATAACTTAACATGTCCTTGGGTATTGGGGTGTAGTCCGTCATCCAAGTCTTCATCTCCTAAAAGACTATTTACGGAAATGAATTTTAATTTTTTTTCTAAGCAGAAAATTTCAATGATTTGTTCTAACCGTTTTATATTTTTATTGAAATAACTTTTATCTGGGCTCCAAGGAATCGGCTTTGTCTTTGATTCATTGACCATGGTTGGTCCTACAAAAATTATTTTGGGAGTAAATTTTTTAGCGACCGTGTAAATTCTTTTTAAGTTTTTCTTAAAATCATCGTCCGAAATTCTATTACTGTTGGTTGAATGAATAAATTGGGCGTCGTTTATTCCAATTGCCAAAACAATAATTTCTGGTTCTCTAGCCCTGGCTTCAACTTCTAGGTGGTCGAGTAATCCAACGGTATCGTCACCAGGAATTCCCAAGTTGTAAATTTCAGAATCCCTATCTTTTTCTTCAAAATAATTTCGCAGACGGTTAGCCCAGCCACCGACTCCGGGATCATAAAATCCCCAAGCAATGCTGTCGCCCAAAAATACAGATATTCATCAGTTTAAAATTATTATCTCTAACCTTACTTCATTGTGAAAAATTTAAAAAGAATATGGTGCCGTTTTTGAATCATCTTTTTGGCAAAATCAAAAAATATTTTTTTATTATAATCTCTGTCTAATTTCTCTAATGCCCACTTTCTAAAGCTCCCCAAGTCTTGATCTCTGGTAATAAGAATATGCAGATAAAAGTCATTGATGTAATGAGACATTGCGTCTGCCGAGGCAAGAATTTTTCCTTCTATGATTTTCGGAACCAAATGATTATCTTCGCAAGTATGGGTTAGAATTATTTCTTTAACGTGCTCTATTGTTTTTTCTGAATATCCAAATTGCTTCATTACTTTTTCTGCTTCCATGGCTCCCACTTTTGCATGATCACCTTTCAATCCCCTTATTCTTTGTAAATCGTGCAACCAAACACCAAGCAAAACAATCTCTCCATTAGCCTTAGGTAATTTTTTTAAAATTTCTTTTGCAAACTTCTCAACACCCAATAGATGAACGCTATAAAACCATTTCCTAACAAATCCCAAATTAAGACATTCGTCTTTTACTAGGCTTTTTATTTGGTTTATTTTATTGTTCATGGTTTTTAACGCAAATATTCTTTATTCCTTAATTTTGGAAAAAAACTATTACCAGTCACCACTTTCTTGCCGGTTTTTTCTTCCAGTTCTAGCCGTGCATTTTTAGCTATCTGTCCGCCTCTTTTTGCTGGAACCTTGTTTTCTTTTAATCCCTTAGCCTTTATTGTTTCTGCTATTTGCCGTGTAGATAATTCAGCGAGAGCGGTAAATACCAGCTCTGCATCCGTTAAATGATCACGCAAATTTCCCCGTTTTATGTTTTTCAGGGCTTTGTGCTTCTTAATTGTTAAATCGCTCCACTCCTGATGGATAATATTTGTCAAAATAGCGTACTCGTCTTTTTCTTTGACTTTATTACTTTTCCAATAATCAGTTAACTTATTTCTGATTTCCTGACCCATCATTCGTTGCTGGATCCATTTTTGACTTCGGCCCATCTTTTGCCAATAATTGCGCGAACGATTCAGTGCTTTTTCTGGATTGGATATTTCTTGGATTCTTTCATAGCCAACCCTAGCCAACCAAATTTTAATTGGTTCCGCTTTTGAACTTGGTACGGATTGAATAAGGCGCAATAAATGCTCTGGGCTTCCGGCTAGAATTTTTCTTTTTTTACCATTTTCCCCGATCATTTCTACCTGGGGACAATTTGTCCCTAGGTAATTGGCGAGTAGATGATCTCTTTTCCTTAATTTTTTTAAATAATCCGTTGGATTGACGCTGTTAGTAAGCACTTTAATAACATCCACAACTGAAAAATACCATTTTTCTTGTTTTTCATTCCAAGCTCGGCGGATTTTTTTACCTTCAAAAATAGCTAATTTTTTTTTATCTTTTTTCATCACGATTCAAAATTTAAAACTCTTAAAATCCTATCACACAAATAATAAAAAAGTTTTAAATAAAAAAAGTAAAACTTGGCGGAGAGGCAGGGATTTGAACCCTGGGTACTCTTGCGAGTACACTTGATTTCGAGTCAAGCCCATTCGACCACTCTGGCACCTCTCCAAGAAATATTCAACAGATTTAATCTAGCACTATAAAAATTAATCGATAAGCATTTAAGAGGAATATCTCGTGTTTTTTAAAGCCAATGTTTTTTAAGGAGGCCCCTTGTTCTCTCCTACTAAAGTTTAAGCTTTTTAGGCAAAAGAGAAAAAGAACAAGGTGGAGCGAGGCCCGGTCGAGCGCGAGCGTACTCCGAAAAAAATATTGGCTTTAAAAAAGAAACATAGATTTTTAAAAGAAAAAGCCGAGCGTCTCTTAGAGAGACAATTTGAATAGTTATTGGCCAGTTTCCAAATGCGCGCCCGAGAGGATTTGAACCTCTGATCTCTGGCTTCGGAGGCCAACGCTCTATCCAGCTGAGCTACGGGCGCAATTGATTATTGTAATCCCTAATCCTAATAAACTGCCATCTATTTTTACCGCTATTTTTTGTTTTTGCCTAGCTGTTTTAGAAATCAACAGGACTTCTCCATTTGGTGTAGTTCAAGGCAAAACCGAGTAAGCGAGCGACGCGTAATTATGTTACGAAGAGCGAGCGACGGAGGTTTTAACGAAGAAATGCACCAAATGGAGAAGTCCTATTTCCCGCTAATTGACCACAAGCCGCATTAATACTAGTTCCGCGGCTTTTCCGTACAACTACCTCTATCTGCAACTTTTCTAATTCTTTCCTAAAAGCCATCACTGTTTCCTTGGAAGCTGGCTTAAAATCACCGACTGGGTTGCCACTTAAAAGATTGACCATAAACAAGCCACCCAAGCCCTTTTTTAAAAGTCTCCCCAATTCTTGGGCATCGGCAGGGGAGTCGTTTATTCCCAAAAACAAGGCGTATTCAATCATTATTTTACGACGCCTGATTTTTAAATAATCGCGCAAAGCTCCTAGAACCTCTCTTGTCGGATTAGTTATTTCTACCGGCATATATCTTTGTCTTTCCGCACTATTAGAAAAATGCAGGGAGAAAGCTAAATTTACCTGCCAGTCTTCTTGGGTAAAGGCGCGAATTCCTTCTGTAATACCGGCAGTAGAAACGGAAATTTTCCTAGCACCAATATTCAAACCCTCTGGATCATTAATTGCTAGAATCGCTTTTTTTACTTCTTCATAATTCAAAAACGGTTCGCCCATTCCCATAAAAACCACGCTCGTTATTTTTTGGTTCTCCTTTTTTAATTCGCGCGCCCAAAAAATAAGTTGCAAAAGAATTTCCCAATTAGTTAGGTTTCTTTTGAATCCGGCCTGACCAGTAGCACAAAAAGTGCAAGCCAATTGGCAACCAGCCGCCACCGAAACACAAACCGAATTGTTGCCTTCACTGCCTTTAATTAAAACTGTTTCTACTCGTACTCCGTCAAAGGTTAAGACCGCTTTTTGAGTCTGGTTATCCGTATCCGCTTTTTTTTCAACATCAATACTCAATGGCAGATCTTTTCCTAATTCTTCTTTTAGTTCCTTGGGCAATACGGAAACTTGTTCCCAAGAATCAAAAAGGGAAACAAAAATAGCGCGCTTAATCTGTGCCACACGGAAGCGGGGAAGTCGGCTTAAAATATTAACTAGCTTTTCTTGGTACATTTTTTAAAAATCAATCAAACAATCAACCTCACCGCAAATCAGAGCTCGGCCTTGCTCTAATAAATTCGTGTCGTGTAATTTTAGCTTAGGTTAAACGGTAAAGTAGAGAGATAGAAACAACGGCCAGGAATAGCCCCAAAATCTCTATTGGTAAAAGTTGCTCTTTAAAGTAAAAAACGCTGATTAAGGCAGAAGAAATTATAAAAGTGAGAGTAAAAATAATTCCAGCGTTTAAGAATTCCATTTTTTTAAAAACAAAGAACCAACCAAAAACTGAGAAAAAGTAAATTAAACCGGCCACTCCCAGAAAGATCGGTACGGAAAAAACTTGTTTTAACGCCGCTTTCTTTATTAAGAGGTCCGCAATAACAATCAAGAAGCTAAAAGATAAAATGACCGGTAGGATACTAAATTTTCCCATGGCGATTTTTTACTTTTTATGGAACTGTTTGGCTGGGACTTTGTGTATTTGAATGCAGTTCAAGGCAAAACCGAGTAAGCGAGCGACGCGTAATTATGTTACGAAGAGCGAGCGACGGAGGTTTTAACGAAGAAATGCATTCAAATACACAAAGTTCATTTATTTAATAATTTTATCTATTACGCCATACTTCTTGGCTTCTTCCGCGCTCATGTAGAAATCACGATCAGTGTCTTTTTCTAACTGTAATATTTTTTGACCGGTAGTTTGCGCTAAAATTTTATTTAATTTTTCTTTGGTTTTTAAAATGTGCCTAGCAGAAATTTCTACATCAGAAGCTTGACCTTCGGCACCACCCATTACCTGATGAAGCAGGACTTCTGAATTAGGAAGAGCCAGTCTTTTTCCTTTGCAACCAGCAGAAAGCAGTACCGCCGCCATGCTAGCAGCAATACCCACGCAAATTGTGGATACATCACATTTTACATAATTCATGGTATCAAAAATTGCCAAACCAGCAGTAACGCTTCCGCCAGGAGAATTAATGTAAAGCTTAATATCTTGTTCCTTGTTTTGGCTTTCCAAGAAAAGAAGTTGGGCAATAATAGTATTGGCAGTAGGGTCGTCAATAGCACCAGAAAGAAAAACAATTCTTTCTTTTAAGAGGCGAGAATAAATATCGTAAGCTCGCTCTCCGTATTGTGATTTTTCAATAACAGTAGGTATAAGATTCATAAAATTAAATTAAAATATTATTCGATAAGTTTAGTATATCCTCTTGACTGGCATCATTTCCAAGCAGATGTCTTTAGAGGAGGCTCCTTGTTCCCGCCCATTAAGCTCCAAGCTTTTTAGAGAGAACAAAACAGGAACAAGGCGGAGCGAGACCCGGTCGAGGTCGAGCGTACTCCGAAAAAGAATATCGTCTTAGGGAAGGCTCTCTGTGTTAACTTGTGGTCGCATTGCTGATTCTTGGGAAGACTCGCGTAGGCAGACTCAGAGCCTTGTCTGCCCAAGCGAGTCTTCCCAAGAATCAAGCGCTTTTAAACCTCCAAGAATTCTTTCTTTAACCAAGCAATCACCTTCTGTTTACTCAAAAAGTTTTCGGCATAGGCTTTGACTCGCTCTGGATCTATATCTTTAGTTTCGGCCCCGCTTTGACGGAATTCGTTGAGCAATTTTTCTGTTTCTTTTTCTATTTCTTCTTTTGTGGCGCTGATTTCTTTTTCTTTGCCGATGGTCATTAATGCTAGTTCGGTCTTAACTCTTTTTTTGGCATCATCGTGCCAATCACCTAAAAGAGCCTTTTTGGTTGTTTTTACTTTTTCCAAATAAGTTTCCAAGGAAAGTCCCATATGGGTAAGCTGGTTTTCTAGTTCCGAAAGCATTTTATTTTTTTCTTCTTCCACAAAAACATTGGGAATTTCCGTCTTGGTTTCTTCGGCAATCGTCTTTATTAAATCCTCTAATGATTCATGAATCATTTTTGCTTCCTTTTCGTTTCTTAGATTATTTCTTAGGCTTTCTCTTAAATTTTCTGCACTGGTAAAACGACCCAGTCCCTTAGCAAAGTCATCGGTTACTTCTGGTAGCTCTTGTTCCTGTACTAATTTCATTAAAATCTCGAACTCTCCTTTTTTACCTTTTAGATTGTCGTCGTAATAATCTTTAGGAAAATCAAGAGAAAAATTTTTCTTTTCTTCGGCTTTTAATCCAATTAGTTGATCTTCAAAGCCGGGAATAAATTTTTCTTCGCCAATAACCAGCGGATGATTCATGCTAGAACCACCCTCCACCGGCACTCCAGAGAAAGAAAGCTTAAAGTTTATTTCTACCAAGTCACCCTTCTTAGCTTCACGATTCACAGTAACTGTTTTGGCTCGTGATTTTCGCAGATGGTCTAAGACTTTAGTTGTTTCTTCTTCTGTAATTTTAATTTCTTCTAAATTTGGTTTTTTAAATTTTAATTTTTTAAGATCTGGTAGTGTTATTTCGGGGAAAACACTTATTCGGGCTTCGTAAATCAAACCGGTTTCTGGGGAATTTTCTTTAACATCTATTTTAGGGGAACCAAAAATATCTAGCTTTTTCTCCAAAAGAGCTGCTAAAAATGTTTTATTGATTGCTGTTTCTAAGACTTCTTTTTTAAAACCTTCTTCTCCGGCCACTTTTTTCACTGCTTCTACGGTAGCCTTGCCAGGGCGGAAACCAGGGAGAGGGTTTTTCTTGGAATAAATCAACGCCGCTTTTTTGGCAAAAGAAGCTAGTTCCTGTTTAGAAATGTTTATTTCTAAAATAATTTCTGATTGAGGTAAATCTTTTAGGGTAACTTTTGGCATAGGGTTATTTTAATTTCTTTTCGAATTCGGGAACAATCTGTTTTTTACGGGAAACTACTCCGGGCAGCCGAAGCATTCCTTCTTCTAATTTGGCATTAGGAAAAACTTTTCTGGCCGCTTCTTCTTCCTCTCTGCCAATCAACAAAAGATCAGTGTGACTTTTTAAAATATCTACAATCCCCAAAAATATTAAGTCCAACTTTTCTTTCTTCTTATGCTCAGAAAGCGCTTTTCTTAATTTCCTCTCCAATAACAAGGCCCCTTGGGAATCAACTGTTTCTAAAACCCCGATTCCGGTTTTAAATTGACCAAACCGAAATTTTTTGTAATCGGTGGTAATAATTTTCTTAGGCGGAATACCAGACAAGTCCGATTTGGCTTGAAACATTTCTTTGGCTAGTTGGTCAATATTAACACCAGAAACGACAGCTAATTCTTGAGCTATTTGTTTATCTTCTGTGGTTGTAGTGGGAGAGGAAAAATTCAGAGTGTCGGAAACAATACCGGCTAAAAGCAGACCAGCTGTTTTTTTGTCTAAAGTTATTCGCCAATCGCAAGACATCTTGTAAACAATAGAAGAAGAACTTCCCAGTGGCTCCACTCTAAAAAAAATCGGATATTCCTTTTTAAAATTAATAGAAAGCTTGTGATGATCTATTAAGCCTTCAACGATTACCTTAGAAAAAAGAGCGGGAGATTGTTCCTCCTCGTTAAAATCTACTAAAAAAACTTTTTCCCCTTTTACCAGTGCACGCTTTTGTGGTTTTTTAAAATCAAATTTTTTTAAAACCAATTCAGTTTCCCTGTTTGGCTGATCAGAAATAATGGCCTTGGCGTGGTAACGACCGGCCTTGGTTAAAATTTTTGCCAAGACCAAAGAGGCGACCGTGGCATCGGTATCTTGGTTGGTGTGCCCTAAAACGGTAATTTTTTCCATTTTTCTTGACTTACTTCTTAGGTTTTTCTTCTTCTTTTTTCCCCTTGGTCTTTTTCTTTGCTTTCTTTTTAGGTTTTTCTTCTGCCGGAACTTCTTTTTCTATTTCTTCTGCCGTTGCTTTTGGATTTGTTGCGACTTCTTCATTCTCCACTTCCAAAAGATCAACATCTTCTGAATTAACAATATCAACCTTCCAATCGGTTAAGCGAGCGGCTAATCGAACATTCTGACCGCGTTTACCAATGGCCAAACTTAATTGATCGGGATCAACTACTACGGTTGCCGTTTTTTCGGCTTCCTTTATTTCCACGAACTTTACTTTAGCTGGAGACAGGGCATGACTAATAAAAATTTCTGGATCTTCATTGTATTCAATGATGTCTATTTTTTCTCCACCAAGCTCGTCTATCACTGATTGGACTCTGATTCCCTTTTGACCAACACAAGACCCAATCGGGTCAACGCCTTCTTCTTTAGATCTTACGGCGATTTTTGAGCGAGAACCAGCTTCTCTGGCAATAGAAAAAATTTCCACCGCTCCAGAAAAAATTTCTGGCACTTCTAGAGAAAACAGCTTGGCTACTAGCTTAGGATTGGAACGAGACAAAACCACGGTGGTATCTCTAAGGTCTTTATTCACTCTTTCCACATAGACCTTGATTCTTTGACCGGCGCGATAGTTTTCTTGACTAACTTGTTCTTGTGGTAAAAGGACACCAATCATTTTGCCAAGATCCAAAAATACATTGCGGTTTTCTACCCGCTGAACAGTAGCGGTTACCACTTCTCCTTCTTTGTTTTTGAACTCGGTATAAAGATTTTCTCTTTCCGCTTCTCGTAATCGCTGAATAATAACCTGCTTGGCGTTTTGGGCGGCCACGCGACCAAATTGGTTCTGAGTTTCTAGTTCTATTTCTAATTCTTCCCCTAGTTCTATTTCGGAATTTGTTTTTTTAGCCTCTTCCAAAAGAATGTCTCTTTCCTTATTAAACCGTGGAGTTTTTTCTGTTTCGTCTTCTCTTTCTTCTCTAAATTCAGATTCGTTTTCCGTTTCTTCTTCTGGAATCTCTTCCATATTACGAGTAGTTTCGTCTACTACTTCCTTGATTTGAAAAAAAGCGGCAGTTTGTTTTTCGGGATCAAATTTGGAACGAATAATCTGACCTTTCTTGCCGTAATCTTTTTTGTAAGCGGCGGCTAAAGATTCTTCCACAATTTCCATTACTTTTTCTTTGGCTAGACCCTTTTCATCACAGACTAAGGAGATGGCGGCGGAAAGCTCTTTTAGGTTAATGTTTCCAATAGCTTCATTCATCTGATTTTAGTTTTAAAATTTATGGTTAAATAAGGAAGTGCACCAAACACATAAGCTCTTGCTTTAAAAAAAAGAATCCGGTCCCAGCCGGATTAATAATCTTTCTTCACTTCTTCCTTGAGTTTAATGGGAAAGGGGGTGACTGTCAATAAAGCTAGGAATTTTTTAATAAAAATTGAAAAATAACCCAATAACTATTTTAAACAGAATTGAGTTGCTTCTGTTTAAAATAGTTATTGGGTTATTTCCTCTTCTACATAAAAATGCTCTTACAAAATCCAATTAAACAAATATCCCGTAAAAATTATGCCGATTCCCACAACGCCAGCAAAAATAAAGATCAATTTGATTTTCATCACCTTTTTTAAAATCATAAACTCCGGCAAAGACAATGCCGTTACGGCCATCATAAACGCCAGTGTTGTTCCTAGGGCAACGCCTTTTTCCACCAAGGCACTAACCAGTGGAATAATTCCAGCCACATTAGAATAAAGCGGAATGCCGATTAAAACTGCTAGTGGCACGGCATACCATTTATCTGCTCCGGCGTACTTTGCCAAAAAATCAGTCGGCACATAACCATGAATCCAAGCACCTAAGCCAACCCCGATAATAATATATGGCCAAACTTTTTTAATAATATCGATAGTATAACTTTTTGCGTAACTAATTCTTTGCTCCCATGTCATTTCCGGTAATTTCAGTTGGTCATTGAATTTTATTTTGTACACAAATTCTTCTACCAAGCTTTCTACCCTAAGATGCCCAATCACAATTCCCGAAAGAATAGCAATCACTAGTCCGCTTGTAATGTAGAGTAGGGCAATCTTCCAGCCGAATAATCCAAAAAGCAAAACCAACGCCACCTCGTTGATCATTGGTGAAGCGATTAGAAAGGAAAAGGTTGTTCCCAATGGCACGCCGGCTTCTAAGAAACCTAAAAACAGTGGAATTGCCGAGCAGGTGCAAAATGGAGTGATTATCCCTAAGAGTGCCGCTAGGATATTACCAAAATATTTCTTGTCTTTGGCTAAAATTTTTCTAATTCTTTCTGGCGGAAGGAATGATCTAATAATCGAAACTGTAAAAATAATAACAATGAGCAAAAGAAAAATCTTGATCGTATCGAAGATAAAAAAATTGACAGCACCAGCCAGGAGCGTTCCAGGAGCAATATTAAAAATGGAGTAAGTTAGCCAGTCGGCAAATAATTGAACAGGATAAAATATATTAGTCATAAGTTTTAATCAAAAACAAACAATAACAACATTAATGCCGATTGACCAAATGAGATTTTTAAAAGCGGTAGGATGATTATGATTTTGTTCAGGCATATTTTATAAATTGATCAAATATTTTACCAAAAATTGTAAATAATAGATCCCGGCCAAAAGAAAAACCGTGGCTACACCATAACGCATTACTTTTTCAATCTTCATCATTGCATTATACATTTTGCTGATTTTCCCAACGCTAAAAGCCAAAATAAAAGAAAAAAAGATTACCGGCAAACCGGTTCCTAAAATTTTGATGTTCATTTTATTTATTTTAAAAAGTTTTTTGTATTTTTTGACTGCTTCTTTATTTAAGCGATAGCGAATGAAATTACCTTCGCGTTTTTCGCTTAACAATCCTATATTCTTTAATTGCTTAAGATGATGAGATGCTAATTTATTAGAAATTCCTATTTCATGAACGATTTCGCAAACGCATTTAGCGCCACAGTCAAGGGCACAAATTATCCCTAAGCGATTCGGATCCGCTACCGCCCTGAGAAATTTGTATACTTCTTATCATGTCAACGACTTAATTTTTTTCTTGCCTCTTCAAACAAGAACACTCCCAAGAAGGAAACCCCTACCATCAACCAGTCCCAGCTATCGATTGGTGACATTCGCAAATATTTTTGGAAAAAAGGAGCGTACATAAAAATCAATAGAATTCCCAAGGAAATAAAGGCCGAGCCAATAGTGTATTTATTTTTGAAAAATCCCAAGGCAAAAGGGGAGAGAGTTTCGCTTCGGGATTGAAACAAATTGGCCATTTGCGACATTGCTAGAACGGCATAAGTGGCGGTAGTGGATTTAATATAGAGCGCGGAATCGCTGGACATTAATTCTCCAAATTGCCACCCACCCCTAATCATTGACCACAAAAAAGTGATTGTTCCGGCCATGGCCACTACAATTCCAATCATTATAATTCTCTTAAAACAGGCAAAATCAATTATTTCTTTTTGTTGATTGCTTCTGTTTCTACTTTTGGAATTTATTTCTGGTGGCTCAAGTCCTAATGAAAAAGAAGGAAAAACATCGGTTGCTAAATCAATAGAGAGGATTTGAATCGCTGTAATGGGAAAGGGAATGTGAAGTAGAACACCAAAAACAGTGGTAAACAGTTCGCTGGAATTAGAAGAAAAGACATAGTAAACAAACTTTTTTAAATTGGTAAAAAGAGTTCGTCCTTCTCTAATTCCATTAACAATCGAAGCAAAGTTATCGTCTAAGAGAATCATGTCGGCAGCTTCTTTGGAAACATCTGTTCCCATAATTCCCATAGCTATCCCAATATCTGCCTTCTTTAGGGCTGGAGCATCGTTCACACCATCTCCAGTCATGGCGATTGTTTGTTTATTTTTAATCAAAACAGAAGCAATCCTTAATTTTTGAAGTGGACTAATCCTGGCAAAAACACAAGTCCCTTTTTTTATTCTTTGGTAAAGCTCCTGATCTCCTAGGATTTCTAATTCTTTACCGCTAATCACTTGATTCTTTTGGGAATTTTGTGGCAATAAACCGATTTTTTTGGCGATTGCCTTGGCTGTAATTTCATAATCGCCGGTAATCATTATTGTTTTAATACCTAACTCATGGCATTCGCTAAGGGCTACTGTTACTTCCTTTCTGGGAGGATCGGTCATGGCCATCATTCCTACCCATACTAAATCTTTTTCTGCTTCCTTTTTTATAAAACCTGTATTTTTTAGTTTTTCTTCTTTTATTTTACTTAAATCACGATAAGCCAAGGCTAATACGCGCAATGCTTCTTGAGATAATCGATTGTATTGTTCTTTGATTTTTTCTTTTTCTTTCTGGGAAAATGAAATTAGCCGATCACCGATTTTTATTTGATTGCAAAGATCTATTAATACATCTGGAGAACCTTTTACGAAAGAAATTACTCGGCTATTTTGATAAATTACGCTCATCCGCATTCGGTCGGAAGAAAAAGGATTTTCGCCGATTTTCTTTTCTCCTTTTTCAAAAAAACCTTCTTCGCTATTGAATTTTTTTCCGGCTACAATCATGGCACCTTCTGTTGGATCGCCGATTATTTTATACCCTTTTTCTTCTTGGATTAAACTGGCATCATTGCACAGCGTTCCGATTCTAAAAAGTTCTTCTAGATTTTCTACTTCCAAAGGATCAACCCGCTGTCCTTCTAAGAAAAATTCACCATTCGGTTCATAGCCATTACCAGTTAAATCAAGTTCTTGGTTAGGTAGGATTACCTTTGTAACGGTTAGTTCGTTTTTGGTGATGGTTCCAGTTTTGTCCGTGCAGATTATAGATACTGATCCCAAGGTTTCTACGGCACTGAGTTTTTTAGCTAAAACATTCTTTTTTAAAAGCTTTTTCATTCCTACGGATAGGGCTACAGAAATAGCCGCCGGCAGACCCTCTGGAACCACGGAAACAGCCAACGCTAAAGCAAAAAGAAAACTTTCGTAAGCGTTAATCTTAAAAAAATAACCGACCATCATTACTACTACTCCAATAATTAAAGAAATCACGGTAATTTTTTTGCCCAGAATTTTCATTTTTCGCTGAAGAGGGGTGGGATTTTCTTGGATCAGTTGAGCCATGGTGGCAATTCTTCCCAGTTCCGTTTCCATTCCAGTGGCTGTTACTACAAATTTTCCTTCCCCATTAGTCACTGATTCTCCAAGAAAAACCATGTTGGAAATATCGGACAAAATAACTTTTTCTTTTTTCATTGCTCCGGTTCTTCTAAACTCATCTTTTGATTCCCCCGAAAAAACAAACCCGTTAATTTTTAATTCGTAAGCTTCAAAAAGATAACCATCGGCTGGGACAGCATTGCCTGCCGATAAAAAAATAACATCTCCTAAAACCACTTCTGTTACTTTGATTTCTTTTTTTTGGCCATTTCGAATAACCAATGTTTTGTCTGTAATTAAATTTTTTAATTTGTTTATGATTTGCTCCGCTTTGAATTCTTGAAAAAACCCCACCAAGGAATTAATTAAAACAATTATTAAAATAATTACTACATCACGAATCTCTCCAAAGAAAAAAGCCAATCCGGCTGCAACCAGTAGGATCCAAATCAGAGCATCTTTAAATTGATCACCAAATATTCTTAATTTTTGCCAGCCAACCCGTTCCTTTATTTTATTTTCTCCGTATAATCGCAGTCTTTCTTCCGCTTCTTTATCTAGAAGACCTTTTTCATTGGAACTAAAAAATTCCAAAACTTCTTGGGGAGTGGCATTGTAAATTTCGCTACTAAATTCTTTTCCCATGGAGGATTGATCTGCCATCTATTTTTTTTAATTTTGACTCATTTTCTCACAAATTTTAAGATTTGTCTTTTATTTAATCCCAGGAGATAAATTTTTAATTACGAATTTTGAGTTTTGATTAAAATTCTAATTTTGAATTTTAAAACAATTTAGAATTTTGAGTTTCCAATTTTATTCAAAATTAAAAACTCAAAATTAAAAATTAAGGGTAGCGTTTTCAATTCTGATTGGATTCGCTACAATTAAAAAATAACAGTAAGTATTCAAAATCATGAGCGTAGCCAATGTTCCAGTATTAAAGGACCAAAAACTAATCGATCTTTTTTTAGAGAGGGGAACAGACAAAATCTATCCTTCTCCTTCCGCTCTAAAAAAGAAATTACTTTCTGGAGAAAGAATTAAAGTTTATCAGGGCTTTGACCCCTCCGGTCCGCACCTGCATGTTGGCCATGCAATAGGCATTAGGGCTTTAAGGATTTTGCAACAGTTGGGCCACGAAGTGATTTTTTTAGTAGGGGACTATACTGCCAAAGTAGGAGATCCAGACAAAGAAACAACCAGAAAAATGTTAACCGACGAAGAAATAGAAAAAAATATGGCTGGTTGGAAAACTCAGGCGGCGCAGTTGATTGATTTTTCTGGCAAAAATCCAGTAAGTTTTGAAAGAAATTACCATTGGCTTAGTCATTTAAAAATGGAAGACACAATCAAATTAATGTCTAATATTACCGTTCAGCGAATGTTAGAGCGGGATCTTTTTGAAAAGCGAATCAAAAACAATGAACCTCTTTATCTCCACGAATTTATCTACCCTCTTTTGCAGGGATACGATGGTGTGGCCATGAAAGTAGATTTAGAAATTGGTGGCAGCGATCAAACTTTTAACATGCTAGTGGGGCGGGAATTAGTAAAAAGTTATTTAGGAAAAGAAAAGTTTGTGCGCACTAATCGCATGATGGAAGCAGCCGACGGCCGAACCATGAGTAAAACCAAGGGTAACGGAATTAATTTGGCCGATTCGCCAAAAGAAATGTACGGCAAGGCTATGGCCTATCCTGATAGTTTGATTATTACTGGGTTAGAATTATTAACGGAACTAACCCCCGCCGAAATTAAAGAATGCGAACAGGCCATAAAGAATGGTACCAATCCAATGGAAATCAAAAAAAAGTTAGCCTTTGAAATTGTCCGATTGATTAAGGGGAGTACAGAAGCCACAGAAGCCGAGCAAGCTTTTATAAAAACTTTTTCCTTACGAGAAACACCAACCGACATTCCTAAAATTAAAGCGGGTAACGAGATGGTGATTTTAGAAATTCTAAAAACCTGCCTTAAAAATGAATATTCCGGCAGTCAATTAAGAAAACTAATTACAGAAGGAGCGGTGCGCTTGGATGGCGAAAAAATTCAAGACTTAAATCAAAAAATCACAGTCAAAAAAGGAGGGGCTGAGTTGAAGGTAGGGAAAAGAAAGTGGTTTCGACTGGTAAATTAGTTTTAGAAGAAATTTTCCTATTTTTTTCTTTTTTTTAATAATTTGTTTTTTATAATAAAGGAAATAAACTTTATTCAATCATTCATGGCAGGGGATTGGAAAGTTTTTTTCTACTTCGCTATAAAAATAATTTTCATTTACAAATTAAATTAAGAGAAATGTATAACTAATTTCTTTAATCTCGGAAAATATGACAGCAATAGATACAAAATACTTTAAAGAATATAGAGAGAAACTTGGCTTTACTAATCAGTGCGAAGTAAAAGCATTTTGGGCTGCAAAAGATATTACCCCCACGGTTGATTATGCTTATATCAACTTACTAAATAAAAGATTGTTCGAAATTGTTGAGAAAATAAACAATCTGGTTGTTGATGAAATTAAGGTTGAAAATCTAAATGGTTTTTGTGTTGAAAACATAAAATCAGTTTTTAAAAAATTAAAAACCCACAACATTATTTCGAAACTAAACAATCAGGGGAGAAGACCCGAGGAAGTCTATTTTTCATGGATGAGAGGCTTTATAATCTCATCCTATTTCTTAAGTGCTTTAAGCAGGGTCTTTGAGGTCAATATTGAAAATATTGAATTGATTGGTGATGATGATTTGATAAATATTGAAACTTTCAAAAGAACACCAAAGGCAGATTTACAAATCAATTTAAGAAATGGTGAGAAAGTTAGGATTGAAGTTCAGTCTGGATTTCAAGGAATAAACGACATTAAACAGCACAAGGTTTTAGAAGCTAAAAGAATAAAAAGAGAAAAAAGTGTTTCTTCATTAGTAATTCATTTCGACTTATTTAATGGCCAAGTTTCTTTTATTAAAATAGATGAGATTGAAGATGACAGTATAAATTGGATAACAAGACAACAAATGGAGGGACAAACTGTATTTAACATAGATCAAAACTATTTTGTTTGGAAATTAACTGAAAATCCTCCTAAGTTTACAGATCTATCTTTCTAAATCATGGGAATAGTTAAAAAAATCAAAATAATAGATTTATTTGCGGGTGTTGGAGGGTTAAGCTATGGATTCGCCCATGATAATAATTTCAAAATTGTTACTGCAAATGAAATTTTGCCCAATATGGCGAAAGCTTACAAGTTAAACCACCCTACCGTAAAAGTTTATTGCAAGGATATTAAAGAATTCGGTATTAATGATTTAGAACGGGATCTTAATATTAAAAAAGGTAATATTGATCTAGTTATTGGCGGTCCTCCTTGTCAGGCATATTCGACAGTAGGAAAGAGATTAATTGATGATCCAAAAGGCAGATTATTCCAAGAATATTATAGAATTTTAAAAGAAATAGAACCTAAAGTTTTTCTTTTTGAAAATGTAAAAGGTCTTTTATCTATGCAAGGAGGTAAATTATTAAAGACGATCATTTCATTATTTGAATCATTAAAATACAAAGTTGTTTATAGAGTTCTAAACTCAGCAGATTATGGGGTTCCGCAAATCAGGGAGAGAGTTATTGTAATAGGGACAAAATTAAATTCAAAGTTTGATTATCCAGAACCGACTCATTACAATTCAGAAAATGGACAAACGGCTTTGACCCAAGAATTACTACCATATCTAACATTATCAGATGCAATAAGCGATTTACCTTTTATTAAAAGTGGAGAAGAAAGTTTTAATTATGCGGATGAACCAAGAAATGAATTTCAAAAATTAATGAGAAATAATTCTCCTAAAAAATTAATGGATCATAACGCTCCAAACAATAATAAAAATTTGGTAAAAATTATGGAAAGTTTACCTGACGGTGGGACTCCTGAGGATTTGCCAGAAAAACTAAGACCCAAAAGCGGTTTTGCCAATACTTATTGTAGATTATGGTGGAACAGACCAAGTACAACTATTACAAGAAACTTAAGCACTCCTTCTTCATCGAGATGTATTCATCCAAAAGCACCAAGACCATTGACCACAAGAGAAGGAGCGAGAATACAATGTTTTCCTGATAATTATTTCTTTTATGGTTCAAGGAGCGATAAAAATTTACAAATTGGAAATGCCGTACCTACGCTTCTGTCAGTTGCATTAAAAGAATCTATTAGAAAACATTTTTTAGGAAAATAATAATTTTTATCAAAAAACTCCCCTTTCGGGGAGTTTTAACTTGTTGCGGGGGGCGGACTCGAACCGCCAACCTTGAGGTTATGGGCCTCACGAGCTGCCAATTGCTCCACCCCGCGATGCCTCTATTTATAGTTGTTCAGTTAGATAAGGTCAAGCTTTATATAAGAGATTTTCCTGTTTGAGTATATTTCATTGTTAAAGCCTTGCCGTTTCAACTATTATCCGGAGTTCTTTTTTCTAAATCTACGCTTAAAAGTTGAGAGGTGCCGTCTTTTCTTAAGGTAACTCCATAAAGTAAGCGGACTTCTTTCATTATTTCTCGGTTGTGAGTGATTACAATAAATTGAGAATGGCGGGCCATATTTTTTACCACTTTGGTAAAGTTGGCAGAATTGGTTTCGTCCAAGGAAGCGTCTACTTCGTCTAATAAAACAAAAGGAGGCGGGTTGCTGCTAATAATTGCAAATAAAAGCGCCAAAGAAGTTAATGTTTTTTCGCCACCAGAAAGCATGCTGGTGCTTTTGATTCTTTTTCTAGGAAGACTCATTTTTATTTCTATTCCTTGAGGCATATTTTGTTCTTCGGTTGAATATTCTGTTTTTTCCGTTTCTTCTTTTTCTTCCAAAACTAAAACAAGTTCGGCCTGCCCACCTCCAAAAATAATTTCAAAATATTTCTGGAATTTTCCATTGACCTTTTCTAAGGTTAAAGAAAAACGGGTATTAATCTCCTTGTCTAATTCTTTGATCATTTTTCTGAGCGTTTTTTCTGTTTCTTTAATGTCTTTTGTTTCTTCCTTTAAAAATATAAATCGTTCTTTTGTTTCTTGGTACTCTTTTAATACTTCTTCTCCAATGGAATCACAAACCTCTAGCTGTCTTTTAAGCATTTCTAGTTGTGAATCGGCGACTAGAATCTCTTTTCTTTCTAGCTCTTCTTCCTTTTTTAGATCCAAAAAATCTGGCAGCTTTCCTAAAAGTCGCTGTGCTTTTTCGTTTTGCCGTTCTTCTGTCATTGCTAAGCGGGAAAATTCTATTTTTAACGAATTGATTCGGTCCTTGATCGTCTCTTTGAAACGATTTCTTTGTTCCGCTTCTTCGGCTAATTGATAAAACCGTCTCTTTTTTTCTGTTTCTTTCTTATCCAAAAAAGCAATCTCGCTTCTAATCGCCACATCCTTACTGCTCAAAACACTTATTTCTTTTTCTTGATTTTTTATTTCTAAAACTTCTTTTTCCAATGCTTTTTTAAGTTCAATTACTTTTTCTTCTCCGCCAGTTCGGATAACACCTTTTTGCAAGGCAGATTTTAAATTCAGGATTTCTGTTTTAGTTTTTTCCAAGATCTCTTTAATAGAGGAATCTTTTTTCTCCCAAAGGGTGATTTTATCTAAAATTGTTTCTAGCTTTTGTTCCACAAAGGGAAGATCCACCTTCTTTACCAAGAGCGATTCTTCTAGCTTTATTTTTTCTTTAATAATTTCTATTCGGCCATCACTAATAGCGCGTTGTCTTTCGGATTCGTTTTTTTGGATCCTTATTTTTTCTAATTGTTTTTCCAATTCTTCTGTTTTTGGTTCGGTGCAAGTACTTTCTTTAGCGGTCGCTTCTAGCTCTTGGTTTATTTGAGTAGTTTCTTGATTTTTTTGATCTAGAATTTTCTGCTCCTTTTCTAGCTTTAAAGAAATAGCTTCTTTTTTATCTTGGTGTTCTTTTTTTAGTGTTCCAAAATAGCGCCTAGCCAATTCGTTAAAAGCCGATTGTAACGCTTTCTCTTCGGTTTTTTTTTCGGCGGTTGCCTCCAAGCTTTCTACTCGGGGTTTTATTTCTAAAAGAGAGGCTTCTGTTTTGGCCAAGTTAAAAAGTGTTTCTTCTAGATTTTTTCTTGAGTCTTCCTTTTTTATTTCCAAATGTTTAACGCAGGCGGCTTCTTCCAAAATTTTTCTTCTTTCCAATGGGGAAGCGGCCAACAATCGGTCGGCCATTCCTTGATTCACAATGGAATAGCTTTCCCTGCCAATACCGGCTTCTCCTAAAAGACTAACGATTTCTTTTAGGGAGGCGCGACTGTTATTTAGAAAATATTCATTTTCACCGCTTCTATAGATTTTTCTAGAAATAGTGATTTCGGAAAATTCTACCGGAATTTTTTTTCCGCTGTTGTCAAAAAAAAGCGTTACTCTGGCAGCAGAAAGAGGTTTTTTAAGTGGGCTACCGGCAAAAATAACATCTAAGTTTTTTTTACCGCGAAAACTTTTCTTACTTCCTCCGCCTAGCCCCCATTTAATAGCGTCGGCAATATTGCTTTTGCCGGAACCATTTGGCCCTACAATGGCCGTTATTTCTGGGTTTCCTTCCAAGGAATCGGGAAAAACAAGAGTTGTTTTGTGGTAGAAAGACTTAAAACCGGCGAGCTCTATTTTCTTTAAGCGCATTTTAGATTCTTTTTATTTTCTCTTTCGTTTCTTTTTAAACACTTTTGTCTAAGCTGAGCCTAGTTCTTTTTCATTAACAGGAACAATCATAGCATATTTAAAAATCAGTCTAAAGTCGGCTAATTACGAATTATGTTCCGTTTTTTCTCGGAAGCAATGTTCCCAGAGGAAGCTTCTTGTTCCCATGAAAGAGACCAGAGGAGTATCCATTGGGTAGACTAACGAGGAGGCTCCTTATTCCCACGAAAGAGAGTAGAGGAGTATCCATTGGGTAGACTAAGAGCCATGTCTACCCAATGGATACTCCTCTACTCTCTAAGCCAGACCCTTGACCTAGAAAAATAAAAATGCCAGCTTTACCCGTTAATTATTTTTTTCTATGAAAATCCTAGTTATTGAAGATCAAAAAGAAAGTGCCAATTATTTAGTTAAAGGGCTAACAGACAACGGCATGGTAGTGGACTGGGAAGAAGACGGGGAGAAAGGCTTTTGGCGAGCCTGTTATACGCGTTACGATGTTATACTTTGCGATTTTCATCTTCCCAATAAAAATGGTCAAAAGATTTTGGAAGATTTAAGGGAAAAAAAGAACGAAACCCCCTTTATCATGGTAACGGTGGAGCGGGAAGTGGAAGAAAAAATAAAATCACTAGACATTGGGGCCGACGATTACATCACCAAGCCTTTTCCCATTGGAGAGCTCTTGGCAAGGATCAGGGCAGTGTTGCGGCGGAAAATGGGAAAAAGTCCAGAAAAAAAGCTAATCTTAAAAGATATTTCTTTAGATTTAGAGAATTACAAAGCGGAATATAAAAACAAAAAACTTTCCCTAAGAAGAAAAGAATTCGATCTCCTTTATTGTTTTATGCTTAATCCTGGCCGGGTTCTTCCCCGAACTCTTTTATTAGAAAAGGTTTGGGATATGAATGCCGATCCCTTTACTAACACGGTAGATGTCCATGTTCAGAGCCTAAGAAGGAAATTGAAAGACAAAAAAGGGAAAGTTATTAGGACTATTTATGGAAGAGGCTATGAATTTTTATTAAAAAAAGATGACCGAAAGAGTTTTTTCCCAGAGAATTAATTTTCTTAAAATTGGCCTTCCTGGTTTCTTAAATTCAAAATGGAATTACTTTTTTGGTTTACAAACGCCAGCCTTAAAAGAGGTGCAATTTAAAAACAAGCTCTTAGACATCTTTTCGGGAGAGTATCAGCCTTCTCTTGGTTTATCTTCTTTTTTTAATTTGCTCCTTTCTTTCTTAAAAGTAGAAGAATTATTTTTTTCTTTAGAGATTCCCAAAAAAGACACGGTTTTGTCTTTTAAAAAAACTAAGCATGGTCAATTAAAAACCGCGGTTCTAAAAAACAGTTCAAAAAAACCAACCATTCCTTTTCTTTTCTTTATTTTTCCAAATTCCCAATCTAGGATTGCTTTTTACGCTACAGGGAGAAAGGTTATTGAAAAAAGTAATTTAAGATTTATTCAAAAATCACTTACTCCCTTTTCTTTAAAGCTAGAAAACTATCTTTTATGGTTCTATTTAGAACAGGAGATTGTTTTTCAAAAAAAGAAACTTCCCCAAGATTCACTTTCTAAAAACTCTGCCACCACCTTTCTCCGTTTTAGTCATGAATTAAAAACACCACTCGCCATTGCCAAAAACTTGGTTTGGCAAGAATTAGCCAACAGTACCGATTGTTTCTGTGAAAAGATTTCTCTTTCCTTAGAAAAGATAGCTCAATTGGCAGAAGATTTCTCGTTCTTTCTAAAACTCAATCATGAACCAGTATTAATCAGTGATTCTTTTAGGCTCAATCTTTCAGAATCTTTAGACGAAATTTTTTGCGACTTGGAACTTTTGGCGGAAGGAAAAAAAATAATTTTTAAAAACTATTGTTCCAAAAATATTTTTGTAATGAGTGCTAAAAAGGGAATAGAAAAAGCCTTACGCAATCTAATTTTCAACGCCTTTATTTATAATCACTCCGGTGGAGTGGTAGAGGTTTGTTCTTCTTTGAATAAGGGAACTGTGCGCTTGGTTATTTTAGACACAGGAAAAGGCATTGCCCAAAAAGATCTAAGCTTTATTTTTGATTTATTTTACCGTTCGCCATTAGCCAAAGAGATTTATCCAGAAGGTAGCGGCTTGGGACTCCCAATAGCTAAAAAAATAATAGAAAAACACAACGGTACTCTGGCCGCCGAAAGCGAAGAAGGTAATGGTTCAATTTTTGTAATTACTTTACCGGCCTCTTCTAATTAAAAAAAATCAAACAATATTATCAAAACTTTCGTGTTTCACCTTGAACTATGCCAGGCGTGCTAGTCTTAATTAACTTCAATTATCTTTTCCAAAAAAGCTAAAGGAAGAATTGCTGGTTTTTCGGCGGCAGCTTGATGATAAATTACAGTAGAAGGAGTAAGTGCTGGAAGAGTATTGGCTTCTATTAAAATTACTTCTTTTGTTTGGAGATTAAAAAAAAGATCCAAGCGAGCATAACCAGAAATACCCAAGGCCGAAGCCGCTTTTTGGGTAAGGTCTTGAACAATTTTTAAATCACGAGAAGAAAACCATTCCTCTGGTGGTGGGGTAAAATTAATACCAGTTCCACCTTGAAATTTTTCTTCTAAAGAAAGAATTTTACCAGAGGCGATTGTTTGGCTAGGAGTTAAAGATTTTAATTGATTACCTTGGCCCAAAACTCCTACCGAAAGCTCAATCCAGCCATGAATCTTTTTTCGGTGAAGTTTCTTTCCTAAAATAGCAACCGAATCGGTTAGAATAAATTTTTCGGCTATTGCTTCAGAGCAAAAACTTTTAGGCAACTCTACGGCTGCGGGATGATCCTTGAGTAGCCCACCAGGGATACAGATTTTATTGCTAAGAAGATGATCAAGATAAATTTTTAATTCAGCAGCACTGTTGATTTTAGCAACACCAGCAGAACAGCCATCAGACCGTGGTTTTAAGACTAATTCTTTTGCATTAAGTTGGCTGGTAATTTTTTTCCAAAGGGCCTGGGAATCATTTTTTCCACCGAGCTTTATTAAGAACTTGGGGAGACTTTTAAGTTTTGGGTGGTTTAATTCAGTAATAACTCGCCCGGTTTCCCATTTATCCATTCCTAGTTGAGAAGCCTTAGCACCAGATCCATTAAAGGGAACTTTTAATTGAGCAAGCTCCGACTGAAAAGTACCATCTTCTCCAGTGCCACCATGGAGCGCTAAAAAAATAAAATCAAATTCTTTTGCCAGTTTTTCTAAAGTAGTTTTTTGAGGTAGAAAAAGTGATTCGCTTTTAAAATCAGCAGGGATGCCAAGTTCCCAAAGAGTCTTTACTCCCATTTCTTGGAATTTCTTTATTTTTTTGCTGTTAGTTTTGCAAATCAAATAATCGATTTCTTCTACTGTATGGTGTAGAGCAAAAAAATAAGGGATTCGCCAAAACTCTCCTTTTGGTGAAAGAAAAATAGGCTCCGGCTTAAACTTGGAAGAAGATTTTAATTTAATAAAAACATTAGTTCCCGAAAGAAGCGAGATTTGCCGCTCTGCTGTTTCTCCTCCAAAAATTACCGCTACTTTCTTTTTCTTTATAGGCTCTCCCTTCTTTGAACTACCATTTTTAATGGTTCGCTCCGCCGCTCTTTGGGCTAAATAGTTCAAAAGCTCAGCGTGATTTAATCCCAAAAAAGCGGCTTGTCTAAAAATAAAACTATTTTGCTCCATGCCGGTAATCGGATTTATGTCGCTAAACCAAATTTTATTATCTTCCAAAAGCCAGCCATCAAACCGTGCGTAATCTCGTAAGTTAAACAGTGAGAAAATTTTTTTAGCTTCTTCTTGGATTTTTTGAATAACCGAATCGGAAAATCGGGGAGGAGTAAAAAAATGAATATGATCGCTGGCTAAATATTTTTTTCTAAAACTAAAGAAAGAATCACTTCCCTTTTTAAAACCGATTTCGGTGGGGATAAGCGGGATTGGTTCTCCGTTTTTATTTTCTAAAATAAGGATTGTAAATTCTTTTCCTGGGCAAAATTTTTCCAAGACGGCTTCGTCCCCATAATTAAAAACATTCACTAACTTTGACTTTAATTCAGAAGGAGAATCTAAAAACTCTACTCCCAAAGAAGAGCCGGACCGATTGGGTTTTAAAACATAACGACCCTTTTTAATTTTTGGTAGGACTCCTCCTTTTTTTATTAATTCCGTGCCCCAAGTATAAAAACCGTTTGCTTTTAATTTTTTTTGGGCTAGGTGTTTATCAATAGTTTCCTGGGCCCCTTTTTCTTTTACACCAACAAAATTTACCTTGGCATTAGTCAGTATCTTTTGGATTTCTCCATCTTCACCAAACTCGCCGTGCATAATTGGCCAAACCAAGTCTTGAGATCCTAAATATTTTTTAAACTGGGAAGTGGTTAATTTTTGGCCAATCTTTTTGATTTTGAATTCAAAATCAAAAACGGTATTGGAATAAAGCTGGAAAGAGGGGATAAGGTAAGGAGTCTTTTGGGAATCAAAATAAACAATAGAAATTAAAAAGTGTTCTTTGTCTAAATTATCTAAAACCGAACGAGTAGAATTTAGAGAAATGCTTTTTTCTGGTGATGGCCCTCCACAAAGTAGGGCAGTTTTTATTTTAGGCATCTTTTATCTTGTTGATTCTTAGAATTTTTAGAATAGTATTTTAGATTAAACAAAACAAGCTCCCCTAAGCAATTAATGGGGATTTTATTCTTTTTTCTTTTGCTTTTTTAATCACTTTTTGCTACAATTTTCCGAGACAAGGAAAATATTAAACAACTTTCTGTGTATATATAATAGAAGACATTTTTAGAAGATATTTGGTCTGTATGCAAAAAAATCTTAGTAAAATCTTAATATTTATTATCAACGGTCTTTTAATGGCGATTACTTTTTTGGTAATTAAAGACCAGGATCGGAAAAATTTAGCAATTAAAACGGACACTAACTCAACCATTAATTCAATTAATTCCAATATCTTAGATTCGCAAAACGCTATTTCTACTAATCGAGAAAATAAATTGCGCGAACTAAACAACACTCCTCAAGAACAAAAAAATCAACAAACCATAACAACAAAGACAATAACTGACACAGCCCCAACAATTACTGTCACCCCTGCTCCTCCCAAAATAAAAAAAGCCAGCCGAACAACAAAAAGCTCTTAAAAATATGCAAAAAATAACTGGAATTAAATTTTATCTACTAGCTCTACTACTTTTGGTTTTTTGTTTAACCTCTTTGGGTTTTGCTCTAGCCAAAGATGAAGACTCCCCAACAAATAATTCAACCAGCAGTTCGGATGTTATTATTGGACCAGAAGGGAACGAAATAAAAACAACAACCGACATAAGCACAGAAACAGTTATTCAAAAGGACAGCGACGGCGATGGACTCCTAGACGAACAAGATCCTCACCCCAATATTCCGGAAATATATATTGTGACCGATGATAACAGAAATGGCATTGTTGATCAGTTCGAGAAATAAAAAATGAAGAAATCAGACATAGTAGAAAAAGAATTTAAGGCGCTAGGAACAGACATCTATTTACAACTAGTTTGCAGTAGTAACTCAAAAAAAAGAGCAAGCAAAGATTTGAGTGTCGTAGCCGATTTCTATTTGGCTACAGAAAATATTTTTAGTCGCTTTAAAAAAGACAGTGAGCTTAATTTTTTTAATCAAAATTTAGGAAATTTTTTTAAAGCTTCGCCACATTTTCTGTTAGTAGCGAAAGAAATTCTACGCTACCATGCATTAAGCAAGGGGATGTTTGATCCGCGGGTAATTGAAGTCTTAGAATGGGTTGGCTACAAGGAAGATTTTAAAAAAAACCAGCCATTGCCTGCAGCTGGGAAATCTTTTCCAAAAATAAATATTAAAAATCTCAAAAAAGATTTGGTAATTCGGGGCAAGGAAGTCTTGTTCAATCATCGGATGGATTTTGCGGGGATCACTAAGGGGCACATTACAGATACAGCGGGGGAAATGTTAAAATCTTTTGGTTGGGAAAATTTCTTAATAGATTCTGGTGGTGACATGTGCGCTTTTGGGAAGGATCAAAAACAGGAAAGTTGGAAAGTTGATATAGAAGGAATTACAGAAGAAAAAATATTACTTACGCTAAACAACGAAGCGATCGCTACTTCGGGGATTGGTAGGCGAAAATGGGAAAGCAAGGGAAAAAAATTTCATCATTTAATTAATCCTAAGAACCCAGAAAAATTTTCTTTTGATTTAAAATCGGTTACGGTTATTTCTCCGACAGCCATTGAAGCGGATTTTTGGGCAAAAGTTTTGTTTTTATTAGGCAAAGAGGATGGAAGAGAGTTTTCTCTGAACAACAAAATTAAAAGCATCTTTTTAGATTATCGTGGCGATGCCTTTCTTTCCCTAGAAATGAAAAAAAATCACAACCAATGAAAAAGTTATTATTCATTATCGCAATAATTATTACAGGAGCAAGCTTTAGCGTGGCATTGGCAGAAGAACAAAAAGTGGATTATAAAAATAATCCAGTCCTAGATAGTGATTTAGACGGACTAACAGACGAAGGAGAAAAACAGATTTACAATACCGATCCTAATATTGCCGACACAGACGGGGACGGTATTTTTGACGGGGCAGAAGTGCTTACCAACACCAATCCAAAAGACAATACTAGCCCAAGCGCTATCCAAGAAACCACTATTTATAAATATCCAGAAGAAGAAAGAATTCTCTGGTCTTGGTATTTATCTAGGTCGGGGGGCTTGATTTCTTTTCTTCTCCTTTATTTATCTATTTTTTTCGGCGTAGCCATCCGTTTGCCGTTTTTAAAAAAGATTACCAAACCAATCTACTCCTTTAGTATTCATCGCTGGCTTTCGGTCCAGGCGCTTATTTTTGCTCTTATCCATTCCCTTGTTTTACTGACGGATAAATATCTTAAATTTAGTTTTAAAGATATTTTTGTACCTTTTGCTTCCACTTACAAGCCAGAAATGATTACGCTCGGTGTTTTAGGGATGTATTCCATGATCGCTCTTCTTCTTACTTCTTATTTTCGTAAGTTTATTTCTTATCGTATTTGGCGGCTTGCCCACTTTTTAAACATTGTTCTCTATGCAGTTGCTTTTACTCATGCTTTCTATTTAGGAACAGATTTAAAGGCTGGTTTAATGCGGGAAATTTTTATTGGGTTAAATATTTTATTAGCTGGATTATTTTTATTAAATCTCTTGTTGAAAATAAAAAAGCCGCCCCAAGAGGGGCGGCTTTAGAATTCTTTCTGAAAATTAGATTTTAAGATCATCTACAACATCGGCAATGTCTTTTCTTTCCTTCTCTCTTTCTTCTCTGTGGCCACGGCGAGATCCTTCTGGCTCGTTTATTTTAAGATTGACTCGAGCATTGTTTCTGGCGCCAACAACTCGTAAAAGAGTGCGTAGTGATTTGGCAGTGGCTCCTTCTCGGCCAATAACCATTCCCATGTCTTCTGAATGGACATTGAGGGTGATTAATACGCCCATTTCATCTACTGTTCGTTCGGTCTTAACATCTTCTGGATGATCAACCAAAGCGCGGACAACATACTCCACAAACGTTTGATCTTGGATTTCTTCTGTCATGTTTTAGCCTTACTTGATTAGCATGGCTCTTTCGGAGCCCAAACAAGGAAACCAGATGAATAAACAGCCAGCATCCTTACGCTTGATTGTAAATAAGATTCGCTTTATAGTCAATAAGCCATTAGTTGAAAATTATGGTAATAACTGATGGTTTTTGCCAATTTAAGCGGTAATCAGCGGTGTGGTTTTAGTAAGAAATACGCCAATCATCTGAATCTTAAAAAAATAGGGCAAAAGATCTTAATTAATCGCACAAGAATCATGAATTTTGACATTTTAACTATTTTTCCTGCCATTCTGGACTCTTATTTTAAAGAGGGAGTAGTTGGTCGGGCAGTGAAGAATAAAAAAATCAATATTCAAACTCACAATTTGCGAGATTGGACCAAAGACAAACACCGAACGGTAGACGATACTCCTTATGGTGGTGGCGCCGGCATGGTCTTAAAGATAGAGCCGATCGCCTTAGCGCTTAAAGATTTAAAAAAGAAAGATTCTAAACGAACACGGACTATTCTTTTTTCGGCTAAGGGCACTTTATTTAACCAAAAAAAAGCACAGGATCTTTCTAGTTATGAGCGATTAATTTTTGTTTGCGGTCGCTATGAAGGGGTAGATGAAAGAGTTGTTAAGCACTTAGTCGATGAAGAAATTTCCATTGGAGAGTTTGTTCTTTCTGGTGGAGAACTTGCCGCCGCCGTTCTGATTGATTCAGTTTCGCGGCTCCTACCTGGAGTCTTGGGGAATGAGGAATCTTTAATTGAAGAGTCGTTTCAAAAAAAAGGAATGGCTGAATATCCACAGTACACTAAGCCAGAAGATTATAAAGGCTGGAAGGTGCCTCCAGTGCTTCTTTCTGGCAATCATTCATTAATACGGGTTTGGCGAGAAAAACAAAACAAGAAAAATAATGGAAAAAAAACCAGCCGATAAAATTCTCTTAATCGCTATCTTCTCTTTGGTGATTTTTGGATTGATTATGATTTTCTCCGCAAGCGTAGTGCTTTCTTTGGACAATTTTGGTGTTCCTTATTACTATTTTTATCATCAACTTTTTTACGGAATTATTCCTGGATTAATACTGTGGGGGATTATTCAGCATATTGATTATCGGCGTTGGGAAAAATTTGCACCAATTATTTTTTTAATTGCCCTCTTACTTTTATTCGCTGTATTAATCCCCGGTATTGGTCAAACCCAAAAGGGTGCGGCTCGCTGGATTTATATTGGCTCTTTCAATTTTCAGCCGGCAGAAATAGCAAAATTGGCCCTAGCACTTTATCTTGCTGCTTGGCTAGCTTCTAAGGGCGAAAAAATAAAAAGTTTTTCGGAAGGATTTGTCCCTTTTGTGGCTATTGTGGGTATGTTGGCTTTCTTGATTATTAATCAACCAGACATTGGTACATTAGGAGTGATTTCTTTAATGGCGCTAACCATCTTTTTCTTGGCTCGTTGTCGTTTAAGTCACTTTTTTCTTTTGATTGTTTCTGGCATTTCTTTTTTGTTTATTATGATAAAGATTGCCCCTTATCGTTTAGCACGCCTAACTGTCTTTCTTAATCCTGGTGCCGATCCGCAGGGGATTGGCTACCAGATCAATCAGGCGCTTTTGGCAATTGGCTCAGGAGGATTATGGGGAGCGGGGTTAGGACACAGCAAGCAAAAATTTCTTTACTTACCGGAACCTATTGGAGACTCAATTTATGCTATAATAGCCGAAGAACTTGGTCTTTTGGGGAGTGTTTTTCTTTTAGCTCTTTTTTTAACAGTGGGAATAAGAGGAATGCTTATTGCCAAAAGAACCCCGGATCTTTTTGGAAAACTTTTGGCTGGGGGAATTACTGCTTGGATTGTTTTTCAGGCGTTAATCAATATGGCGGCAATCACTTCCTTAATTCCTTTAACGGGAGTTCCGTTACCATTTATTTCTTACGGCAGTACGGCTCTAGTAGTGGTTCTTTCGGCTTCGGGGATCCTTTTAAATATCTCTAAAAAAACAGATCCATGAAAATTATTCTAACAGGTGGTGGAACTGGCGGTCATCTTTTCCCCCTTTTAGCAGTCGCCCGAGAATTAAAAAGAATTAAAGGCCCAGAACTGGAACTTCTTTTTTTGGGGCCGATTAATCGTTTTTCTAAAATAATTTTGGAAGAAAATGGGATTAAGACTTCTGGAATAATGGCCGGAAAATGGCGTCGCTATTCATCTTTTCAAAATATTGTGGATATTTTTAAATTTCCCATTGGCTTGGTCCAAAGTCTTTATAATGTTTGGAAGTTTATGCCAGATGCAGTGCTAGCTAAAGGCGGCTATGGTAGCGTTCCCCCAACAATCGCTGCCAGAATTTATCTTATTCCAATCTTAACCCACGAATCAGACGCCGTTCCCGGATATGCTAATCGTTTTTTAGCCAAAATTTCGGACAAAATTGCCGTTTCTTTTCCGTCTGCCGAAAAATATTTTAAGGCGGATAAAACAGTGCTTGTTGGAAATCCTATCCGCTCGGAAATTACTGCCGGTAACTTGGAAGAGGCACAGCGGATCTTTGGACTAAAAATAGATAAGCCAGTGCTTTTGGTATTAGGAGGGAGTCAGGGATCAAAACTAATCAACGAAAGAATTATAGAAATTCTTCCTCAAATTTTGGAATTTTCCCAGGTGATTCACCAAATAGGGGAAGGTAATTTAGAGGCAGTAAAAAAACAAGTAGCTACTTGGGGGATTAAAATAGGTTATGCCGATTATCATCCCTACGAATTCATTGGGCCGGAATTGATTCATGCTTACAGGGCTGCGGAATTAGTTATTTCTCGAGCGGGCGCTTCTACCGTTACAGAAATTGCGGCAACAAAAAAACCTTCTATCCTTGTTCCTCTAGGAACAAGCGCGAATAATCATCAGCTTTTTAATGCCTATGCGGCAGCCAGTGTTGGTGGTGCTCTAGTAATTAAAGAAGAAAATTTTAAAGGCAATATTTTAATTAGTAAAATAGAAGAACTGATCAACAATCAAAGAGAACGAGAAGAAATGGGGCAAAAGATTTTTGGGTTTTACAATCCAAAAGCCGCCACCGCATTAGCCGAAAGCTTAATCGGACTTTCTGAGGCGGGGAAGGTAGAGGGGGAGGGACTTTTTGACAAAAAAGTTATTTAATTTAAATAAATCAATGGATTCTGAGCTAATAATCGATTTTTCTAAAATAAAAAAAGTGCATCTTATTGGAATCAAAGGAGTGGCAATGACTTCTTTGGCCGAAATATTAGCCGGTCACGGAATTAAAATTAGTGGTTCGGATACGGAAGAAATTTTTTTCACCGATGCCCTGCTTAAAAAGATTAATGCACGACTCTTTGTGGGATTCAAGAAAGAAAATTTGTTGTCTGCCAATGCGGATTTAATTATTTATTCTACTGCTTATAATCCCAAGGCTAATCCAGAACTAGCCGCCGCCTTAAAAAGTGAACCACCAGTTTTGAGCTATCCAGAAGCCTTGGGTCTTCTTTTTAATCAAAGCATTGGAGTGGCAGTTTCGGGAACGCATGGCAAAACCACCACCACAGCCATGCTGGGGGAGATTCTTCAAAAGAACAAAAAAGAACCAACAGTTTTGGTGGGGAGTAAAATTATTAATTGGGATTCCGCTTCCTTGATTGGTAACGGTCCACACTTTATTGCCGAAGCAGATGAATACCAAAACAAGTTGCGATTTTTAAATCCCAAGGGAGCAATCACTACTAACATTGATTTTGACCATCCCGACTTTTTTTTAAATCCAGAAGAATACCAAAAAGTTTTTCGGGATTTTTTTTGTCGTCTTCCCCGAAACGGATTTTTAGTTTTTAACGCCGATGATTCGGAAAGCCAAAGGGCAGTAAAAGGACTTGCAACTAAAATGATTTCTTTTGGTAAAAATCAAGCGGCTGATTTTCGATTAGAAAAAAGAGAAGTAGGTAACGCCGGGTTTCAAACGGTGTCGTTTACTTTTTCCGAGCATCTATTTTCTTTTAAACTTTTTCTAACTGGTGAACATAATGCTCTAAACGCTTTGGCGGCGATTGCGGCGGCCCAAGAATTAGGAGTGTCAATAGAAGAATCATTGCTGGCATTAGAAGGTTTTTTAGGGAGTGAACGGCGATTCCAAAAAATGGGAGAGAAAGAAGGGGTGTTATTTTATGATGATTATGCGCATCATCCTGCAGAAATAGAAGCCACACTTTTAGGGGCGAAAGAATTTTTCCCCGGCAAAAAAATAATCGTTGCCTTTCATCCTCATACTTTTACCAGAACTAAAAGATTACTTCCGGAATTTGCGCTTGCGCTTACCATGGCCGACGAGTGTTTTATCTTGGATATTTACGCCTCAGCGAGAGAAGAAGCTGGAAAAATCAAAGTTCATGCTCGCGATTTAGTTTCCCTAATTAATAAAGAGGGAGGCCGCGCTTTTTACGCTCCTCAAATTAAAGACTTAACTAAGGCGGTGATAGATAAATTAAAACCCAATACTCTTTTTTTAACCATGGGCGCGGGTGATATTTGGAAGGCGCATGATCAGCTTTTAAAAAATAATCTTTTAACTTCTCCATGCTAACCATTAAAAAAGATTTTAACATCAATGGCCTAGGGTCTTTTAAAATTGGTGGCACGGCTGATTTTTACGCGGAGGTAGGCGCCAAAGAAGACTTAGAACCACTTTTTGCCGAAATCAAGAAAAGCAACAAGCCCTACTTTATTATTGGCGGGGCAACTAATGTTCTTTTCCCCACCAAGAACTATCCCGGTTGGATCGTAAAAATTAATCTTTGGAAACTAGAAGCTACTCCGCCAACTTACATAGCAGATGCCGGTATCCCCTTGGCAGTTCTGGTCCAAAAAACCAATCAAGATGGTTCTTCTGGGTTACAAAAGTTGGCTGGGATTCCCGGAACGCTTGGCGGGGCTATTCGTGGCAATGCTGGGGCGTTTGGTGTTTCGATTGGAGAAAAAATTCAAAAAGTAGAGATTTTTCGCCCAGCTACCAGTACCTTTGAAACTTTTTCTTCTGGGGAATGTGCTTTTAGTTATCGCTCTAGTGTTTTTTCCCAAAAAAACGCTTTATCCCAAAACAATAATCTAGTAATTGTTTCGGCAGAAATTTTATTAGAAGAAGGAGACGCCACAGAACTAGAAAAAGAATCGGCCTTGATTTTGGATTCTAGGAAAAACCAACCTTACGCCAAGCATCCTTCCGTGGGAAGCGTTTTTAAAAATGTGGTAATTTCGGAAATAGAAAATAAGACGGCGCGTGAACGACTTTTATTTAATTACACAAAAGATAGAGAGAACAAAAACAAACCAACAGCTGGTTCTAAAAAAGATCCTCCACTATCCATTCCGGCCGGTTATTTAGTTGAAGAGGCAGGATTAAAAGGAAAAAGAATTGGTGGCGCGGAAGTTTCCCCGGAACACGGCAATATTATTGTAAACCTAGGCAACGCAACCGCCGAAGATGTGGTGATGTTGGTGGGCATAATCAAAACCAAGGTCAGAGATGATCTAGGTATTCAGCTAAAAGAGGAAATGACTTATGTTGGCTAATTTTGACTTTTACTTGTTCCCCGTTATGATGAAATTTGAGGTGTCAGTTATTATTTGCTAACAACGGCACAAGATTTTTAAATTTTTAAATAAATAATAAATATTTTTTATGCTTTTTTCTAAATCTTTTTCCAAAACTAAAAAAGAAATAGGCAAGGAAGAGACCAGTCTTAACGCCCAGCTCTTACTGCGAGGTGGTTTTGCATCCAAGCTAATGGCAGGGGTTTATCATTTGCTACCGTTAGGATGGCGAGTAACAAGAAAGCTAGAGCAAATTATTAGAGAAGAAATGGACGCCATTGGCGGACAAGAAATGTTTATGCCGGCTTTGCAACCCGAAGAAAATTGGAAAAAAACCGGCCGTCGAGAATCAATTGGCGACGGGCTTTTTCTGTCTCAATCCCAAAGCGGTAAAGGTTTAGTTTTAGGGCCAACGCACGAAGAAGTGCTAGCGCCTTTGGCGGTGAACATAATTAATTCCTATAAAGATTTACCTTTTTCTGTTTATCAGTTTCAAAATAAATTCAGAAACGAAAAACGCGCCAAATCGGGATTATTACGCGGTCGGGAGTTTATTATGAAAGATCTTTATTCTTTTCATGCCGACGAAAAAGATCTAGATGCTTTTTATGAATTAGCCAAGGCGGCGTACCAAAGAGTCTTTGAGCGGTGCGGTATTTGGGACAAAACTTACCTAACTTACGCTTCTGGCGGTACCTTTGCCAAATATTCACACGAATTCCAAACCCTAACCGAATCTGGAGAAGACCTAATTTACATTTGCGACAATTGCCGAATAGCGGTGAATAAGGAAATAATCGCTGATCAAAAAAACGCTTGCCCAGAATGCGGAAACAAAAAGCTTAGAAAAGAAAAGGCGGTAGAAGTAGGCAATATTTTTAAACTGCGCACCAAATTTTCTGAACCGTTTAATCTTTTTTACTTAAACGAAAAAGGAGAAAAGTGTTTAGTAGAAATGGGTTGTTACGGCATTGGCTTGCAACGCTTAATGGGCATTATTTCCGAAATAAGCCACGATGAAAAAGGAATTATTTGGCCCCAAACAGTAGCGCCATTTAAGATTCATTTGGTGGGGCTAGATTTAGACAATCCAGAAATAGCCAAGCAGGCAGATGACTTATATCAATCGTTCCAAAAGGCTAGAATAGAAGTATTGTACGATGATCGCCCAGACAAACAGGCAGGGGAAAAGTTTGCCGATGCCGATTTAATTGGGATTCCGTATCGGGTAGTGGTTAGCAAAAGGACAATGGCCAAGGACGGTTTTGAATTAAAGAAAAGGGAAGAAGCGGGTGATAAGGCTCAAATACAAAGCAAAGAACAATTGCTTAAGATATTGGGCTAAAACAAAAACAAAATCGCTAAATAATCGGTTTGTTTGTTTTTTATGTTGGATAAAATTTTTGGCCATTTTTCTCACGACATTGGCATTGACCTTGGTACGGCCAATACTTTGGTTTATGTTAAAGGCAAGGGGATTGTGATTAACGAACCTTCTGTAGTAGCGATTAACACTAAGACCAATCAAATTTTGGCAATTGGGAGTGAAGCCAAAAAAATGGTGGGCAAAACTCCCGGTCATATTATGGCCAAGCGACCATTAGCCGACGGCGTAATTTCTGACTTTGAAGTGACCGAGCAAATGCTGAAATATTTTATTAACAAAGTCCACAAGGAAAGTTTTACCCTTTTGCCTAGACCACGAGTAATTGTGGGGATCCCTTCTGGTGTAACCGATGTAGAAAGGCGCGCGGTGCAAGAGGCAGCCAAAAATGCTGGTGCTCGCGAAGCCTTTTTAATAGATGAACCAATGGCAGCGGCGATTGGCGCGCGACTACCGGTTCAGGAAGCGGCCGGCAATATGATTGTAGACATTGGTGGAGGCACTACGGAAATTGCGGTAATTTCTTTGGGTGGCGTGGTGGTTTCTCGGAGCTTGCGAGTGGCCGGAGACGAATTAAACGAAGATATTGTACGCTACGCTAGAGAAAGATTTAATTTACTTTTAGGAGAAAAAACGGCCGAAGATGTAAAGATTGCTATTGGTTCGGCCTACGAAATGCCCGAAGAAGTAGAAATGATTATCCGTGGTCGGGATTTGGTAACGGGGCTTCCCAAAGAAGTAATGATTACCGATGTCCATATCCGCGAAGCCATGAGTCGTTCGGTGCGCATTTTAGTTTCCAATGTTAAGGCCATGATTGAAGAAACTCCACCCGAACTGGTTGCCGAAATTATGCAAAGAGGTATTATCTTGGCAGGCGGTGGAGGATTGTTGCGCGGTTTGGATCGCTTGATTTCCGAGCAGGTAGAAACACCAGTTAAAGTAATGGAAGATCCATTAACAGCGGTGGTGCGGGGAGTAGGAATTGTGCTAGAAGATTTAGACAACCTTAGGAGCGTTTTAATAGAAGGTGAAAACGAAAAAGCGCCTAAGTGGTAGAATAGAGTAAAAATAATTTTTGTCCCGGTAGCTCAGTGGATAGAGCAACAGCCTTCTAAGCTGTGGGCCGCAGGTTCAAGTCCTGCCCGGGACGCAAGTAAAAAAAGAATGACCAATTTGGTCATTCTTTTTTTACTTTTGACTAGCGCAGGACTTGAACACGAAGGGGGTCGGGGAAACTGTAGTTTCCCCGTTGGGGGTGACAGCGAGTCCCGTTGAAAACGGGACGAGCGCCAGAGGGCGGAAGCCCTATGGAGAGCGAGCAAAGCGAGCGAGTGAAAGTCCTGCCATTAATATCTTGAACGGGGATGGGGTCGGGAAACCGGGAGGTTTCCCGTGGCGGAGGAATCGGAACCGATGGGTTCCGAAGCGGAGCGAACCGCAGCGGAGCGGAGGTGAGTGAGCAGTGAAATTCCTGCCCGAGGATATTCAAAATATTTAATATACTATAAAAATCTTCGAATCAATCATTGAATAATTTGTTATTGATCTTTTACAAAATAAAGACCGCCAGTATTTGCCACTGGAAAGCAATGAATCATAAAGTTCCTAGTACACTAGGAACTAGGAACTTTTTTTGTTATGATATAAGCACTATGAAAACATCTAAGAAAATACTTGAATATATAGCGAAGAATGGTCACGCAAGCGGAAAGGAGCTTGTTGATAGTCTTGGTGATATTACCCCGAGAGCCGTGCGTAAGCAGTTAAAAAATCTTTTAGATGCTGGCGAGCTAAAAAAGATTGGGCGTCCGCCAAAGGTTTTCTATTCTTTAGTTCCCAAGATAGTAATGAGCACGCTTACGCTCCGAAGAGATTTTTTAAATGTGGATTTGAAAACACGCAATAGTATTGATAGTCAATATCTCTACATTACGCCTGCCGGTGAGATGAAGCTAGGCTGGGATGGATTTGTGGCATGGTGCGAAAAGACGAAACAGAATCCGGAAAAGACAGCGAAGGAATACTTATCAACTCTTCGGAAGTGTGATGTTTTTTTTAGAAATGGACTGATTGATGGGATGGGAAAAATCCAAAGCACATTCAAAGATGTATACCTTGACCAACTTTTCTATCTTGATTTTTATAGTATTGAGCGATTTGGAAAGACAAAAATCGGTCAGTTGCTTTTGCATGCCAAAAACAGTCAGGATCGGAAACTGATGAAACCATTGATTGATGATATCCGACCAAGGGTTGTGGCGTTGATAAAAAAGTATTCAATCGAAGGCGTTTTGTTTGTTCCTCCAACCGTGAGGCGTGAAATTCAGATTATGAAAGAAATCGAAAGAAACCTAAAACTTCCCATAAGCACACTTGTTGTTGCAAAAGTGAAAACACAAATTGCAGTTGCGCAGAAAACGCTTTTAAAACTTGAGGATCGAATAGAAAATGCAAAGAAAACGATTGTTGTTGAGGATACTAGGACGTATGGCAATATTCTTCTAATAGATGATGCTGTTGGATCAGGATCGACTCTAAACGAGACCGCCGCTCAGATTCGAAAAAAGGGTTTGTGTCGTGGGAAGATTATTGGATTAGCGATTGTGGGAAGTTTCAAAGGATTTGATGTTATTAGTGAGATATAACCAAAATCTCTGATCGCAATTATGCTATCTTATAATTAATTTTTAGAGTGCTAATCCTCACTAATGTATTACAAAAACCATTTAGCCGAATCTAATCTAAAGAATACATTACAAGAAGAACTAGCAAAAAAAGACAAAGAACTAGCTGAGTTAAAAGCTGAAAAAGATCGTAATTTTGCAGAGCAATTAGCAAAAAAGGAATCCGAGATTGCTGAAATGAAATCAAAAATCACCAATGCTGAAACGGAGAAAAAATTAGCTGTCACACAAGCAGTCAATTCCGTAGAAAAAGAAAGGGATGATTTTAAAATCAAACTGCAAAGCAAAGAACATGAAATGCAACTCTGTGAAGTTTCATTAAAAGACAAATATGAAAATGAATTGAAATTAAAGGACGAAATGATTGAACGATACAAAGACATGAAATTAAAACTCAGCACGAAAATGATCGGTGAGACACTTGAGCAACACTGTGAAACTGAGTTTAACAAAATTCGTGCCACGGCTTTTCCAAAAGCCTATTTTGAAAAAGATAATGATCCCAAAACTGGCAGCAAGGGTGATTTTATCTATCGCGAAACTGATGAAGACAAAAACGAAATCATTTCTATAATGTTTGAAATGAAAAATGAAAGTGATGAAACCGCCACTAAAAAAAGAAATGAAGATTTTTTGCACGAGCTTGATAAGGACCGTACCGAGAAAAAATGCGAGTATGCTGTTCTTGTTACGTTCTTGGAAGCCGAAAATGAATTATATAACACCAGCATTGTTGATGTCTCTCATAAATACCCCAAAATGTATGTAGTTCGACCACAATTTTTTATCCTAATCATTACACTACTCCGCAACGCAGCCATGAATTCTCTAAAATACAAAGCCGAACTGGCATTGATGCGAACACAGAATATTGATGTTACTACTTTTGAAGGCCAATTAAATGATTTTCGCGAATCATTTGGCAGAAATTTCAGATTGGCATCCGAAAAGTTTAAAAACGCCATTGGTAGTATTGATAAATCGATTGAGCAACTTCAAAAGACCAAAGAGAGTCTTTTGCGATCTGAAGATAATCTGCGCCTGGCTAATAATAAAGCTGATGATTTGACAATAAAGAAGTTGACACGTGGGAATTCTACGATGAAGGCAAAGTTCGAAGAGCTTCCCGATAAAAAGGAGTAAGCCACTTGAACTCGGAACATAATTCACCCCTAACCATCCTCCCATCTCTCCAAACCCCAAAATAAATTTAATTTAGACGCTTGCCCACCATAGCTTTAGCGAAGGAGGGATAGCTCGTCAAAAAAAAGAATATCTCCGTTAATTCCATAATGAGTCTTATTATGGAATTAACATTTCCAATATTGGAATCATAATATCTACTTCAAACCTTCCCATCTTTTGACCTAATCTCTCCAAATGCTAACCAAAATTTTAAAAAAATTAACTCTAAGGAAAGAACAGAAAGAATCTCCCCGCAAATCTTTTTTAGAGATGCCCATAAGAGACCAAAGGAAAATCATCAAAAAAGCGGTAGAAGAATCCAACAAGGAACAACGCAAACTCGTAGAAAGATACGAAAATAAATTTGGCCACGCTTAGGGAAAAAGTTGCAAAGCACAGAGCTAGGGGAGTAGAAAAGAGATTTCAATGCTATGCACAAGCAGTGTGCAGACATTGACAAATATGCACAAAAAACAGTAAAATTTGTGCATAACAAAAATAATCCAAAAACACTGTGTTTAATCGCAATATTCCCCACAATCAACTGCCATTACTTCCACCCGATTTTAATTTCAACGATGTGGATCTTTTAAAGTTGGTGAACAAAGCCAATAACTCTTTGTTCGAACTAAAAGGAATGGCTAATGTTTTGCCCAACAGCGGAATTTTAGTTTCCCCATTGACGATTCGTGAAGCGGTTGCCAGTAGTGGAATTGAAAATATTAACACAACTGTGGCGGAAGCCCTTAAAGCAGATGTTATTTATGAAAAGTCAGAACTCTCCGGAGCCGAAAAAGAAATCCTAAGGTATCGGGACGCTCTTCGTGAGGGATATAAAATGCTTAAGAAGAATGAGTTTTTAAACACGAATAGTTTTGTTGAAATTCAATCAGTATTGGAGCCGAATAAAAAAGGTATTAGGAAAATTCCCGGAGTTGCAATTAGGAATTCAAAAACCGGCGAAGCCATTTATACCCCGCCGGAAGGACACGATGTTATATTAAAAAAACTCAAAAATTTTGAAGATTATTTTAATGATCAAAAAAACTTTGATGACATTGATCCACTAGTACGCATGGCGGTGATGCATTATCAATTTGAGTCCATTCATCCATTTTTAGATGGTAATGGAAGAACTGGTAGAATAATTATGATTCTCTATTTGGTGCTAACAAAGCGTTTGGAATTGCCAATTTTATTCTTAAGCAAATATATCCTAGAAAACCGAGATGAATATTATAAAAAACTACGCGGAGTTACGGAAAACAAAGAATGGCTAAATTGGGTTTTTTATATCCTTCGGGGTATTGATATGCAAGCGCAGGAAACAAGAAAAAATATTTCACAGATCAAAAAATTAATGGAAGAATACAAAGAAATTTCTCTAAAAGAGGGCGTTCATATGACATCTCGCATGCTGGATTATCTTTTTTCAAATCCGTTTTATTCGCAAAAAAAGATGGCGGAGAGTCTCAGTATCCATAGGAATACTGCTGCAAAATATTTTCAAGAGCTAGAAAAATCAAAAATTGTACAGAAATTCAAGCACAAGCAAGGGTATATTTATTATAATCAAGCATTTCTTAATATCATGAGCTATTAGAGTTTTCGATGTAACTTTAAGAATGAATTCTTAAAAATTGTTTTTGGTATAAATAAAACATTCAATCTTGAAAGGGAAAGAGGTGTGCGATTCCCCAAAGCCATCTTAACTTGGCTGGGGTAAAGTATGCTGTGCAAACCCTCTCAAAACCCCTTATAATTCGGTACAATTACCGTATTAAGTTCAGACAAACCCTTATTTTGGGATGCTGATCCCGCCAAAATTAATCTCAATAAGAACAATCAAAATGGCCAAAAAAGAAATTATTATCTATCAATCAAAAAACGGTGCTCTTAGGTTTAGGGGAGATTTTAAAAAGGAGACTATTTGGGCGAGCTTGCAACAAATTGCCAATCTTTTTGAAACCGACAAATCCGGTATCTCTCGCCATATTCAAAATATTTATCAAACTGGTGAATTGGAACCAAAGGCAACTGTTGCAAAAATTGCAACAGTTCAAACCGAGGGGAATCGAACAGTAAAAAGGGAAATTGAGTATTACAATTTGGATCTGATTCTTTCTGTAGGATATCGTGTCAATTCCAAAACAGCCACGAAGTTTCGCCAGTGGGCAACCAAGACACTGCGCGAGCATATTGTTACGGGCTACACCATCAACAAAAAGCAAATCGCTAAAAATTACGCTCAATTTTTACAAGCAGTTGAATCGGTAAAAAAGCTGTTGCCGGCCGGCGGGCAAATCGAGGTAGGAGACACGCTGGAGCTGGTTAAAATGTTTGCCAATACTTGGATGTCTTTGGATGCGTACGATAAGTCTTCCCTGCCCAAATCCGGCTCAACCAAAAAACAAGCCAAAATAACGGCGGAAGAATTAACGGAAGCAATCGCGGAATTAAAGAGGGACTTACAAAAGAAAAAGGAAGCTACGGAACTTTTTGCCCAAGAACGCCAAAAAGAAGCGATTGCCGGTATTGTGGGGAATGTATTTCAATCGGTTTTTAGTCGCGACGCTTACGAAACGCTGGAAGAAAAATCGGCGCATCTGCTTTACTTTTTTGTAAAAAATCATCCGTTCGTTGACGGCAACAAAAGAAGCGGAGCGTTTGCGTTTGTATGGTTTTTAAATAAAGCTGGGCTTTTACAAAAAGACAGAATGTCTCCCGAAGCGCTGACTGCGCTTACGCTTTTAGTAGCTGAAAGCAATCCTAAAGACAAAGACAAAATGATCGGCCTAGTGTTGCAACTGCTTAAGAGGTAAAGATAACAAAAGCGATTAGCTACATTCTCTTTCCCCTAAATGTCGGCCAGAGAAAAGTTTTCACTGTCAATGAAAACAATCCCAGAATAGTTTTCAATATAAATGAAAACATTTGCTTTAAAAAAGTCATCAGGAAAAAGCACCATGGTTGATAGTTGACTGTAAACTGTAAACTAATGAAAAATAAATTAAGAAAATCAGTTATTGTGACTTTTTTCCTCCTGATGTTATTAAGCGTTTCCGTATCTTTATTTAATTTTTGGCAAATAAAAAATCTAAAGAGAACTAGCAACGCAAGGATAGAAGAGCTGGAATACTTCTACAATGATTTTAGGGAGATTTCTAGAAAAGAACCAAAGAAGAATATACCGGAAGAAATTTCTCCGGAAAACACAGAAAAAGCCTGGGCAATTCATGAGCAGGATAACGAAAACTTAAAAGAAAGATCGCTGAAACTTTCTCCAGACGGAACAAAGAAGGCTTATTTTCAGGAAAAGTTTATCTCAGATATTAAAGATATTGGGAATACCGATTATATTTCTTTAATCGTAGAGAAAAAAAACGGGGATAATGAAATCTATTTCAAATTCCACCGCCCAAACCCTATCAAAACCCCATATAATTTGGTACAATTACCACATCAAGCAAGAGTAAAACTGCAAAATACTTAATATTTTAGCGTTCAGAAAATGACCCAAGACGATCTAGGAAAATATTTCTGGGATGTTGATGTTAAAGAGATTGATTTTGGCAAACATGCCCGTTTTGTTATTGAAAGAATCCTAAATTTTGGTAACGAAGAATCTGTTAGATGGCTACGAAAGCGCTATTCCGACAATGAAATAAAAGAGGTCGTTTTAAAGAGTAGAAATTTAAATAAAAAAGCTCGTAATTTTTGGAACATCATTTTTCAAATTAATTTTTCTAAGAACAATGGATAATAATCTTCATTTGGAAGTTTTGCCGGAAGATCAGAGGCTATTATTACAAAAATTAGCAAAGGAAGACTGGCTTGGGGATTTTTATTTGGCCGGAGGAACGGCCTTGGCCTTGCAAATAGGACACCGCGAATCTATTGATTTTGATTTCTTTTCTAAAAAAGAATTTGGGCATCAAGAGATTATTCAAAAGCTGGAGAGAATCGGTTCCTTTGAATTGTTTCAGGGAGATGAGGGCACTATCAATGGTCGGCTTTCAGAAATTCGGATTTCTTTTTTTTACTACAAGTACAAAATCGTAGAAGATCCAATAGTTTATGAAAAATTAAACATTGCCAATAAGCTTGATATTGCTCTTATGAAATTAGAAGCCATCTCGGGCCGTGGTAGTCGTAAGGATTTTATTGACCTTTATTTTCTCTTAAGAGAGTTTTCCTTAGAAAGACTATATTCTGATTATCCTCTAAAATACGGCCAAGGATTGGATAATAAATATCACTTATTAAAATCTCTAGCCTATTTTGAAGACGCGGAAAAAGAACCTATGCCAAAAATGCTCATTTCTATTGATTGGGAAAAAATAAAATCGGCAATCTTAAAAGAGGTTGGCACAATTGAACAAAACATTTTAAAAGAATAAATTTTCACCCCCGCACTCTAATAAAAGAGATACGAGGGTGAGTTGTTTTGTTCGGCTGGGTTTTGTTGCAATGTTAATCCATTACAATAATAATTGTTCGCTCGGTCCGACCAAAGCGAACAATCTGTCCTGCTAGTCTTTCTATAATTCCCCTAATTCCTTGGCGCTCCTTGCCAAGGGTGGTACCAAAAACATTTTTTCCTTCTACCACCACCACCAGCTGGTCAAATCCCTTGTCAGGACAGCTATAGCTGGCGTTGCCGGTAAAGGAATGAAAGGTTATTCCGTACCCTCCTTGAATCGTCTCATAAGTTTCTACGTAACCCAAGGGAAGTACTGCCTCTGCCTCTGCCTTTGCCGGATCGTTTATGAGCATTAATCCCAAAAAAAATAATCCAACAAATAAATTTTTTAAAAATTTCTTCATAAGGTTCTCCTTTTTTTGTTCCCACCCATCCGAACACCTGATTCTAGTCCATACAATTTTTGTTTACAAGGTTATTATAATTAAGTGACCAAGTATTTCTTTTTTGTTAAAATGATTTAGAAGTGTAGCAATTGTATTTTTTAAAGGTTGTTAAAACATTTTGAATAATTCTATTAACTAAATTTAATCAATTATGCAATCCAAAAGATTTTTTTTCGCAACGGTTTTTTCCTTCTTTGTCTTGGTTCTTGCCGGCTGTTCGGCAGAGTCCGAAGCCACCAATCCTCTAGATCCAGAAGTCTTAAGAAAGGCAGGAAGTTCTGTGAACCAGGATAATAATTTGGAAAATAAAAGAGATCAAAGAAAAGAGCTGAGCATTGCCGGAGGGGATCTTCCTGCTCCTGATTCGGCAAAAGAACCCGACTCAGCCCAAAAACCAACGACTACCGAACAAAAAACCCTAAATAATAAAAATTCACCAACAAATATGGACAATCAAAAACCAGTTCCCCAAAATTCCGACTATGCTTCTAAGTATAAATCGGCAGTGATCAAAACTAATTTAGGAGAAATTAAAGTTTCCTTTTTCGGCGCCGATTCACCAAAAACGGTCAATAACTTTTTAAAACTAGCTAACGAAGGCTTTTACAACAAAACAACTTTTCACAGGGTGATTAAGGATTTTATGATTCAAGGCGGTGATCCGCTATCTAAAGACGACGACTGGTCCAATGACGGCACCGGTGGTCCTGGGTACAGCTTTGCCGATGAGTTTAACGATCATAAGCTAGTGCGTGGTTCCTTAGCCATGGCCAATTCCGGCCCCAATACTAATGGCTCGCAATTCTTTATTGTTACCGCCGAACAAACACCTCATTTAGACGGCAAGCACACTAATTTTGGAGAAGTCACCGAAGGAATGGCAGTTTTAGATAAAATAGAAAATCAAAAGACTAACAACAACGATCATCCCTTGGTAAATGTGGTAATCGAGGGGATTGAGCTATTAGAAAAATAAAAATAATTTTTTATTCCCCGCATTCTTGATAAAGCGCCCTAGTACAACCACGGCACTTCTCTTTTTCAATGTATCTTTTAAAGGCCATCTTAATTGCTGCGGTAGTGTCTACTGCGATTCTTTTTTGAACTCGTCGAATAACTCCACTAGTCAAAAGAACTTCTCTGACCGCCGGTTTTATATTGGTAAAAATGACTTTTACTTTCTTTTCTTCTATTTTTTCTAAGAATTTTTCTAAAGCATGAACGCCACTGGCATCGAGTATCTCTACGCCTTTCATGCGGATAATAATTACTCTTTCGTTTCCGTTATGAATATCTCTTAATTTGTCTTCTAATTCTGCCATTGCTCCAAAAAATAATGGGCCGTCTATTTGATAAACAGAAAGTTGAGGGCACCCTTCTTCATTGTTTTGGCATTCGTAAAGTTTTCGGCAAGGGCCCTTAGGAATAACTTTAGTGACTTGAGGATGGGAAACTTTTTTTAAAAACAGAGCTAAAGAAAAAAGAACACCAATATAAACTGCCATTTCTAATTCTAAAAGAAGAGTTGAAAGAAGAGTGGTTAAAAAAACAACTCGATCGGCGGTAGTGGCTTTCCAAGAAAGGGCGACTGCCTTTTTGTCTACCATGGAATAAGCAATCACAATAATAATTCCGGCCAAGCTAGCAATGGGAATATTTTTTGCAAAAGGAGCTAGCGCTAAGAGGATAAAGAGAATAAACAGGCCAGAACCAATGCCAGACAAGCGAGTTTTGGCGCCGGACTGAAAATTGACTGCCGAGCGAGTAAAGGAGCCACTTCCAGGAATAGAAGATGAAAAGGCGGCTAACGCATTAGCCGATCCCTGAGCAATTAATTCCCGATTACCGTTTATTTTTTCACCGCTGGCACTGGCGATTGATTTAGAAATAGAAAAAGCTTCTACGATTCCCAAGATTCCAATTGCTAAAGCAGAAGGAAAAAGCACGCGGATATTTTCTGGATCAAGGGAAAAATGAGAAAAGGGTGGTGGTGTTTGCGGAATGGTGCCGATTATTTTCACTCCATTTTTCTCTAATCCCAAAAACGCTGTTAAAGATCCGCAAATAATAAGCACCAAAAGTGCCCCCGGAATTTTCTTAGAAATCTTTTTTAAAATCAAAATAAAGAAAATACTAAAAACTCCCAGAAAAAGAGACCAATTGTTAGTTTCCCGAAGATGGGAAAAAGTATTTCCCAGGTTGTCTAAAAAATGAGGACTAGCGGCAAACTTTAATCCCAACAGATTCTTTAATTGATTAACGCTAATTAGTAAACCAGCGCCAAAAGTAAAACCAACAACCACTGAGTGAGAAACAAAATTAACTAAGCTACCAAATTTTATTAATCCTAAAAAAATCTGAACAAGACCAACCAAGAAAGAGAGTAGAAAAACAATCTCTATTTTTTGTGCTTCTGGTAATGAATTGGCAATCGTTCCAGCAATAACCGTACTGGCCATGGTAGAAGAAACTACCATGGAAATAGCATTGGTGGGCCCAGCAATCAAAAAACGAGAGCTACCTAAAATAGAAGAAATAATTACCGGAAGAATACAGGAATAAAGGCCGTACTTAGGATGGACTCCTGCAATCAAGGCATAGGCCATGGATTGCGGTAAGGCAATAACGGCAACTGTTAGGGCAGAAACAATGTCTGCCTTGAGCTTAATAAAATTATAATCAATAAGATCCGGAAAAAATTGGCCAAAACTCACTACCTTTAATCTCATTTTGATTTTTATTAGGAAAGTTTATTAAGAAACAAAAAACTTCTCCCCCAAAAAGGAAGAAGGTTTTAAAATGTTGCTTTTAATACTACTTAAGTAGGTTGTGGTCGTCAAACCAAGCAAACTATTCTATTTTTCCTAAAAGCTTAATTTGGACTTTTATTTTTTTACCCAGAATAGCTTGAACTAATTTTGGAGAATTAGAACTCCAATCAGAAAACCAATACTCATCTTCTGGGGTTTCTTTTTTGTGCGAGTGATCGGGGTTTTGGATAGATAGTTCTTCAGCCAGAGCCATTGACCCTTCTAAAAGAGAGACATTTTTTCCTAGAACTTTTTTAATAATCGGTTTTAAAAGAGGGTAGTGAGTGCAGCCCAAAACCAAGGCATTGATTTTCTTTTTTTTGAGAGGAGTAAGGTATTTTATTGCCGCATCTAGAGAGATCTTATTTTTGAATAGACCTTCTTCTACAATCGGCACAAAAAGCGGACAGGCCACAGAGAAAGCCGTTACTCTTGGGCAGGCTATTTTAATTTCTTTAGGATAGGCCCGACTCTTAATTGTTCCATTGGTGCCTATTATTCCTAAGCGATATTTTTTTTGGGGAGATTTTAAGAAAAACAAAGAAGCTTCTTTTTCTATCTTTCTTACTGCCGGAGAAATAACATCGTAAAAACAAATAGTGGGAAATTTTTTGCAAAGATGATCATAGGCTAGCGCCGAAGCAGTATTACAAGCAATAACTATTTTCTTTGCTCCTCGGCTAATTAAAAAATCAGCCACTTCTTCGGCATATTTACAAACTGTTGCCGGACTTTTATCTCCCCAAGGAACTCTGGCGGTGTCGCCGAAATAAATTATTTTTTCGTTTCCTAATTTTTTCTTAATTTCTTTTAGAACAGTTAGGCCACCAAGGCCACTATCAAAAACACCAAGCATTTTTTTTAAATAAAAATCATGTTCACTTTTTATAGCACATCTTTATTCAATTATGAATTACGAATTTTGAATTTCGAAATAATTTAGAATTTAAAATTCGTAGTTCAATCGAAATTTCTAATTAACCACCAGCATAATTTAAATTCAAGAGGAGACGCTCAATTTTTTCCGGCGAAAAATTTCGCTAGAATATTGGAAAAATTTTCGGAACCGAAAATATTTTCAAAGAGCATGCTCAACGGTTAATTCAAAACAGACAAAATTTCACCTAGAGTCTTATTGAGGTTGTATTTAGAATTGGTAAATTTTTTTGAAGAAAATGAAATTCATAATAGTGACGAGGGTGAAAATATTTACTGCCGATTATTAAAAGCGCATTATTCAGATCCAATATATGCGGAATTAATTCGCTATGTGAATACTCACGAGAAGAAAGAATGGGAAAAAGACATTAGGGATGTTTGCGAGAAAATGCTAGGAATAAATGGATATGTTACTGCCGATTTTATGGTTAAGGCAATAGAAGATAAAAAAGAAATGGAAAACGTGAAAATAGTGCAATCAAAACAATGCAACAATCTTCTCGCTGAGGCTTTTTGTAAAATAAAATTTATTGTTTTTTCTCCTAAAATGTTTTTTAAAATATTTAAGGTATTTTTCTATGGTTAGTTTGGATATGGCATAGGGAGAAATTGGCTCCGTGTTATCATCTTCGCTATAAATTATTTTATTTTGATCTCCATAAATCGACCCTCCTGAGGATGAAAAAATAATCCTTTTAATTTTCTCTTTGGCACATAACTCTAAAAGAGAAATGGTTCCTTTTATATTTGTGTCTATTTCCATGAGCGGTTCGTTCATTGAAGATCCCGGCGTAGTTAATGATATAAAATGAAAAACATAATCAATCCCTTCTAGAGCCTTTGTTAGGTCATCTTTATTTAAAAAATTACCCTGAATCATTACAAGATCCTTATCAAAGCAATCCAGGTTCCTGGAAATCCCATCTTTAAAAAGATCAAAGGCAAATATTTTATACTTCTTTTCCTTGTGAAGGGATTTTGCCAGGTTGCTACCTATAAATCCGTCAGCACCGAGTATTAATAATTTCTTTTTTTTATGCATTTAAAATAATTATCTATATTTTCCCCTATAAATCACTTTTTATTATCAAGATGGACTTCATCTATAATATAAGATGGCCTTTTTCGTGTCTCATCTAAAATACGCCAAAGATATTCCCCAATTATTCCAAGCATAAGCATAATTAAGCCCAACAAGAAGGTAATGACCGCTATTAGAGTTGCAAATCCCTGAACTGGAATTTCTCCCAAGATTGAATCAACAATAGTATAGACTCCATACAAAAAACTTATGCAAGCAGTAATTAATCCCAAAAAAGAAATAAACCTTATGGGAGCATAGGAAAACGCAATAAAGGAATCTAGAAAAAGTTTTATCTTCTTAGCTAAAGTCCACCTTGATTTCCCGTAAATTCTTTTCTTTCGCACATAATAAATAAATGATTTTTTGTATCCAAGCCAAAAAATTAAACTCATTACATTGGTATTTTTCTCATTAATACAATCAATTTCTTTAGCAACCATTTTATCAAAAAGAACAAAATCAAAACCTCCTTTGGGATAATCTTTAATAGCAAAGGTGGCCATTATAAAATAGAAAAAATTAGAAAATAACTTTTGCAATAATGGATCTTCTCTGTCCTTTCTTGTTGCAATTACTACCCTACTTCCCTTTTCCCATTCTCTTATCATTTCTATAAAAAGCTCTGGCGGATCCTGAAGGTCAGCGTTTATAATACCCATGCAATCCCCGGTTGCAAAATGAATTCCGGCCTGAATAGCACACATGGCGCCAAAATTTTTACTTAATTTTATTATTTTAATCCTATCATCTCGCTCCCTCTCTTTAATAAGTAATGGGAATGAGTTATCTCCTGAGCCATCATCCACAAAAATAAACTCTAGACTATATTCAGGTAAAAGATTCCCTAGTTTTTTTAATTCTGTGATTGTATGTGGAATGTTTAATTCGTTGTAATAAACTGGGATTATTATGGATAATTTTTTCATAAATGATCTTTATTTATTAAAAAAAATTTATTTATCTGACCAAATCTATGGCGAATCCCTAGCTTATTAATCGATCTTCTTGAATCTAACTGCATACAAAATTTTTCTGGCCGGCTGTCGCAAGGGACAGTTAAGAAAAATACCTTAAATATTTTAAAAAACATTTTAGGAGAAAAAACAATAAATTTTATTTTACAAAAAGCCTCAGCGAGAAGATTGTTGCATTGTTTTGATTGCACTATTTTCACGTTTTCCATTTCTTTTTTATCTTCTATTGCCTTAACCATAAAATCGGCAGTAACATATCCATTTATTCCTAGCATTTTCTCGCAAACATCCCTAATGTCTTTTTCCCATTCTTTCTTCTCGTGAGTATTCACATAGCGAATTAATTCCGCATATATTGGATCTGAATAATGCGCTTTTAATAATCGGCAGTAAATATTTTCACCCTCGTCACTATTATGAATTTCATTTTCTTCAAAAAAATTTACCAATTCTAAATACAACCTCAATAACTTGTTACAAGCAGAATTGAGTTGCTTCTGCTTGCAACAAGTTATTGAGAGCTTGTTTGAGCCACCCTCTTTGACTTCCCCTAAAAAATTAACTAAAGTACCACCAAGGAAAAAATATATGAAAAATTATTCCAACAATTTAAAAAAGAAAACTTTGATTCTTAGCTTGAATCATAGGCATACCGCTCTTTTAGGCGGTTGTCTTTGGAATTTTGTTAATTTAAATTAACTTTTCGATTCAAAAGAACAATGATAACCGCCTTCTGGGGCGGTTTTTTTAATTCCAGTCTTTTTATGATTCTGGGGAAAAGCAAGCACATTAAAAAGGAAAATTCGTTTTTAAAAACGGAAAAACCAAAAACTAAATCAAAGAAACCAAATTAAAAAGGAGGTAGAGTTATGGAAAATTGTGGAAAGTATGGAGTATGGGAAATCAACGGAATTGGCGAAGAATCGGCAACGGCGAGCTTAAGAGATGAAGTTTCCCTAACCGTTCACCAGGTAGAAAACGGTATCTTAGAAGGGGATTGGGGAGAAATCGGCCAAAGAAATTACGCTGTTTCTGGTGCCTGCCTTTTTGGGGCTAACTGGATAGTGGAATTTGCTAAAATTGGTAAAGATGGCGGTGGTGCCAAAAGAACGCTGGCACTTCCCAAGGAAAGAAACGATGTTTACAAAAAAATCAAAAAGGGAAACAAAGTTTCCGCCGTTTATTTGCCACAAGAACCGAACGCTTACCACCGGCTTTTAATTGATTGGTCTATGGATCGATTGTCCAAGCTCAATCCCAAGCGGGTCTTATACCATCTGCCGTTATGGGAGTATCGGCAGTTCATTGCCGAATTTGAACACCGGTCAGGACTTGGGATTCCGGAAGCCTATAATGTTTTGGAATCATTTTTCCAAAAAACAACCGCGCTAGTAGAAGCCACCGCTAGTCGCTATGGGATTGTGCTGGAGTTTATTAATCCCATGCGTGACTTTGGAATAACGGATCCGGTAGAAAGCTTTGGCCTTCCTTATTTTTATCCCGAAAAATATGGGATTCTTCCTAAAGATATTTTTGGGGTAGAAGATTTGGTAGAATTAAAAATAGCTTTAATGGCCAAGGAGCGCTTTAATCGGGAAATCCCGATGCGGCTTGCAGTTCTGGCCGTTCCTCATCCTTATTTCTCAAGGAGTGGAGGCGATGAATTGCCAATCTATTTTTAAACTTAACCCGGAGTGCTTTTTGCTTTTCAGCACTCCGGAAATTATAATTCTAAGTTTTAAATTATTTCGAAATTAAAAATTCGTTATTCATAATTAAATATAATGTTTTATCTTACAGAAAAGAATCTACAATTCTTACGCCTTGGCAGTCTTTTATTTGGCACCGGCGGGGGATTACCATTTAGCGAACACGAAAAGTTTTTTGTCTCCGCTCTTTCTGTTAAAAAAAGAATTCCTGTTAAAAAGATCTCAGAATTTTCCGAGAATGATTTTTTGGTTTCTGCTTATGGACTGGGCGATCCTTCTTTAATTCCCAATGGCTTTAAGAAAATTTTATCCAAAGGAATAGGCGAGTACCAAAAACTTACCGGCCTTAAAATCAAGGGCCTTATTCCCGGGGAAATTGGCTCAGAAGGAATGGCTTTTTTGGTGGCTGCCTTTATTGGCCTTCCAGTAGTAGACTCTGACTTGGTTGGAGGCCGAGCGGCACCAGAAATAAAACTAGATTGTTTTTCGGTATTCAAAAAACCAATCACACCTCTTTTAGGACTAACTGTTTCTGGCAAGCAAATTTTTTTAAAAGAAAAAACCACCGCCCAAAAAGCAGAAAAAATATTTCGGCCTTTTTTTCAAAAGAATAGTGGCTCTGGTATTCTCATCGGCTACCCAATAAAAGCAGGGGAGTATCAAAAAATAGGAATGGCAGGGACAATTTCTAACACTATTTGTGCTGGAAAACTTTTAAAAGAAAAGAAATTAGATCAGCTCCTAGAAGTATTTTCCGGAAATTTAGTTGGCCAAGAAAAAATCTTAAAGGCTGAATTTAATAGTGGATCTGGATTCTTAGAAGGCCAAATCTATTTTCCTTCTTTTAGTATCAAGGTAAAAAACGAGAATTTAAAAATTTTCCAAAAAAACAAACCAATCGCCAATGCTCCTAATCTAATCTGCCTTCTTGATAAAGATTTTTTACCCATACACAACACTGATTTAGAAAAATATCTAAAAAAGACAGTTAAAATAATTGTTTTTAAATCTCAAGGATATTGGCAAAAAAAAGAAAACAAAAAACGCTGGGAGTTTATTTGATTTGCGCTTCTTTAGCGATCTTTCCTTCTTTGGTAAAGGCCTGCAGTTCAATTTCGTCTCCCTTTATTTTAAAGAAGGTAAAGAAATCTCCGTCCAGCGCCCCTTCGTAGCGATCTTCGTTACCAGAGTTTCCGCTAAGTACATAATTAATGTCGGATTCTTTTTTATAGTCAAAAGTATGTTCGTGGCCAGAAATCACTAAGTCAACATCATATTCCCTAAAAAGAGCCAAGACTTCTTTTTGTACTTCTTTTTCGCAACTCATGTCGTGGCAGTCTTTTTTTGACTCCTCAAAAAAAGTAATTGGGGGAACATGCATTACCACAATCTTGTGCTCTTGCTTGGTCTTTCTTAGATCGTCCTCTAGCCAAATTAATTGGTCCCTGTCTAGTGATCGGCGAAGAGGATAATCGTTAGAGAGTAGAATAAAATGAGCGTTCTGATAATTAAAGGAGTGGTAGAGCTTTCTTTTTCCGTCTTCTGGCTTATCTTCTCCCCAAAAAACTTTTCTCCAAGTATCCACGCAAAAATTACCACAATCCAAATCGTGCTTTCCTAAGACCAAAAAATACTTACTTAGGTTTTCATCTATCTTTTCTTTTAAGTCATTGATCTTTCTTTCGTTGGTAACATTGCTTTCGTCGGCAGCACTGATCATATCTCCGGAAAAAATAGTAAAGTCCGGTTTTAATTCCTGAACCTCTCCTAAGATAGTTACTAATTCCGGATTGTAACCGCTATAGTTTTTTAAATTTTCCGAATCACCAATAACTGCAAAAGTAAAAAAATCAGAATCAGAATCAGAAGAACTGGTTTTTGTGGCAGAAGAAGTGGCAGAAGAATTCTTAGAAGAAGTGGCAGAGGAATTATTAGAAGAACCAGTTGCTAGAGACTCAGTTTTGGTTGCTGTTTCTTCGGTTTTGTTTCCCAAAGAAGTTTCTGATTCCAAAGAAGAAAGAGATGCCCCTGTTGCCATTCTTGTTTTTTCAAAATCGGCTGGGGGGAGGGGAAGAGACTTAGTTTCTGTGGTTTCTTTGAGAGTAGAGCTAGCAGAGCTAGAAGATGATTTTTGGGCTTGTGGTTCGTAAAAATAATCAGTTTCTTCTAATGCGATTTTTTTAACCGAAGTCGAAGCTTCCTTGGGTGGCGAAGGCACCTTTTGTGTAGCATTTTCGCTTTCCTGATTCTTGGCTCTTAAAACTGTATTTTCTTTCTTTAATTCTCGGTAAGAAAGAAACATCCAAACAGAAAAAGCCAAAAAAACAGCACCTAAAAGCAGTTCAATTTTTTTGTATTTTATTAGCATAAATTTCTTTAACATTATAGCTCAAATTGTGTTACAATGCATTAAATTTGATTTTATTAAACTTGGTACAAAAAAATGATGGATCCCGACAGTGGTTTTAATAAAATAAATGCTCAGGATTGGGCAGATTCCTTTTGGCTCAAAACAAGACCTCTTTGGTTACCTTTTTTGATCCTCTATAAACTACTTATTCGGCGGAAGTGATTTTTAGTTTCAAAAAAACAAAATTTTTTATTTATGCTTCATCCACACTGATTGGTTATGTGATTGGTGCTGGAATTTTTGGTTTACCTTTTGTAATGCAACGAATCGGATTTTTTCCGGCGTTACTGCTCCTGATCTTTTTAGGGGTGTCTGTGGTCTTGAATTGTTTAAGTTTGGTCGAGGTAGTCTTGCGTACTCCCGGTGAACACTATTTACCAGGATTGGCGGGTATTTACTTAGGAAAATTAGGGAAAATTGTTCAATCCTTCTCTTTCTTTTTTTCCGCCTACGGTGCCGTTCTGGCCTATATTATTTTAGGCGGTGTTTTTTTAAAGGAGTTGGTGGGGCTTGATTTTGATGTTCGTTTTTTTGGCTCTGTTTTTTTGGCTTTAGGCGCTCTTCTGGTCTTAAAGGGCTTTGAAGAATTGGGGGTGGCAGAAATTTTTATGTCGGCGACTCTCCTTCTAATTATTTTGGTGCTGGGGATTGTTGGCTTGGACAAGGTAGATCTGGGAAACTTGGGAGGTTTTTTCCCAGAAAGAATCCTCTTAGCTTTTGGAGTAATGCTTTTTTCTCTAGACGGTTTGGGGGCGATCATTGTTATTCGGCAAGGTCTTTTAGGTCAAGAAAGGTTTTTAAAGCCAGCAATCTGGTTTTCTTATTTAGTAATAATCCTAGTTTTTATTATTTTTTCCTGGGGAATAGTGGGATCCCTGGGGTCTTCTGTTAGTCGCGAAGGAATTGTTGGCTTAAAAGAAGTCTTTGGTAATTCTTTTTCCAAGATAGCGGTTATTTTTGGATTCTTGGCGATTTTCTCTTCTTTAGTGGTTGTGGGTTCGGGGCTAGAGCAGTCCTTTCTTTCCGATTTTAAATCCCGACCATTTTGGGCGTGGTTTCTTTTTTGGATTATTCCCTTATTTTTTTATTGGGCGGGAGTGAGTAATTTTATTGCAGTAATTTCTTTAGTGGGGGCGGTTTCTGCCTCTCTCAATACTCTTTTAATTGCCTTAATGCTTAAGCAATCCAGAAAAGTCAAAGGAAGAAAGCCGGAGTTCCAACTAAAAACACCCCTTGCAATAAACTTTTTTATTGCCGGTCTTTATTTTGTTGGTCTTTTTTGGGAAGGAAAAGAGTTTATAGCTTCGCTTTTTTAGCGGGAAGAGAGACTTTTAATTCCAAAACTAACTGAGAAAAAATTAAAGGATGTTCTTCGGCGATTAAAGCCAATATTTTGCGGTCAACTTCTAATTCGTTTTTCTTTAAGGCGTTAATTAAAGAGGAATAATTGATTCCTTCTTTTTTGGCGGCATTACCAATCTTTATTTGCCAAAGAGCGCGTCTGGTTCTTTTTTTAACTCGACGATCTCGGTAAGCGTATTTTCCTGCTTTAAAAGCTGCTTCCTTAGCTTTTCTATAACAAGTACTCCGCGCACCCAAAAAACCCTTGGTGCTTTTTAAAACTTTTTTTCTTTTCTTCTTGGCGTTAAGTGATCTTTTTATTCTCATGGTTGTTTTTAAGTAGTCATGGCGATTAACTTTTTAACTATCGTTTTACTAATGTTTCTTCTGGATCTCTTTTCTCTGCGGGTGTTCCCAGAATCATTGGCGTTATAATGGCTTAAAGATCCCTTTTTGGCAAAAGCCTTCTTGGTCTTAGCATTAATCTTAATTCTTTTGGTAATAATTTTAATATGTTTTCCCATTTTTTAGATTATTCTTTACCTTTTTTAATAATGGCATTAAATCCCATTGGGGATTTTTTAACTATTTGTTCAAACTCAAGTCCGGCTCCTAATTCCTTAATAAAATTTTGAAGCTTAGTGCGAGCGTTATCCAAAAATATTCGTTCGCGTCCTTTAAGTTTTATTTCCACTCCTACCTTATAGCCTTCTTTTAAAAACTTTAAAGCTCTTTTCTGCTTAACATTCAAATCGTGAGTATCGGTCTTTATGCCTAACCGAATTTCTTTCGTTTCATTCCCTCGTGATTTATGACTGGTCTTTCTTTCTTGCTTTTTCTTGATATAGAGAAACTTCCCGTAATCCATGACTTTTACCACTACTGGATCGGCTTTAGGAACAATCTCTACCAAATCTAAACCAGCCTCCTTGGCTTTATTTAGAGCGTCAAAAAAATTAACCACACCAATCTGCTCTCCGTTTTCTCCAATAAGTCTTACTTTAAAGGCCTTTATTTGTTCATTGACCTTAAACCGACCAGTGTCTAGCTTTTTTCCAAAAATATCTTTGAATTAATGATTAAATATTAAACCTTAAAATTTGGTGGAAGTGGCCGGAGTCGAACCGGCGTCTGACAAATTTACCGAAGTCTTTTCTACAAATTTATTCCGGTTAAATTAACAATACGCCTAAAACCGGAATAAAAAACGCATTGTTTTTGCCTTCCTGTAAAACCCTCTTAAGCAAAGACTCTCTTAAGATTCGGCCTAATGGGTTGGCACCGAGGAAAGCCTATTAGACATCAGCAATCCCGATGGCTAGCGCGTATTAGGCGATAGCGGTTTGAAAGCTAGGTAGAGCGAAGGCTTGCGCCAAGGCTTTCCCGGCTTTTTTAATTAGATTTACAACTAATTTTTCTGGAAGGATTAACGAGCCCCCAGAAGCTCGATTTGCTAAGACACAGCTTACTTGCCATCGAAACCTAGCACTCCCGCAAGTTTTGTTTGAATCTATTTTGAATCTTGCGCAAAGCTTCTCTTTTTAAAATGCTTTCTCTTTTGTCGAACTGGCTTTTTCCTTTAGCCAAAACAACTTCTACCTTTACTCTGCCACGGTTAGTATATACTTTCCCAACAATTAAAGTCAAACCTTTTTTTTGAATTTTTCCCTTTAAAGACTGGATTTCGGCTTTTTTTAGAAGCAGTTTTTTAGGGCGTTCTGGATCGTATTTAAGATCAGGGGCTGCATGTTCATACAAGGAGATGGAAGCATTAAACAAAAAAGCTTCATCTTTAGCAATAGAAACATAGGCCGCAGAAATATTACAGCGGTTTTTCTTAACAGATTTTACTTCACGGCCTTCTAAAACAATTCCCGCCTCCCAGCTTTCTAAAAATTGGTAGTGGAATCCGGCCCTTTTGTTGATGATCGGTTTCATAGTGATGGATAACGGCTAGTGGCTTACTCTCTTCTACCAGATGTCCTTTGAGGAGGCTCCTTGTTCCCGCCATAGAGACCAGAGGAGTATCCATTCAGTAGACAAGGCTCTTAGTCTACTGAATGGATACTCCTCTGGTCTCTATAAAGCCTCAAGCTTTTTAGACAAAGTAGAACAGGAACAAGGTTGAGCGAGGCCCGGTCGAGGCCGAGCGTACTCCGAAAAGGACATCTGGTAGAAGAGAGTAAACAACTACTCAAAACTAAACCAATCCTATCAACAAAGAATGTTTTTTAAAAGCTCGATTTATCTTTTGATCGATTAAAAAAATTCAATAAGAAAAAAAGCCAAAAAACCACCGCTAAATCATTTTTCCAAAAAGAAGTATCGAACATTCCGCTAGCTAAAAAGAAAAGAAAAATCGCCGCTACCAGATTTTCTTCTTTGTTCTTATTCCCAAAAAAGTAGGGGACGAGTAGTAAAAGTAGCAAAGAAAAACCCAAGACAGTTCCCAACCCGCCCTCTAACCAGAAATTTAAAAGTAAATTATGGGGATGGGGGACAGCCCATTGAGGATAGGGCTGAAAATATTTTTGGTAAAAAAGATATTTTTCCAAAAAGTTATCCGCTCCAATTCCAGAAATTGGGTTGTCAGTAACGATCTTAGTGGCGACTTGGTAGATTACCAGCCGAGAATCCAAAGAAGAGCGATTAAGAAAGGGAGAATAATGAACGGATTGTAAAATTTGCGCCAAGAAAAATAAAGCCAAGAAAAAAGAAAAGAAGATTCCTAAAAAAAACGGATAAAAAAACCTCTTTTTTAAAAAATTTATTTTGTTTGGCCAAAACAAAAAAAGAAAAGCTACTAGTAAACCCCAAAGAGCTCCGAGCGATTCCGTTCTAAGCAAAGCCCAGCCAATAAGAACTAGGCTTCCGCTTGCAATCCAAAAATTCCTATGATTATAGCCATCCTCTCTTTTGATTTTTTTCCAAAGCCAGCCACCAATAATCAAGCCAGGAGCTAAAAAGAAAGCGAGTTGATTAGGGGAATCGTTCCATAAAGAAAGCCGGCCGTCATAGGCCAATTTTCCATAGAAAACAAAAATGATTCCCAGAAAAGAAAGAAGAGCGGTTAGGCAATAATAGACCAAAAACATTTTTTTTAAGGAAATCTTTTTCTTAAAAACAAGAGAAAGAACTACCCCAGAAAAAATGATTGGTAAAAAATAGAAGCTTTTAAGAATGCCTAAACCGTTTTGCCAATTATCAGAAGTGACATTTAAAAGATAAGACGCAACTACTCCTTCTAGGATCAAGAAAACCCCGAAAAAGAAAAATTGTTTAGAAAAAAAGTAACCCTGTTCAGACTTTAGTGCCCTGCGATTCGAAAAGAAATTATCAATCAGTGGGAAAATAGAAAACAAGATAAAAAAGAATAAAAGAAAATCAAGAATACTCAGCGTACCACCCAAAGAAAGACTTATTCGGAGAAAATAAAAAGGGAGTAAAAAAATAATTAAAAGTAAAAAGGAGTTTAAAAAATCAAAAAAACTGGCGGGAATTTTTCCTTTTAAAATCATATTAAGTCAAATTGCTAATAGCATGCTCATTCTATTGACAGAAGCCATTTCTTAACATATTCTAACCCGTTATTTTGCTAGTTCTTTTCTATTCGTTCACGAGTTTCCGGATTCTGGCGAACCCTCCTTCAGCCTTAATTTGGGTTAGATTCTTTTAGAATTTAGCGCGGAGTATTCTGCGGCTCGTGAACGGTTGAAAAAGAACTATCTTTAAAGCCGTTATAATGGGACTGGCACCAAGCCGGTCCTTTTTTAATCAAACATTGAGCAATTTCGGGAATTTTTTCTAAAACATTGCCCAGGGGATTTTTGGCACCGAACGGAGATAAAACAAAGTTGACCGATTTTTCCTGGTTTTTTGGGGGGCGAATTCCTATCTTTATTCTAAGAAGATTATTTGTTTGCCAAAGCCCAAGAATACTTTCCAGTCCCTTATGTCCTCCGGCCCCTCCTTTTTCTTTGATTTTTATTGCTCCTTCTAGGAGATCGGCATCGTCAGAAAAAACAACTATTTTGTGTTGGATTTTTTTTCTATCCATTTTAAAATACTCCAAGAAAGCCATTAACGCTGCCCCACTTTGATTCATATAATCAAGAGGACGAACCATTAAAATATTTTTTTCTTCAATTTTCAGCCAACCAAACTCTGCTTTTTTGGAAGGAATTTTTTCAAAATTAAAATCAGAAGAAAGCTTGGCAATAGCTTCTAATGCTAAAAAACCAACATTATGGCGAGTTCTGGCGTATTTTTTTCCAGGGTTTCCGAGGCCAATAAGAATAAAATAGGGGGTAAGCATTGGACTTTTTTAATAATCTTCTTGAGAGAAAGCTTCTTTAGGGAGTATCACTTCTTCGTCTTCTGTTGACTCCCTTAGATTATTTCCAAGAACCACTATAAAGTCAAAGCCTGAAGCATTATCCACGCTTCCGGATTCTTCTAGGGAAGCATCTAGTGTTTTTACAACAAAATCCAGGGAATATGGTTTTAAGCCTTCTGTTTGGTCAATAACAGATGTAGAAAGAGCGCTCTCGTCTTCTTCTCTTGTTTCAATATTCATAAATCCGGCGGCTATAAATTTTTCTTTTGTTTCCTTTAAGAGGTTTCTTTTTTTAGAACGGTTAACGCAAAGAATGCGGGGAGCTTCGGTTTTTCTTTTTGCAAAAGCCGTTTCCAATTTAGGAAGATCAAAAATATTTTTGGCAATATCTTGAATTTGAGAGTAGTTCCCTAAAGTAGGACGCAAAAAATAGGCTCGAACGCCACCCAGGTAAGGACTATAATTAGAAAGAATTGGATTTTCTCCGCGGTTGTCTATTACTTTGTTTGTAATTTTGTAAGTATTAACATTTTTAGCTAACGCAATAAAAGATCCGTATTCGGAAAAAGGAATATCTGTAATTACATTCTCTGTGATTGCTTCGGAGATAGAGCCGGCCTTAGCTAAGAGAGAAACTCCTTCTAGGGAGAAAAATTTATTTTTAATGGCGGAAAGAACTTGTTGCTGGCGGAAAGCGCGTCCAAAATCGCCACCAGAATTATGACGAGTGCGGACATATTTTAGAGCGGTCTCACCATCCAAAAGGTGAGTTCCTTTTTTGATTTCAAAAGTTTGGTAACTATAATTTGGACCAGGATAAAGGGTGTCTATTAAGTCTTCTTGAACGGTAACTGAGGCTCCGCCAATAGAGTCTATTAGCTTAGAAAAACCTTTAAAATCCAACATTACAAAATAATCAACATGTTGGCCGGTGATGTCTTTAACAGTTTGGCCAAGATATTTTATTCCCCCTTTTTCTTGATCCTTTAGCGTGCCGTAGTGGTAGACGGCATTTAATTTGGTAAACTGTTTAGTTTCGGGAATCTTCACGAAGAGATCTCGTGGCAAAGAAAGTAATGCTGATTGATTGGTTTTTGGGTTAACAGAAAGGAGCATTATAGTATCTGTAAGCTGTGATCCAGGATAATCTTCCGAAGCCCTTCCTAAAAGAAGAATATTGAGTCGTTCTTTTTCTCCCCATTCAAATTCAGGAGACTTGACCCCTAAAAGCTGCTTGGCTTGGGAAAGGATTTTTCTGGTTTTAGTTTCTTCTTGGGGATTTTCTTCTCCGGGGGCCACGACGGCTTCTTTTTTGATCTCCCAAAGATAGTCGGTTTTAGAGATAACAGTAGAAAGAGCGTAAGTTTTAAAAATAATGAATCCGGCAAAAGCAGCAGAAATTAAGGGCAGGCCAATAATAAAAAGACCAGCAAAAAATCTTAAAAAGAAAATCAAAATCTTTTTCCAGTACTTACTCTTCTTAATTGGAGTAGGGTTCAAAAAAGAAGGGGATTCAATCATTAGTATTGAAGAAAGTTATTTTTAGGTTATACTTAGAAAAATTGATTCTTTTTTAATTATAGTCCAAAAAAGAAAGGGAATCTATTTTGTTTTTTAATTTAGTTTAATTCCTTAGAGTAAAGATGAAAAAAGGTTTTTTTGATCCACTGTTTAAAGACAAGGAAAACAAAGAGAAAACAATAGCCCAAAACGGAAAGAAAGAATTTTCCGACTGGGAAGAAGAGGACGACGAGGAAGCCGACAATGAGCCTTTTAATTTTTTTGCCTTCTTAAAAGATACTATCTTTTTACTTTTAGTAGCCGCGGCGATTGCTGTCCCTATTAAGCATTACCTAGTACATCCTTTTTTGGTAAAGGGGTCCAGCATGGAGCCGAACTTTAAAGACAGAGAGTATCTTGTTATTAACGAAATGAGCTATCGCTTAGGAGATCCAAAGCGGGGAGATGTGATTGTTTTTAAATATCCCAAAGATCCTAAAGAATATTACATTAAAAGAATCATTGCTCTACCAGGGGAAAGGCTGGAACTTTCAGAGGGAAGAATTACCATTTTTAACAGTGAAAATACTAGCGGTTTAGAGCTTAAGGAAGATTATATTTTAGAAGGACAATTTACCAAAGGTGATATTTCTGCTGAACTTGGAGCCGACGAATATTTTGTAATGGGAGACAACCGCTTAGGGAGCTCCGATTCTCGGTCTTGGGGGAAACTACCTCGAAGCTTGATTGTGGGTAAAACCTGGATTCGGCTTTTGCCATTAAATCGTTTAACTATTTTTTCTCTAATAAAACCTTTTTTTAATTTGGATCTTAATTTAATTCTATGGACCAACCGTTAAAACCGAAGAAAAGAAGAGAAGGAGGACAGATTCTTTCCTTAAGAGGGATGAGAGATTTTTTGCCACATGATTTCCTTTATCGGGAAAAAGTAGAAAGAACAGCGGCTAAGATTGCGGAAAGTTTTGGCTATCAAAGAATAGATACACCAATCTTAGAACCAGCACCGCTCTTTGAGCGAACAATCGGCGAAGGAACAGATATTGTGGAAAAGGAAATGTACACTTTCCTAACCAAAGGAAAAGATAAGGTAACTCTTCGACCAGAATTCACTGCTTCGGTGGCCCGGGCTTTTGTAGAAAATGGTATGAAGCGCTGGGTTAAGCCGGTAAGGCTTTATACCACCGGTTCTTTATTTCGCTACGAAAGACCCCAAGAAGGCCGTTATCGGGAACATCATCAGCTTGATTTCGAAGTATTCGGTCGTGAGGACGCCCTGTTAGATGCGCAAGTAATTCTTTTAGCGGGCACGATCCTAAAAAAATTGGGGATTAAAGATCAAAAGCTTTTGGTGAATAGCATTGGTTGTGCTACTTGCCGAAAGCCCTACTTAAGGCTTTTGGTTAAATATTTGGATTCGGAAAAAAGAAAGCTTTGCGTTGATTGCAATCGAAGAATTAAAACAAATCCGTTACGCGTCCTAGATTGTAAAGAAGAAAGTTGTCGTGCTGTTCTAGTTAAGGCGCCACAACTAATCAATTCCTTGTGTGAAGCTTGTCATCAACACTTTAAAGCGCTCTTGGAATACTTAGACGAATTGGAACTGATTTACTTAATTGATTCCTCTTTGGTGCGCGGACTAGACTATTACAATCGGACTGTTTTTGAATTTGTGCCGACAGCCGAACCAGGAGAAAGACCGGGGAGCTTGGCTGGCGGAGGAAGATATGACGGCCTAGTAAAGCAATTGGGTGGTGGAGAAATGCCAGCAGTTGGTTTTGGCATGGGAGTAGAACGGTTAATGCGTGAACTAAAAAAACAATCACCGTTAACAAAAACAGTTCCGCAGAACCTAGTGTTCTTGATTCAGCTTGGAGAATTGGGCCGAAAAAAGAGTCTTCGACTTTACAGCTACCTTTTAGGGGCGGGCGTTTCGGTGGCTGAATCTTTTGGTAAAGGCAGTATTAAAGCACAATTAAAAAGTGCCGATAAATCGGGGGCCAAACTGGCTTTGATTATTGGTCAAAAAGAAGCACTAGATGGCACCGTTATTCTAAGAGATTTACGCGTTGGTTCCCAAGAAGTGGTACCCCGAGAAAAAGTGATTACTTGGATTAAAAAAGCACTAAAGAAATAGGAAGAAAATAATCTTGCCTTTTGTCCTGATTAAAGAGAATGAAAAAGATAAGGATCAAGAAAAATAAATATGTGGAATTTTTTGAATTGCCAAGCGGCCATTATTATTGTTTGAATCCGTTAAACAGGGAATTTACTGTTGTTAATAGAAAACTAAAATTACTGGTTAATAAGCTGGTTTCTTGGAGTGAACTAGAAGAAATACTAACTCCTTTAAGGAAAAGTTCTTGCGGGAAACTGCTTAGAGAAAAAATTAAAGAACTCTTAGAAAAAAATATTCTTATTCGAGAATCGGAAAAAGAAAAAGAAAACTTACCAGCTGATTTTGTGATTGTTGGAGTAACCAATGATTTTTCTAAACTTTCATTAGAGGTTTTTTCCATTTTAAAACACTGCTCAACAATTGTTACCCTTAACAATCTATATAAAGGCTATCTGTCTCGGATCAATTCCAAGATTGTAGATTTGTCGGAGGTGTTTCATTTGGAAGATTCAAGTGCATACCAAAAAGATCCTTGCTTAAGGGTAGCAGAAAGATATATGAAAATCGCCGCCAAATTAAAAGATTGTGTATTTGTAACAGAAAATCATCCAACAGTTGGGGAAAGCATTCCTTTCTTTATTTATAAAATTGCTCAGTTTCGTAAAAAAACTGTTCAAATATACGAAAGCCTATCTTTTTTGGATTCCTTTTTTGCTGGCCTTCCTTTTGATCCTCTAGATAACGGACTAACAATCGTTAGGGCAAACTTATTGAGTGGTATAAATAGTAGTAATTTTCCTCTGCTTATTTGTCTTATTGGTTATGAAGTAATGGGTCCCAAGTGGAACACTAAAAAAGAAAAAAGAGAAATATTTTCCCAATCGCTATCTAATATAAAAAAAGAACTTCTCCGCATTGGTTACGCTCCCAATCATAAATGCTCCTTTTTTTCTCAGAACAATAGAACAACAATTGATCTTTCGGTTAAAGATTTAGAAAAATGCTGTGATTATTATGTGGGGAAGGGGATTAGCTTATTTGTTCCGCCAAAGAAAGGGGACTAACGGGAGAATTGCGAATTGACCAATAAATTGTGCAATTTTTTTAGGAAATATTTCCTCATAGCTTAAATTTTCCAATAGCGTAATTGCAAAAATGGCAAAGAGATTCTTGAATTATTGGGTGATTGCTAGCCAAACACTCTGCTCTTTTCTCTTTTAAAAAGAAAGCCATTTCTTCTGCCCGATCAATAATTTTTCTTAAACTTTCTTTTTTTAGGTCTCCCAAAAAGAAACCATTTCCAGTCATGTCGCAACAGAAAGTAGCCTGTCCCTTAGGGGTTATGGCTATGTTGTTGCGAAAGTTTTTTAGTGCTGAACAAAAATTATCATTCCTATTTTCAAGAATAGAGCTCAATGCGCTTATTTTTAGATTATTTTTTTTCTGAATAGCGTTAACCCTTTTAACTACCCCTTGCCTTTCTTCTTGATTTAAAACGAACGGATCAGTTTTTTTATCCGAGATAACACCCAAAGCTCTGGTTAATTGACAACCGGCACCATGAGCAACCTCTACCATTGATTCTAATTCATTAAGATTAACTCTCGATAGGCAGATATTTAAATGAGTGGGTATGTGATCTGAAAAAAAACGGAAAGCGCTTAGCACTTGATCAAAGCTACCAGTCCCTCGTGATTGATCGTGTTTTTCTTTCATTCCATCTAAGCTAAAAGTAATCCAGCGGAACTTCTTTTTGTGCTTTAGTAGAGGGGCATATTTTTCATATCTCTTAGCATTGGAAACCACAGTAAAATCCATTTCTTGGTCAGTAATGAAATCCATAAGCTCATTGAAATGAGGGTAGAGCCAGAGTTCTCCTCCAGATAAGTTAAGCATGTTACAACCAAGCCCTTTTGCCTCAAGGATTATTTTCTTAACAGTTTCTAATTCTATGGATTTTCCATCTTTCGCTCTAAGGCATTGAGGACATTGAGCATCGCATAGGCTGGTTAAAATAAGCACAAGTCGCTCTGTTTTTAATGGTTCCATTTTATGATTTAGTGTTCGGTTAAAACTTTTTCTATATTAACTCTAATGCTAGAATATCTTTTTAAACCATGAAAGAAAATAAAAAGATAGTTCAATAACTCTACTAAATATTTTCCAATGAGAACAGATTTCTTTAAGAACGCTCTTCTTCTCTTTACCACTGCTTGTCCAATAGAATGTGACCATTGTCAATATTCTTGCACCAAGGAAATAAGCAAAGAGAAATGGTTTACCAAGGAAGGTCTTATTTTGGTAAAGAATAGATTGCTAGAATTAGGAGCGGTTTCCTTAAGAATCAGCGGCGGCGAACCGTTGTACGATATTGAATATTTTTTCCAATTATTAGATCTAGTAAAAAATGATTTTCCGGTAATTAGAGTATCTTCGAGTGGTTTTTGGGGAAGGAATGAAGAAACAGCTAGAACAATCATTACCAGACTAAGAGAAAACAATGTTTCTTCTTTAGCGATTAGTCTGGATAGATTTCATTTAAAAAGAATACCCATATTGGCAGTAGAAAATATTCTAAAAGTAGGTAAAGAAATAAATTTTCCAGTTATTTTACGACCCCTGCTAGATCAAGAAAGTGCTTTTTTGGTTAAAGAAGTAAATAGAATTGTTAAAAAATACAACCCATTGATAATGATTTGCTTAATGTCGCCTCATGGCAGAGCGGAAAAGTTTAAAAAAGAATTATTGGGCCGGCACCGATTTTTAGATGAAGCCTTGAAAGTACAAACAGAGGAATCACTTCTTTCCCAAAAAGAAGATCAAAAGAAAGAAAAAGAAAATGGGTTAGATAGCCCAAGGAAAAGGGAGGGATTAAAAAGTGAAAGAGAAAATGAAATAAAAAGAGGAACGGCAGCCAACCTAACGGTAATGCCGAATGGCGACTCATTTAGTTGTTGTGTGGCGGCCAAAGGTAATTTTATGGGGAATTTGGTTAGGGAGCCTTTAGAGGAAATTAAAAAAAGAGCCGGCTTTTTTCTAAATAAATTCTTAATAGAAAATGGGTCTTGCTCTAATTTTTCAGCACTGTTGCCAGAAGGAGGAAGAAATCAATGTCGCTTTTGTTTTGATAATCCCCCCAAAGAAGACCCTCTTTTAGAAGGAGGTTTTTTCCTAGGTACGCAATTTATTCCTATTAATGCAAGGGATTTTTCCTGTGAAAAATTAATCCCTCTTTATAATGGCCAGAACAATCTTTTGGTTTCCCTAAATTTTAACAAAGAAGAAATTGGCGATTTTTCTTTAGGGGAAAAAATATTATTGAACCTAGAAATAGCAAAATCAAAAAATATTCCTGTTTCTATTTCTAAACCAATCCCTCCTTGTTTTTTTAAAAAAAGATTTTTGGATTTTGAAGATTACAGAACTTTCCTAAAAGAAAATAATATTCCTTCTTCCTGTAAAGATTGCCAAGAACTGATCGGGTTCAAAGAGGAGGAGTCTATTCTTTGTTCCTCTAAATTAAAGATCAAAACATCCCTAAGAGAGGGCGAGGGATTTGTAAAAAGAGACAAGGCGATCGGACTAGTTCGGGATTCTAGGGAATTTAAGGAACCTCACTCTATTTGCACAGAATGTTTATTTAGAAAAGAGGGGATTTGCCATTGTTTTTTTACACAAGACCAGTTCAAGAAAGATTCTTAATTATTCCTCTAAGTTTATTTAAAAACAACACCTATCTTCCTATTTGGAGTGTAGATTAAAATATGTTATTTTGTTTATCAAGGATATTTTTTTTCAAAAATAAAATTTATTATCAACCAATGAGACGCGACCTTCTCATCACCATGGCCAGCGACAGACTGGAGCAGGCTAGAAAAAGATATATTAGGGCTCAAGCTAGATCAGAATCAGGATTTAAAGGATTCTTTCGGAAAATAGGATCCAGTAAAGTTAAAGAAAAAAGACAATTAAAATATTACAGAGAAGCGGAGCAAGAATACTACAAAGCTCTAGACGATTATCGTGGCGTTATTGTAGATGAATTTAGAAGAAGCGATCGAAGAATGATCAAAAATGACATAGAGGTAATCGCCAAACTTACAGTTTTTGACGAAGTAAGTATCCTAAGAAAAGAAAAGGAACTGTACTTAAGGAGAATGGGGCTTAAGGGAATAGTAAGAAGCCAGTTACAAGAATGGCGCCAAATTTCTCCTAAGTTCAAAATGACCTTTGGACTTGTTTTTATTGTTTCTGCACTCGTTTTAACTCTGGTCAAAGAAATTGATATTTCCTGGCTACAGGTGCCAGTCTTGGGTTGGGGAATTATGATTTTTTTAGAGGGGGTTCAACAAAAAATTTCTCGTTCCCGAGCGGCTAAAAAAGGAATTAATCGTTTAAGAGCCTATGAGGTAGCGCAAAAGAATATTCCCGAAAGTTCCAAAGATTTAGTAAATGACCTATCCGTTATTTATCGCAAACTAGACGACGACATTTGGAAGATTAGAATTTACGAAAAGAAAACTGAATTTAGAAGATACGCTGTGGCCTTGTTTTTTGGTGTTGTTTTGAGCTCCCTTTATTTAATGCCCAAAGGTATTAAAACAGCCATAGTTAGTGGAGTCACTTCTGCTTTTAGCCGTTTTATTTGGTTTTTCTTACCATACGGTTCTATTAGAGAAAGCTTTGCCGATGCCTTTAGACCAGACCAAGCTTCGGCTGCGGAAACTACCAATCCAGCAGATATTCAAGCCGGAGAAGGATCCATGGTTCTTTCCGATGTTGTTAGTCGTGCTTCAACCACTGATGCCTCCCTAAGAATCGCTCAATCCGGCAGTGTTTATAATCCCTTCCTTGATTCAGATGTTATTGCTGCTGGAGCAGTACCAACTGCCGCGGCTGCAACTGGAGCAACTACTACTACAACAACTACCCCTCCTTCTCATGGATCAAGCAGAAGTCAGGGAGTGGGGAGTGCTGTTGGTGGAGATCATAAAATAGATGCGGAAATTAAAAATAGCGCGCACGCCAAAATTGGGGACAGAACTAATTATAGAAGCACCACCAGAATTGGAACCGATTCGCCAGTAACCAATAATAGTGTAGTTAATTATAATTATCATGACGAAAGTAATGAGGCTCCGATAAATAATACAACTGCGGCTACAACTGCGGCTACAACTGCGGCTACAACTGCGGCTACAACTGCGGCTACAACTGCGGCTACAACTGCGGCTACAACTGCGG
>CAZRBB010000002.1:0-120511 GCA_964598205.1 uncultured Candidatus Saccharibacteria bacterium
CCAGCACCAGCACCAGCACCAGCACCAGCACCAGCACCAGCACCAGCACCAGCACCAGCTAAAGATCCTAATGTAACTACTGATAGTTATGATCCAGAAACACAATGGGTGGCACCTCAAGGCGAATCGGCACCCCCAAGATAATTTTTAATTTTGAATTCTGAATTTCGAATAAAATTTTAAATTAGAATTTCCAAATTATTTAGAATTATAAATTATAGCTTTAATCGAAATTCAAAATTATTCATTCCGGTTTCATCCGTAATTAAACGGAAAACTTGACTTCCGAATCAAGGTCGCTATAATGACAAACAATGTTTTAAAAACTAAGAATCGATTCTAAAAACCTATTTATTTTTTCTGTTGCCGAAAGGCGGTTTCTTTAATTTTAAAGGAAAATCCTTTCGGCCACGGCAAGGTACGTTTACAAAAAAGATCGCAAAGCTGTGGCGGGCGATCTTGAAAAAGAGCAGATGGCATTTAATCATCATAAGTTAGCTAAAAACAGGAATTGCGGTTAAGAGCATACGGCGGATGCCTTGGCACAAAATGGCGATGAAGGACGCAGCAGACTGCGAAAAGTCTCGGGGAGCTGTCAAGCAAGCTTTGATCCGGGAATATCCGAATGGGGAAACCCTCCGTTTTTACGGAATTTTAAACTGAATACATAGGTTTAAAAGGCATACCCGGCGAACTGAAACATCTTAGTAGCCGGAGGAAAAGAAAACAATAGTTATTCCCCAAGTAGCGGCGAGCGAACGGGGAGAAGCCCAAACTCGAGTTGTGTAAACAGCTTGAGCGTTATAAGTTTAATAACACGAGCCTTTTGAAACCTGGAAACGAAAACAATTTGTTTTTATCTCCTTGTTTTAACGGGCTCAAAGAGAGCTCTAAAATTGTTAGCCGAAGAGCCTGGAAAGGCTTACCCTAGAAGGTAACAGTCCTGTAGGCGAAAACGATTTACACTCTTGAGTTATTTTTCTTGAGTAGCCTGGAACCAGTGAAATTCCAGGTGAAGTCACCGGTCCTACCCGGTAAGGCTAAATACATTTTGTGACCGATAGTGAACTAGTACCGCGAGGGAAAGGTGAAAAGTACCCCGAGAGGGGAGTGAAATAGACCTGAAACCGTATGCTTACAAAGAGTGGGAGCCTTGTCTTTGTTGACAGGGTGACCGCGTGCTTTTTGCAGAACGAACCAACGAGTTGACTTCAGCGGCTTGGTTAACCCCGTCTTACGGGGGGAGCCGTAGCGAAAGCGAGTCTTAAGCGGCGTATTGTCGCTGGGGTCAGACCCGAATCCGGGTGAGCTAGTCATGGTCAGGATGAAGTCGCTGTAACAGGCGGCGGAGGTCCGTACCCAAGCGCCGTTTAACACGCTGGGATGAACTGTGATTAGGGGTGAAATTCCAATCGAACCCGGTGATAGCTGGTTTTCTCCGAAATATATCTAGGTATAGCCTTAGAGTAGTTGATGTTGGAGGTAGAGCACTGAATGAGTGGCCGTGGATTTTTCCTAGGTCGCCCAACCAAACTCCGAATTCCAATATACAAGCTCTAGGAGTCAGTGTGTGGGGGCTAAGCTTCATGCACGAGAGGGAAACAACCCAGACCATCAGCTAAGGTCCCTAAGTCCGTGTTAAGTGGAAAAGGATGTGAAACTTCAAAAACAGCTAGGAGGTTGGCTTAGAAGCAGCCATTCCTTTAAAGAGTGCGTAACAGCTCACTAGTCTAGTCGTTTTGCGCCGAAGATATAACGGGGCTCAAACACGGCACCGAAGCTATGGATTCCGCCTTCGGGCGGGATGGTAGGAGAACATTCCATGCGCTGTGAAGCTAAAATGCGAGTTTTAGTGGAGTGCATGGAAGAGAGAATGTTGGTATGAGTAACCGCAAGGAAAGTGAGATTCTTTCCCACCACAAGTCCGAGGTTTCCTGGGCGATGACAATCAACCCAGGGTTAGTCGGTCCTAAGGCGAGGCCGAAAGGCGTAGTCGATGGACACAAGGTTAATATTCCTTGACTTATAAAAGATTTTAGCAAAGTGCGAAGTTAAAAAGCCTAGGCGTCTTATTGGATTGATGTTCCCGCTTCGGCGGGAAAATGTGAAGCGCAAGTGAATCAAATCTAGGCAGACTAATTTCCCGGAAAAGCTTTGTAAATCGTTTTTTATAATCCGTACTTAAACCAACACAGGTGGACGAGGCGAGTAGCCTCAGGTGAATGGGAGAACCCTCGTTAAGGAACTCGGCAAAACAGCGGCCGTAACTTCGGGATAAGGCCTGCCTCGCTTCGGCGAGGCCGCAGCTAAAGACTCCAGGCGACTGTTTATCAAAAACATAGGTCTCTGCTAACCCGCAAGGGGATGTATAGGGACTGACCCCTGACCAGTGTCGGAAGGTTAACAGGAGCGGTTTACGCCAATCCTCGAAGCCCCGATGAACGTCGGCGATAACTATAATCGTCCTAAGGTAGCGAATTTCCTTGTCTGGTAAATTCAGACCTGCACGAATGGGGTAACGACTTGGAGACTGTCTCAACGAGGGACCCAGTGAAATTGCATTAGCGGTAAAGATGCCGTTTGCCTATAGAAAGACGGAAAGACCCCGTGGAGCTTTACTACAGCTTGATATTGATTTACGCAGCTTGTTGCTCAGTATAGGTGGGAGACTTTGAGGCTTTGGCTTTGGCCAAAGCGGAGTCACCAGTGAGATACCACCCTTTGAGCCGCGTAAGTCTAACCTTTAGCCGTTATCCGGCTAGGGAACAGTGTCTGGCGGGTAGTTTGAGTGGGGCGCTCGACTCCCAAATTGTAACGGAGTCGCTCACAAAGGTCGGCTAGGTCCGGATGGAAATCGGACTGGTTGCGTAAAAGCAAATGCCGGCTTTACTGCAAGACCAATAAGTCGCGCAGTCGCGAAAGCGGGATTTAGTGATCCGATCGTGGATTGTAGAATCGCGAAAGCTCAGCAGATAAAAGTTACCCCGGGGATAACAGAGTGGTAGCCTCCGATAGTTCATATAGACGAGGCTGTTCGCTACCTCGATGTCGGCTCATCACATCCTGGGGCTGGAGCAGGTCCCAAGGGTTTGGCTGTTCGCCAATTAAAGTGGTACGCGAGCTGGGTTCAGACCGTCGTGAGACAGGTTGGTCCCTATCTTCTATAGGCGCATTAAAGTTTGAAGGATTTCGTCCCTAGTACGAGAGGACCGGGATGAACTGACCTCTGGTGTACCGGCTGTCCCTGCCAAGGGCAACGTCGGGTAGCTATGTCGGGTGCGGATAAGCGCTGAAAGCATATAAGCGCGAAGCCCAGCCTAAGATTAGACTTAGATCCCCTCGCAGAATACGAGGTTGATAGGATGTAGGTGCAAGCACAGCAATGTGTTTAGCCAAGCATTACTAATGGATCGTTCCGCAAATTTCCTCGTTTTTAGCTAATTTACGGTGATTAATTTCTCCTAAATTATCTTCTGATTTTATATTGTCTTATTTAAAAACCCCCGCGCTTTTGGCGTGGGGTTTTTGTTAGTTTTGAATTACGAATTTTGAATTTTGAATAAAATTCTAAATCAGAATTTTCCAAACGAGCCCGTTTCTAAATTTAAAATTAAAGCATTCGGTATTTAATCGAAATTAAAAATTAGAAATTTAAAATTAACATCTATGGGCAGCCGCAGCCATCTAATCGGCGGTTAAAGCTAGCGGTGTTTAATCCATGGTCACCGCTGTTAATTTCTCTATCGGTGGGAGCGATGTCAAGTTTTTTTGCGCCGATAATGGCTCTTGTGCCATTGCAGGCGTCGTAAGCATAATAATAGGTTACGCCGTCGTGAGTTGGGTCTTGGGGCGTGATTTGTAGAAACGGAAAAAGAGTTCTGGCCAAAGTGCCTGCCGAGGTAATAATTCCAGAGTTTGTATTTGATGGGTAACAGCCGTTTTTTTCTCGGTATTGCTCCATAGCGCTGACAATAGTAGCGATGTCTTTTTTCCGTTGAGAATCGCGAGATTTTCGGATACCACTAACCATAGCGACAAGAACAATGGTCGCAAGAGTACCAATAATTGCTACAACAACCATAGACTCAATTAAAGTAAAGCCGTTTTTATTTTTTTGATTCATGTTTGTTTTAGTTAATACAAAATTGTAATAAATCTTTTTTAAAAGAAAATAATCTTTGATTAAATATAGTTTAAAAGAGAGGAGGTGACAATGAATTACGAATTTCGAATTTTGAATTTCGAACAGAAAACGAAGAATTTCGAATTTCGAACAGAAAACGAAGAATTTTGAATTTCGAACAGAAAACGAAGAATTTTGAATTTCGAACAGAAAACGAAGAATTTTGAATTTCGAACAGAAAATAAGGAATTGCGCGTTTATTGAAAAAAAATTCTAAGAATATACGTATTTATTAGTGGATCAATTGGTGAGGAAAAAATCTTTAAAAATAAGGGCTTGTTATATTTTGAAAAACACCAAAACAGTATTAAAATGAATCATAATTTATTTAATCTAATTAAATGAAAAAGTATTTTGTTTGGTTCGGAGCTTTTTTCCTAGTTTTAGTGCTTTCTGGCTGTGGCAAGAAGGGGCAGAATGCTAACAATGAAAACGATTTGGTGCCGGCTACCAAAAAAACCGAAAATGTTCAAAAAGAAAACGAAAGCAGTCTGTTTTCTGGAACAATCAAGGATTTAATGGCCAAGGGAACAAGCATGCAGTGTGCTTGGTCGACCAATAACGAGGCCAATAAAGATTTAGGTAAGGTTAGTGGTACAATTTATGTAAGTGGGACTAAATTTTTTCAAGAGTATTTTTCTGTTCAGCCGCAAGTAGGAGAGGTAAAGGCTTATGTGTTAAATGATGGTGAATGGATATATCAGTGGAGCTCGCTTTCTAAAAATGGAACAAAAATGAAGACGGCGGAAGTAGAGCAAATGGCCAAAGATGTTACTAAAAATATGGAAAACGGGAATCCCAATGGGACACCACCCAATGATCAGGGACCAAAAAATGAAGCAATGGATTTTAACAACAAGTTTGATTATTCTTGCCAAAAGTGGAGTGTAGATAGTTCTAAATTTCAGCTTCCTTCCGATATTTTGTTCCAAGATGTTTCGGAAATGTTAAAGGCTTTACCAAAAGTGGGCAAACAAAATAAAGTTAATGCTTGCCAAATGTGCAATAGCTTGCCTGCTGGCGCAAAAGCTACTTGTTTAGACAGTTGCCAAAAGTAAAAAATTTACTTTAAGCCCTAAAAAATGCAGGCCAAAAAATAAGTTTAAATTTTTATAATGGAGGAAAATAAAAAATCTAAAAAAATTAGTCCAGTGGTTAGCCGATCCATACTGATTAGCCTTTTTATTTCCATGATTGTGGGAAGTTCTTTTGGTTTCTTGGTTTCCTTGGTGGCTACTCGTCACTTAAAAGACGAAATCAAAAAAGATTTAGTCAATGGTAATTTTGCTAAAGAAGCTTTCTTGGAAGTGGAGCAGAAACAAAAAGAACTAAAAGCGGATCAACAGGAAAGTGAAAACTTAGTAACAGAAACAGTGGCTAATTCTAGCCAGGCAGTGGTGAGTATTATTATTTCCAAAGACATTCCCATAATCGAACGGTATTTTGAAAACCCTTCTAGCGGTAGTGGTGGTTGGGATGATTTCTTTGGTTCGTTTGGCATGGGAATTCCTAAGGAAAGACAGTTAGGAACGGAGAAAAAAGAAATTGGTGGAGGTAGTGGATTTTTAGTTTCGGCCGATGGTTTTATTGTGACCAACAAACATGTGGTATTAGACGAAGAAGCGGAATACACGGTGCTACTAAATGATGGTCGGCGCTTTCAAGCGGTAGTGTTAGGACGGGATCCGGTAAACGATTTAGCAATCCTAAAGATAGACCCAGCAACGCCAGAAAAAGGAGAAAAAACAGACAAGTTGCCTTTTCTTGGACTGGGTGATTCGGCGGGATTAAAGGTCGGGCAAACGGTGATTGCCATTGGTAATTCTTTGGGAGAGTTTCAGAACACAGTTTCTAAGGGAATTGTTTCTGGATTGCGGCGAAACATTACGGCTGGTAACGGCACCGGTCAGGCCGAGGCGTTAACGGAATTGATTCAAACGGACGCGGCAATCAATCAAGGTAATTCTGGAGGACCACTTCTAAATCTAAAAGGGGAGGTAGTGGGGATTAATGTGGCGGTGGCTGCTGGGGCGCAAAATGTAGGCTTTGCTCTTTCGGCTAATTCCTTAAAGCCGGTAATAGAATCGGTAAAGAGAGATGGTCAGATTGTGCGACCTTTTATTGGAGTGCGTTATATTTTAAACAGTGAGGAGCTAGCCAAGGCGAACAACCTTCCTTATGTTTGGGGGGCTTTGGTGCAAAGAGGAGAGACGCCAACCGATTTGGCGGTAATTCCTGGATCGCCAGCAGACAAGGCGGGCATTAAGGAAAACGATCTTTTATTAGAAATTAACGGAAAAAAAATAGGTTCTGATTTTACTCTCGGTTCAGCGATCTTAGACAAGCAACCAGGAGACAAGCTTCAAGTTAAGCTTTGGAGTAAGGGAGAAATTAAAAACACAGAAGTAGTTTTAGAAAAAAGGTAATTTATTCTAGCTCCCTAAGCAGGGCATTTATAAAGTTAAAATTAAGTTGGAATGGTTTTGGATTTTTTTCTATTGTTTAAAAACATAACGGCCGTTTTTTATAGTGTAGCCTTCTGGCATATTTATTTTATAATCTTGTACTACTTTTTCTGGAATTGATTTATGTAATTTCACCCACAGCTTAATACCTTTAGGGATCGGTGTTATTTGGCCTTCTAGGATGGCACTGGGCGTTAGCAGGGCTATTTCTGGATTATCTCCGGCGCCGTTAAAAATAATTCCGTCGAATCCCTCTTTTAAGATTTGAGTGCGTTTTTTTTCGTCAATAGTCATGCCGTAATCAAAAGAGACTGGTTTTAAATTTACAGATGATAAATCGAAAATATTGACTTCTTTTGTTTTTGAATAAGACTGTGCGTATTCGGGATTGGTAGTCAAGGATAAGCCATAGATTTTCTTGCCTTCAGGAGTAGTTTTTTCACCTACGGAAGTATTAGACGAGTACCATTTTATTTTTTTTGCATCTTCTGGTGTTATCGGTTCTACTGGCTCTGGTTGTTCAGCTTCTGCTTGACTGATTATTATTTCTGGTCCAGTGGTTTCTTTTTTGTTTTGTGTGGAATTTTGATTGATTGGGTCATCTATTTTTCCAGCAGTGTTAATATTATTAGTAATAGCTTCTGCAGGAATGGGCATGAAAATGCCGAATTCAATTGCGTTTTTTCGGTTAGGCATAAGATAGTTTACCCTTACTTCTCCATATTTAGTATTCATTCTAACAGTTTTTTGTTCAAGTTCAAATCTTTTTAATGCACCAATCCTTGCTTTAAAAGTGGTTGTTTCTTTTAAAATTATTTAAAAGTTGAGGTGAGGAAATAAATTGAAAATTCTTTACAATTTTTAATTGGTATTTAGTATACAAGATACGAAATTGTTTTGGTTTTTGTATTAGTTTTAATATCAACTGCATACCAACGATACCAGCCAAATTTTTTAGTAATTTTATAGCCTAGTGAAAAGTTACCTTTTTCGTCAGTATTAACAAAAACAGGAGCGTAATAGCCACCCGAAAAACTCGAGAAGTAAAGAGCTATTTTGCTGTTAGGAGAAAATCCATCACCCGATTGAATCATTATGTCTCCCTTGTGACCTTTTTTGGGAGAATTAAAGATTGAATATGAATCTGGATTGAAAGTGACTTCTTTTTTATAAGTTTTTGATACTTCACCATTTTTATCTTTAAACTTGAAAAAAAATTTCTGCTTGCCCCTTTCTTCCTGACTAATATTAAGCTTGATATTTTTCTTTATTTTTTTCCATTTAGTTTTTTCAAAATTAGATTGCGTAGAGATCTTATATTCCCTTACTTCAGAAATATTTTTAAACTCCAGTACTACTTCTTTTTGTGAAGTTTTTTTATTTTTGACATCTTTACTATCAAAATCAAGCTTCAAATTTTTAAAAAATTCTTCTTCTGGTGTAACCGTCACCGTTACAACATACACCTGAGTCGATGCATCCGCAGCGGTGACCGTATAATTTACGGGACTTGTAAAGTTTTGTGCTACGCTGGTATTTGGATTGATTGATGCTCCGGTGATTGTGATTGCAGGAATAAGAGCGGTTACATTTGTGCCTATTGGCATTGTGACCGAGATTGTGTGCGTGCCTTCATTGATCGTTGTTGTTCCTGTTTGGTTGGGAATGGTGAAGGCGGTGATGGCCTTTTCTGAACTTAAAGCTGGTGTAACCGTCACCGTTACAACATACACCTGAGTCGATGCATCCGCAGCGGTGACCGTATAATTTACGGGACTTGTAAAGTTTTGTGCTACGCTGGTATTTGGATTGATTGATGCTCCGGTGATTGTGATTGCAGGAATAAGAGCGGTTACATTTGTGCCTATTGGCATTGTGACCGAGATTGTGTGCGTGCCTTCATTGATCGTTGTTGTTCCTGTTTGGTTGGGAATGGTGAAGGCGGTGATGGCCTTTTCTGAACTTAAAGCTGGTGTAACCGTCGCAACAGCACTAAAACTCTGCGAAACATGTCCGGCATCATCTTTGACCCAAGCATAAAGAGTTTTAGTGCCTGCTGAGGAAGCAGTATATGAGGTCGGAGGAATTACTGACCAAACAATATCATCAACCAATGGCGGTGTTACTGATTCTGTAATTCTATAACCACCTATATCACCATCGTCAGTGGCGGCGAAGGTTGTAATGGATACTGCTAAAGAAGAACTGCTTGCTGGAATTGTAAAAGCAGACACAGTCGGAATAGCAGGCGCGCCAGAAAGAATCTCTCTACGAAAAATACTCTTTTTTTCATCAGGCCAATTCGGAAACCAATAACCATAATAAAGGTAATATTTACCATCAATCAGCTCAATATCCGGATAGCTTATCCAGCATGAATCAAATTTTTGAGCTAACAAAAAAGGATTTTGCGTATTTTTTGTCCACGCTGAAATATTATCAATATCGTTGGTTCTTGCTAAGCCAATGCCCCACTTGCCGTTGCAATTATATTTAGTTGCACCTTCAAAAAATAAATATTGGTAACCATTCTCATAAATTGCCGACGCTGATCCAAAATTTTTCTCATCCCAAAGCCCGGCTGAAGACTGTGGAAGTTGGCCACTGGTCACATCATCAGTTAATCGCTTAAAAAGATCAGCTGTGTCCATTTTAATTTGATGGTGTGTTGTTATTTCTGTTGAGCCATTCACGCTTACCCATTGAAGATATAAATCACCGCTAGGCGCTTCTATGAAATTGGGGGTACTTGCGCTTTTGTCCCAACCAGTTGCACATATTGGAATGCCTTTGATTTCCCAATTAGTAATGCCGTCTACTGAAAAAGCGATAAAGCTAGAAAAAGCACAACCAGAAACACCAACGCCTTCAAATACCATATAATACCCATCGCTTCTTTTTATAACATCCGGATCATAAGCGGAAATCGTTATTCCAGCAGGAACAATTATTGGATTTGACTGGACTATAAATGTTTTTCCGTTATCAGATGAAATGGCCATATTTATTTGAAAAGTTCCAGCTGGGGCAATCGCTTGTCTGAAATAGGCATATAGTGTTCCGCTCGCACCTTCAACAACAGCCAGTCTGCCTGGAGCGAATGATTCATCATAAATCGCGGGTATACCCGAAAAAACAACTTGTTCGGCAGGACCAAGATGTGCTGTCTCCGACCATAAATCAGCAAGAGTAGCACTAGCAAAAACGCTTTTTGTCATTCCCGAAAAACTAAAAACAAAAAAAAATAAAAATATTATTTTTTTTATAATCTTAGAATATACGGACTTGAGTGGTAGTTTATTTTTAATTGCCATTTTTTTGCAATCTTCTAATTCCGGCTTGGAAGTGATTAGTCTCCCGTTGTAGTACCCCTTTTTTATTTTTACTTCTCCATATTTAGTATTCATTCTAACAGTTTTTTGTTCAAGTTCAAATCTTTTTAATGCACCAATCCGCAACAAGAAATCCAAACCCTAATCACACTTTCCCATCAGTCTTTTTTCCCCTAAGATTGAAACTTCCCTTCCTTTTTGCTATCTTTTAATCAGCTTCAAGAAACAGCCGAGTCAAATTCAAAAATTAAGAGGCGTTTTTTAAAAAGCTTGGTGGCTTGTTTTTTGTTTTTAGTCGGCTTTTGGTTTGCAAGGATGCTCACTGTTTATCTTCTTGGTGTTATAGTCATGGTGCTGCCGTTATAAATATTTATCGCCACAGCGCTGCCGTTATAATTTTTCCCCATGAATAACAATATTTCCGAACCAGTCAGAACCCGCATTGCTCCTTCACCAACAGGCTTTTTGCATATTGGTAGCTTAAGAACGGCGCTAACCAACTATCTTTTTGCCAAAAAAAACAACGGTGTTTTTTTGGTTCGGCTAGAAGACACTGACCGCAAACGGTTTGTGCCGGGATCAACAGAAGACTTGGTGCGGTCGTTACGATGGGCGGGATTGACTTGGCAAGAGGGAGTGGATTTGGATCAAGACGGAAAGGTTATAGAAAAGGGCGACTTTGGTCCGTACACCCAATCACACCGGTTAGAGACTTATCAAAAATATGTTCAAGAATTAATCGCCAAAGAAAAAGCCTACTATTGTTTTTGCTCCCAGGAACGGTTAGAAGAAGTAAGAAAAGAAAGAACGGTAGCGGGAATGCCTCCCAAGTACGATCGTCACTGCTTAACCTTACCTCAGAGTGAAATCAAGGCGCGTTTAAAAAATAAAGAAAGTTTTGTTATTCGCTTACGAGTACCAGAAGGGGAGCAGATTGTTTTTAACGATCTAGTAAGAGGAAAAATAACAATTGGATCAGACATTCTAGACGATCAGGTTTTAATGAAGTCAGACGGCTACCCCACTTACCATTTGGCGGTAGTGGTGGACGATTATTTAATGAAGATAACTCATGTTCTTCGGGCCGAAGAATGGCTTTCTTCTACCCCCAAACACATTTTGATTTATCGGGCGTTTGGTTGGCCGTTGCCCCAGTTCGGCCACTTGCCTCAACTTTTAAATTTGAACGGTAAGAAGTTGAGCAAAAGGGACGGTGATGTTTCTGTTCGGGATTTTATAAAGAAAGGCTATTTGCCCCAAGCGATTATTAATTTTATTGCCCTTTTGGGTTGGAACCCTAAAACTACCGAAGAATTTTTTTCCTTAAAAGATTTGGAAGAGGCTTTTGATTTTAAAAAGATTAATAAGGCAGGAGCCAAGTTTGATTACGGCCGCTTAAATTGGTTTAACGCTCAATATTTAAAAAAGTTAAGTGAAAAAGAATATTTAGAAGTAAGCCAGCGGATTTGGGAGGCTAACCATTTGCCAGAACAATTTTTGGATCAGGAAAAGCGGGAGCGAATCGCTTTGGTACAGCGGGAAAGAACGGGAGACCCCGAAAAAATGTTTACCGAAGTGGAATATTTGATTCGGGGAGAAATTGATTACGCACCAGAACTGCTTTTTTGGAAACAAATGACTACGGAAGAAATAAAAAATAATTTAGAAAAAGCTAAGCAAGTTATTGAAAGTTTAAGTGATAAAGAATATAATCTAGCTTCTTTAACGGAAGCGCTTTTGGTGGCAGCAGGGGACAATCGGGGAGAATTCTTGTGGCCGTTGCGTTCGGCACTGACCGGAGAGAAGAAATCGCCTAGCCCCTTTGAATGCGCTTGGGTGTTGGGAAAGAAAGAATCAATCAAAAGAATCAATCAAGCTATAAATTTAATTTAAGCCATGTTTGAACCGGTCAATCCTAGAGAAGATCTAATTGGACTAGAAAATAAAATTCTAAAGTTTTGGAAAGAAAACAAAACTTTTGAACGATCTATTCAGAATCGGGCGGAAGCGCCGTTGTATAGTTTCTTTGACGGACCGCCGTTTGCCACTGGCGTACCGCATTACGGCACCATTCTTTCTTCTGTGGCCAAAGATGTAGTGCCTCGCTATTTTACCATGAAGGGTTTTCGGATTGATCGGCGTTGGGGTTGGGATTGTCACGGGTTGCCAGCCGAACACATGGTGGAAAAAAAGTTGGGCCTAAAGTCCAAAGACGAAATAGAAACTAAAATTGGGATAGAAAAGTTTAACGCCGAGTGTCGGGAAGCGGTAACGCAAATGGCCGACGAATGGGAAGAAGTAATAGATAAAATCGGCCGTTGGGTGGATTACAAAAACGCTTACCGCACCATGGACGCTTCTTATATGGAGTCTGTTTGGTGGGCGTTTAAAGAGCTTTATTCCAAAGATTTAATTTACGAAGATACGCGAATCTCCCTGTACTGTCCGCGTTGCGAAACACCGCTTTCCAACTTTGAGATCGCCATGGACAACAGTTACGAAGACATTACCGATCGTTCGGTCTTTGTAAAATTCAAAATTACGGCCGGTCCTTACGCCGAAAATAGTCTTTTGGTTTGGACTACCACTCCTTGGACCTTGCCAGCCAACACTGCTTTGGCGGTAGGAAAAAAAATCACTTATTTGCGGGTCAAAACAGAGAAGCGGGAGACGCTGATTATTGCTAAGGACTTGGTCTCTGAACTAGAAGGCAAGTATGTAATTCTAGAAGAAATAAAAGGCAAAGACTTAGTTGGTCTTTCTTACATACCGTCTTTTTCTGGTTTTTCTTGTAAAAATGGTAAGGCGGATAATTTGCACAAGGTTTTTTCTGGTGACTTTGTTTTTGCCAAAGAGGGTACTGGGATTGTGCACATTGCGCCGGCATTTGGAGAAGACGATTTTAATTTGGCGCAAAAAGAAGACATTCCTCTAATAGATAATCTAGATGGAAAAGCTCGGTATAAAGAGGGTTCGTGGGCAGGAGAATATATTTTTGAAGCCAATCCTAAAATTATAGATGAACTTTCCGCTAAGAAAATCTTGTACAAAGAAAAAGAAATTACTCACTCTTATCCTTTTTGTCATCGTTGTCATACTAAGCTGATTTACAAAACCCAGCCGGCTTGGTTTGTAAAGATTTCTGATTTAAAAGAAAAATTAGTCGCGGCTAACGAAGAAATCAACTGGCGACCGCAATATTTAAAACATGGTCGCTTTGGTAAAGGTTTGGCTTCTGCCCCCGATTGGAATATTTCTCGTGATCGTTATTGGGGAACTCCTTTACCGGTTTGGCGTTGCGATACTTGCCGGCAAGCAGAAATCATGGGTTCTTACGAAGAGCTTTATCAGTTGAGCGGTCAAAAGCTAGAAGATTATCATCGGCCATTCATAGATAACATTGATTTTAAGTGCCAATGCGGTGGAGTGTTTAAGCGAATTCCTCAGGTGCTAGACTCTTGGTTTGAATCCGGCTCCATGCCTTATGCCGAGCGGCATTATCCCTTTGAAAACAAGGAAGACTTTACCAAGAAATTCCCAGCCGATTATATTAGCGAATATATTTCTCAAACCAGAGCTTGGTTTTATGTACTACATGTTTTGGCAGTGGCACTTTTTGGCAAACCCGCTTTTAAAAATGTAGTGGCAACCGGCATTATTGCTGGAGAAGACGGTCGCAAAATGAGCAAGTCTTTGGGCAACTACACCGATCCCAAAAAGATCTTGGAACAATACGGCGGGGATGCTTTGCGTTTTTATTTAATGAGCTCTCCGTTAATGGAGGCTAAGAATCTTAATTTTTTGGTAAAAGATATTGCTGAGGTTAAAAGAAAAGTAATTGCCACTTTTTGGAATTCTTATTCCTTCTTTGTAACTTACGCCAATGTGGATCATTACGAACCTAAGGAATTGCCTATTGGAGTAGGGTTGCAAAATATTTTAGACCGTTGGGTTCTAGCCGAACTGCATCTTTTTATTAAAAACTTTGAAGAAAAGATGGAGGACTATCGGCTAACGCGGGCTTCTCGGTTGATTGGTGATTTTTTGGACAAGCTTTCTAACTGGTACATTCGCCGAAGTCGGAGGCGTTTTTGGAAAAGTGAAAATGACACCGACAAAGATCAGGCTTACGCAACGCTTTACGATGTTTTAGTTAAACTTTCGCAAGTAATGGCGCCGCTAATGCCGTTTGTGGCAGAAACGGTTTATAAAAATCTGACTCAAAAGGAATCAGTGCATTTAACCGATTTTCCTAAGTGGGAAAAAAGTTTAATCGACGAATCGCTTTTAGAAAAAATGGCGTTAGCGCGAAGATCGGTGACCTTGGCATTAGCCATTCGGGCCAAGGAAAAAATAAAAGCACGGAAGCCACTTTTGCGGATGTTTGTAAGCATAAAGGCATTAGCAGAAGATAAAGAAATTGCCAAAATTATTGCCGAAGAGGTCAATGTAAAAGAAGTATTTTTTAGGGAAAAAGAATCGTTAAAACCAGAAAAAGAAATTAAAACGGCCAAAGAAGAAGATTTGGCGGTGGGATTAGACACCGAAATTACACCAGAACTAAAATTAGAAGGAGAGGCGCGGGAAATTATTCGCTTAATCCAAGAAATGCGGCGCCAAGCGGGTTATGAGGTAGATAATCACATAGTGATTGGTTACGGTGGTGGTGATGCAGTTTTTAATAGCTTTGGTTATTTGATTGTAAAAGAAACTCTAGCCGACGAATTAAAAGCCAAAAAATTAGAAAATCCAGATCAGGAGAAAAAACTGTCTACTGATTCTGGCGATATTACGCTAACAATCAAAAAGGCCTAAGGCAGAGATATACTCTCCTTTAGCCAATATCCTTTTATTTTCGATACCTAATTCCTAAAAGATTCGCTTGGGCAGACACGGCTCTTAGTCTGCCTACGCGAATCTTTTAGGAATTAGGTCGAGCATGTCTAGTTGAGAGGACGAGCGTACTGGGAAAAAGATATTGACCAAGAGGAGAGCTTAGGTAGGCCAAAAGGAGAGTATCTCTGACTTTATATAAAGATGAGTGAGATTTTTAAAACCAAAGGATTGGTTCTAAGAAAAACATCGGCCTTGGAGTGGGATAATTTCTACGAAATCTTAACCAAGAATTACGGCCGACTGTCGTTTTTTGCCAAAAGTGCGCGGAAATTAAAAGCCAAGCTAGCTCCCCATTTGGAGCCGGGGAGTTTTGTGCGTTTGGAATTTGCGCCTCGGTATACCAGCGATAGCTACTTCCTAACCGGTGCCTCTTTAATTTTTCGACCTTCTTTTTCCAAAAATTCGGCGGCGCTTAATCTTTTAATTCTTAAAGATTTGGAATTAACAGAAAGAATTTTGTCTCCCGCTACCACCGAGGCTACTCTTTTTTCTAAGACTTTTTCTTTAGCTCAAAAATATTTTACCAAGCTTAATCCAGAAGAATTAAAAAATAAAAGGATCATTCTTTTACGGATTAATTATTTTTTAAAGTTACTGCATTTTTCGGGGCTATTGCTTGATTTTAAAAAATGTCTTTTTTGCGGTAAAAAATTAACCAAGACGGATTGCATATTTTATCAGCCAGAAGAAGGTGGTTTTATTTGCTGTAAAAAAGACGGTTTTCCGGTAAGTTTTGATTCCTTAAAGCTTCTTAATTTTTTGGCGCAGATTTCTTTTTTGGAAACCGAAAAATTAAAAATTGATTCAAAAACCAAAAAAGAGGCTTGGAAAATAATCTATAATCATTTACAATACTGCCTAGAGTAGAGTGATTTTAAAAAACAAAATGGAGTTAAAAAAAATAGCAGAGAAGCTTTATTCTAGGTCTAGCAACATGCCTCTTCGGCCACATCATTTTGACCCCCTAGACCCTCGCGGTTTGTCTTTACAAAAAAGTAAAACTGTTAATCCTCAGGATCAAATCTTAGGTGCTCCCGAAACAACTCAAGCTCAAAAAAGGTATTTTTTAAAAGGTTTATTCGCCGTTATTTTTCTTTTCTTAACTTTTTTGTGCGGTTACGGCATTTATGTTTACAGAAAGGCTTCTTTTTCTCCAGAAAAAGTATTGGTTTCCTTTGATCTTCCAGAAGAAGTAGAGGTGGGGCGAAATTTTTCCTTTAAGGTCTTGTACCATAATAATAATCGGGCCGATTTAGAGGAATGTTTTTTAAAGCTTTCTTTTCCTGATTCGCTAGAAATATTAGAAAGCGATAAGCAATCCCTAGAAGCTAGTTCTGGTTTTGTTGTTTATAAAATGGAAAAGATTGTTGGTGGAGAAAATGGAATCATTACTTTACAGGGTCGCCTAACAGAAAAGAAAGAGGCGTTGATTTATCCGGAGATCAGTTTTTCTTATAAGGTAAAAGGAAAGACAAAGATAATTACCAAAAAAGAAAAACAAGGGTTAAAAATAGCTGCTCCCAAGTTATTTTTGGAATTAGAAGCCACTCGTCAAGCAGCTTCTGGTGATTTTGTGGAGTACTTGGTGCGTTTGGCCAACAATACCGCAGAAAATATAAGCGGAGTAGATGTTGTTTTTAAATACCCTCCAGGATTTAGCTTTACCAGATCAGTTCCTGATTCCGTTCCTGGATCAAGTCATATTTTTCGCTTTCCTACTATTTCTGCCAAAGAGAATTTGGAAATTAGCGTTAAGGGAACTCTTTCTGGGTATTCTTTGGAAAATAAAATTGTTTCTGTGGAAGCTGGGTTCAGAGAGGGGGAAAAATTAACAGTTTTAGCTCAGGAATCGGCGCAAACAGAAATGATCACTTCTCCACTTTTAATTACTCAAGATATTGATTTTACTGGGGGAGCGGAGGGATCTCTTAATTTTGATCCAGGAGATTTGGTGGGCTTTAAGGTAAAATACGAAAACACCAGCGATATCCCCATGAAGGAAGTAGTGGTGAGCGTGGACTTGGAAGGAAAGGTGGTTAATCCAGATGCGGTTAAAGTAGAAGACGGAGGAAGTTTTGATCCGGTTAGTGATCGAATCACTTGGAGAGGATCAACTACTCCAGAATTGAATTTGATGAATCCCAAGCAAAAGGGGGAGTTTGAATTTTCATTAGGAATCCTTTCGCGACTACCGGCCGAATCATTAGAAGACAAAAATTTTGAAATTTCTTCGGTGGCTCAAATTGACAGTCCCGATGTGCCCACCCCAATTGGTGCTAATAAATTAGTTTCTTCTAATAAAAAAACACTTAAAATTAATACAAAAGTTATCCTAGAGGCTTTTGGTTTTTACAATGACGACCTAGTCTCTAATGCTGGACCGTTACCTCCCAAAGTGGGCGAAGAAACAACATACTCTATTCATTGGAAGGTGGCTAATATTAATAATGACCTAACCAAGAGTTCCATTAAAGCGGTTTTGCCAGAATATATTTCTTGGAAGAATAAATTTTATCCTGCTCGTGCTGGTGAAATTTCTTATAACGAGCGAACTAGGGAGGTTATTTGGAATATTAACAACATTCCCGCCCAAACAGGAACACAGCTAGAAGCTAAAGAGATTGTTTTTCAGGTAGGACTTACTCCCAACAAAGAACAGATTGGATCTTCGCCAATCCTTGTTGGAGAATCTATTTTTACTGGGACAGATGCTTTTACTCAAAAGCAATACATCTTAAAGAAAGATCTCATAAATATTACACTTCCCTCTGATGAAAGCATAGGGGACAAAGAAGTTAAGGTTGTTGAATAAAATGAATTGGTTTTTAAAGTTTCTTTTAAAGCTGGGAGTAGTTTCTCTTTTGGTTTTTTTGGCATTCAAAGTATTTACTGCCAATCAACAAAAGCCTAATGATTCTTTTAATTACCAACCAAAAGTTGGCTTTTTATCAACAAGCACAAATCGCATCAAAGGCTGGGGCAAAGATTTGGCTCATAGGGCAAAGCGATTTATTTATCATGAGGCAGAAGTTCATAATCCAGCAGGAGACGCTCTTCCAGACCAGTGGGATGATATCTTTTTGGACTATTTAAAGAAGAAATTCTCTTGATTTGAGTTTTTTCTAAATTATGTTTTAATTACGGGCTAACTTTAAAACTTTCTTTATGAATTTTTTTCAAAAAGTCAAAGCCGCTTTGCCCTTAACTCTTTTAGGAGGGGTTCTTTTTTGGGGATTCTATTTTTTTTCTCCAGCAGAATATTGCTCAAAAGGAGTTCTTTTGCTTGTTCCCAAGGCAGAAAATAAAGAAGATTTGGAAAGAGCGATTAAGCTTAATCAAGAGCTTTTAAAAAGAGTGCCTCTTTTTAGCCAAAGCGCACTACTGAAAAATAAAATAGAAGAAAACAGAAAGGCAAGTTCTAACAAGTCCTTTATTAGTGGAAATGTTGGAAAAGTGTCCGTGGAAACCGACAGGCGGACATTGGCAATTGGTGTTTTGGTTATTAACCAAACCAGAAAAGAAGCTATTGACTCAAGAGATCTTTTTATAAAAACATTTAAAGATAATTTTTCGGAATTTTTTAATTTTTCTTCTGTCACGGAAATAAAGACTTTATCGGCAGAAGATACTGCTTTTACTTGCAGGGAAAGAATCTGGTATTATCCGTTATTAGGAGCGCTTGTGGGATTTTTAACTGCGTTTTTGGCCTTCTCTTTCCCCAAAAAACCTTCCCAGAAGAAACCTTCTATAAAGGTTAAGCTAAAAGATAGCTGGCAAAAAGCTCCCTCTCTTCCACTAGAAGATCATAATATCTTTAAAAAAACAGAAAAAAAATCTCCAAATAAACTTTTAGAAAAGGAGGAAGATCCAATTCTTAAAAAAGATTTTCCCGAAGAGGAATTTCAAGAAGACGAAACAAAAATAAAAGAAAGACTTAATCGTTTGATCAATGGAGAATTTTAAATTAAAAAGAGGAGTTCTAATTTTAATAGTTGTTTTTTTTGTTTTTGTTTTGGGTTTTTTGGCTTTTTATTTTATAGGGAAAAGTAGAATAGGACTAGATAGTGTTCCTAGGGATTCATCTTCTGGCGCCAAGACTGATATTCCTCACGGAGAAACAGCAGTCAGCGATCTGAATTTTTGGGAATTTTACCAGGCCATCTCTAATAGTGACGGAGAAAAAAATTATTTGGCGCTTTTTCAGAACTCAATGGAGTTGCGACCAGGTGGTGGTTTTATTGGTTCATTTGCCTTGGTAACTGTGGAAAATGGGAAAATAAAAGAAAAAAAGATTTTTGATACCGGCATTTTTGATGGCTATATAAAAGGGAGCGGTGAACCGCCTTATCCAGTAAAAAAATTCCTAACCTCTCCGGAGTTGGGAATTAGAGATGCTAACTGGTCGCTCGATTTTCCAACGAACGCTAAATTAATTACTGATCTTTATCATAAGAGTGGGGCTACCGAAAAAATTGACGGAGTAATTGGAATTACCACGGAAATTTTGCCTTTCTTTTTAGAAAAAACCGGACCAATTATTCTTTCTGGAGTTCCTGGAGAATTTACTGCCAAAAATTGTTTAGAAAAACTGGAATACGAGGTGGAGTGGAACTATCCGCAAAGAGGAGTAGAAAAAAAAGATCGCAAGCAAATATTAACTGATCTTACAGAGAAAATATTGGATTTTTTTAAAAACCAAAACAAGCTAGAACAGATTGCTCTCTTGGACGACTTAAAGGCTTTGCTTAAACAAAAAGAAGTCCAGTTATTCTTTGATGAACCAACTTTAGAAGCTTATGTTCAAAAAAATGGTTGGGGAGGAGAGATGGCTCCTTCCCTAGAAAGCGACTATCTTTCTTTAGTAGATGCCAATCTTGGCGCCTTAAAAACTGATCGTTGTATTTCTCGGGATTTTTTATACAAAGTGGACTTCTCCTTACCCAAGGAGCCAAAGGCATCCCTAGAAGTAACCTATAAGCATAATTGCAAAGAGAAAGACTTTATGACAGACAATTATCATAGCTATTTGCGGGTTTATACTAGGAACGATGCTTGGCTTTCTAAGACAGAAGGGTTCGATGCCGGCCGTTTAGACGAAATAATGAAGGATAGGAACGATGCGGTGATTGAAAGAGAGAAAGACAAAGTGGCTTTTGGCAATTTGGCGTTCGTTTTTTTAGGACAAGAAAGAAAATACAGCTTTTTTTATACGCTTTCTCCTGAACTGACTTTAGATAGTTATCAACTGGTTTTTCAAAGACAGGCGGGAATGAATCCCCCTCACCTTAAAGTGGTGATTAAAGACGCCAAGAAAGAAACCACGCTTTTTGACGGAGAGGCAAAGAGCGATCTTTTGATTAAATAACGAATTTTTAGTTATTCCTCTAGTTTCCAAAGTCTTAAGCTTTTTAGGCAAAGTAAAGCAGGAACAAGGTGGAGCGAGGCCCGGTCGAGGACGAACGAACTGGGAAAAGAACATCGTTTCAGAAAAGCTTATTTTAAAGTTCGTAATTTAATCGAAATTCAAAACTAGAAATTCAAAATTGGTCCGTTGTGCTATAATCGGGAATGATTTAATTTTGTTTTTATGGCGCAAGTAATTGCTTTAGTAAATCAAAAAGGAGGGGTGGGGAAAACCACCACTGCCGTTAATTTGGCGGAATATCTTTCTCAAAAGGGAAGGATGGTTTTATTGGTGGATTTAGACCCCCAGGCTAACGCTACGAGTGGCATTGGATTAGATAGAAGCCAGTTAGTTGCTGGAGTTTACGACGCCATGACCAAAAGAGTTCCAATTGCTAGAGCGATTTATAAATCCCCAGGAATTGGTTACGAAATTATGCCATCTTCTGCTGATTTGGCGGGAGTGGCAATTGAATTAACGGGAATGTCTCGGAGGGAATATTTTTTAGCAGAAGTGTTAAACCAGGTTCGTTCTCGTTACGACTATGTAATTATAGACAGTCCTCCTAGTTTGGATCTCTTAACCATTAATGGTTTGGTCTCCGCCGATGGAGTAATTATTCCTGTACAGTGCGAATATTACGCTCTAGAAGGCTTGAGTCGTTTATTAGAAACAATTAGTTTAATTAAAAAAGGATTAAAGCCAGAACTAAAAGTAATCGGTGCTCTTTTAACAATGTACGACAAGCGCAATCGATTAAGCCGGCAGGTGGTTAAGGAAGTACAGAACAATTTTCCCGGTTATGTTTTTGAATCGATTATTCCTAGAAATGTGCGGCTTTCAGAGGCTCCTAGTTTTGGAAAAACCATTCTAGATTTTGCTCGGCTTTCTAAGGGGGCACGGGCTTATGGAAATTTGGCTAAAGAATTGATCAAGCTAGAACTAATCAATCAAATCAATTAAAATAAAATAAAATGCAACAAGGAGGACTAGGGAGAGGGCTGGCGGCTCTGATCCCGGACAGTATTAAAAAAGAAATAGAAGAAGATAAAAGAGAAAATTCGGGAGCGGCTACTGTTTTGGTGCCGAAAGAAGTGCCAGAAGGTCAAATCCAAGAAATTCCTTTAGCCAAAATATCGGCTAATCCAGACCAGCCTCGAAAGAATTTTAACGAGGAAGAATTAAAAAAATTGGCTGAATCTATTAAGGAACATGGGCTTTTGCAACCAATTTTAGTGACCTCTTTGGGGGATGGTTTTTTTCAAATAATTGCTGGGGAACGACGATTCCGGGCTAGTCAAATGGCGGGCTTGGCTACCATTAGAGCTGTGGTAAAAGAGGCGGACGAATTAAAGAAAATGGAACTAGCTTTGGTGGAGAATATTCAAAGGGAAAATCTTAATCCAATAGAAGAGGCGAGGGCGTATCAGGCATTAATTAAAGAGTTTCATTTAACTCAAGAAGAAATTTCGGAAAAGACCAAAAAGGGAAGATCCACTATTGCCAATTTGTTGCGCTACTTAAAGCTTCCTATGGAGATTCAAGAAGCAATGATCCAAAAAAGAATAGACGAAGGTCACGCTAAAATTATTGCTGCCCTAGAAGATCCAGAAGCGCAAATGACTTTATTTAGAAGAACGGTAAAAGATGCCCTAACGGTAAGAGATTTGGAAAATCTAACCAAAGAAATAGAGGTGCGTGGACATCAGAGAGCAGTGGCGCGAACATTATCACCGCTTTTGGTTCAAAAAGAAAAAAGACTTTCCGACATTTTAGGATTAAAAACTAAAATTAAACCGGGTAAAAAAGGAGGAAAGATTGTTTTGGAATATTATGGCGAAGACGACCTAGATAGGATTTTGGAACTATTAGATAACGAAAATTCCACCGAAGTCTAAAAGTTTATTTTTTTTTGTTTTTTTAAAGCTTCTTTGATTTTAATTCGAGCATAACCGGTCTTAATAAAGGAAAGCCATTTGGGATCGGGGGTTGTTTTTCCTCTCTGAGTAATTATTTCTACTACTTCTCCATTTTGAATGTTGTAGTCCAAAGAAACAGGCGATCCATCTACCCTAGCACCAATGGTGGCGTTACCAACTTCGGTGTGGATTTCGTAAGCAAAGTCAACGGGAGTGGCGCCTTCTGGCAGATCTTTAACATCGCCGGCTGGAGTAAAGGCAAAAATGCGATCGTTTAAGAAATCTATTTTTAGGCTTTGAAAAAATTCTTCGGAATTAGCACCAACTTCTTCTTGCCAGTTGCGCAACTGCTTGGTCCAGTTTAATTCCTTCTTTAGTGCTACTTCTCTTTCTTTTTGTTTTCCACGCTTTAAAATAATGTCTCTTAGGTTTTTTTTCTTAGAATAAAGCCAGTGGGCAGCAATTCCAAGCTCTGCTTCTTGGTGCATTTCTGGGGTCCGGATTTGAATTTCTATAATTTCTCCTTCTGGGGTAAAAACGGTGGTGTGGAGTGAGCGGTAACCATTCGGCTTGGGCAGTGAGATATAATCCTTGATTCTTTTGATTAGTGGGCGGTAATGCTTATGGATAATTCCTAATGTTTCGTAACAGTGTTTAACTTCTGGCACTACTAGACGAACGGCTACTAAATCGTAGATTTCGTCTAGGTTCATATTGTGCCTTTTTAGCTTAAGGTAAAGTCGGTATAAGTGTTTGGCTCGGCCATGAATGTCTAAGATCTTTACTTTTTCTTTTTTTAAGATTTTTTTTAAATCTTTGATTACTTTATCTACCAAAACGGTTCTTTTTTTGAATTTGTCTTTAGTCAGGCGATCCACCTCGTTGTACATTTTAGGATAAACATATTGGAACGCCGAATCTTCTAAGAAGCCCTTAACTTCTCCGATTCCTAGTCGATTAGCAATGGGAGCGTAAATTTCTAGAGTCTCTTTAGAGATTCGATACTGTTTTTCTGGTGGCAGAGCGTCTAGTGTTTCCATGTTGTGGCAACGGTCGGCCAGCTTAATAAGTACGGTGCGAATATCGGCAGCCATTGCTAAAAACATGCGTCGCAAGTTTTCTAGATAATATTCTTCTTTGTTTCCTCGGAGTTTTATTTTTCCTAATTTGGTGATTCCAGAAACAATAAAGGAGATTTCTGGTCCAAATTCTTGCCGAATATCTTTTAATGTTTTTTGAGTATCTTCGGGAACATCATGAAGCAGGCCACTGGCAATAGTTTTGGTTCCCAGTCCCATATTGACTAGGTTCTTGGCGGTAGCCAAAGGGTGCTCAATGTAGGGTTCTCCGCTTTTTCTTTTTTGACCACGATGGGCTTCTTCGGCAAAATAAAAGGCCTTCTTAATCAATTTTTCGTCAACTTGGATTTTTCCTTTGTGAATTAAGTCGAGTAAATCTTTAATGGTCATTTTAGTGGGTTAATTTTTTTAGAGTAGCAATTTCATCTCTAATTAATACTGCCTTTTCAAATTCCAGATTTTCGGCGGCTTGTTTCATTTCTTTTTCTTTATCTTTTAAGTAAACCTCGGTGTCTGTAATTTCTGTTAAGCGGGAGAATTCTTGAATAGAGCTAAATTCCGGGGCCGTTTCTTTGGAGAATTCTTTTTCGATTTCTTTTTTGATTGTTTTGGGAGTGATATCGTGCTTCTTGTTGTATAGCAACTGAAGAGCCCTTCTTCTTTTGGTTTCTTGTTCGGCAAAAAGCATGGATCGGGTTCTTTTTTCTCCGTAGAGGATTACGCGGCCGTTAATGTTTCTAGCGGCGCGACCAATAGTCTGGATGAGTGAAGTTTCGTTTCGTAAGAAACCTTCTTTATCTGCATCTAGAATAGCAATCAAGGAAACTTCGGGCAAATCAAGTCCTTCTCGTAAAAGATTAACGCCGACTAGCACTCGGTATGTTCCTTTTCTTAAATCTCTTAGCACACGCACTCTTTCTAGAGTTTTGATTTCTGAATGTAAGTAGCAAGCTTTTATTTTTTGTTCTTTAAGATAGCCAGATAAGTCTTCGGCCATTTTTTTAGTAAGAGTAGTCACCAATACTCTTTCTTCTTGGGGTACTTTCTTGATTTCTAAAAGAAGGTCTTTGATTTGAGTAGAACTTTTTCTAACTTCTAGGGCAGGATCGATTAATCCGGTAGGGCGAATAATTTGCTCAGCAATTACTTGGGATTTTTCTCTTTCCCAAACGGCTGGGGTGGCAGAAACAAAAACTATTTGTTGATTCTTTTTTAAAAACTCCTTGAATTCCAATGGGCGATTGTCTAGTGCCGATGGAAGGCGGAAGCCATACTTGATTAAGTTTTTTTTGCGCGAACGGTCTCCTCCTAGCATTCCTCTTAGTTGAGGAAGGGTAACATGCGATTCGTCTATAAAAGTAATAAAGTTTTTAGGAAAGTAGTCTAGGAGGGTATAGGGTGGTTCACCGGCTTTTCGGCCTGTTAGGAAGCGGGAATAGTTTTCTATACCGCCGGTGTAGCCGACTTCTCTTAGCATGGCTAAATCAGAAAGGACTCGTCGTTCTAACCTTTCGGCTTCTAGGTAAAGTTTTTTGCCCAAGAACCAGCGCCGTCGTTGGGCCATTTCGTTCTGGATCAGTGGAAGAGCAACTTCTAGGTCGTTGGGTGATACAACAAAATGCCGAGTCGGAAAAATTGTGGCTTCTTTAACTTCTTTTTCGTCGCTTCTTTCTAGGGAAGAAAAAAAGCGGATTTTTGAAAGTTTTTTACCCAAAAAATCTAAGCGGTAAAAATCATCGCCAAAGGGAGCGGCTACTTCTAGACTGCCACCACGAGCTCTGAAAGAACCTGGAGGCAAATCTTCTTTCCTTTCATAACCAATGTCTACTAATTTCTCCTTTAGTTCATCGGCGGATAAGTTTTGATCTTGGGAAAGGCGAATTAAATAAGTGGCGTAGTTTTGAGGATTGCCCAAGCCGTAAATACAGGAAACCGAAGCGACCACAATAGTGTCTGGTCGGGTTAAGAGCGAAGCGGTGGTAGCGCTTCTCATTTTTTCTATCTCTTTATTAATAGAGGCATCTTTTTCAATGTAAGTATCGGAAGAGGGAAGATAGGCTTCTGGCTGGTAATAATCATAATAACTTACAAAATATTCCACCTTATTTTCTGGAAAAAATTCTCGGAGTTCTTGGGCCAACTGAGCAGCGAGTGTTTTGTTGTGGGCAACCACCAGGGCGGGGCGGTTTAGCTTGGCAATAATATTGGCCATGGTAAAAGTTTTACCAGAACCAGTAACGCCTAAAAGAGTTTGGAAGCGGTTACCTTTTTTTAGGGAAGCAGTTAGCTTTTTGATTGCTTGAGGTTGGCCACCCGCCGGCTTAAATTTTGAACGGAGAATAAAATCCATTTATTTGATTACGAATAGTGATTACACGAACCAGTTAGGAACTAATTGTTATCTAGTTTCCTAAGCATATTACAAGAGAAGATAATGTCCAATCAATTTAAGGCTTATGCGTTTAACGCATTTATTTAGGTGCGTGTTAGGTGTTTTGGCTTGACAATTATTCTAAACTGTTGTAGTGTATTCGGTTCGGCATAAATTAAGTAAGAATTCTTTTTATGAGCAACGGGAAAGAAATTAATCTTAGGACACTTCTTAATAATTGGAAGAAGCTTGTAATTATGACTGCGGTTTTTTCCGTTGGTGCGTTTTTTGCTAGCTTAGCGGTTAATCCGGAATATGGTAGCGAAACGCAAATTTTAATTTTGCAAAAAAATATTGATATCGATGCTTACAGGGCTACTAAGTCTTCTGAATTCGCTGGTGAGATTTTAAAGCAGGTAATTACTTCTTCTGACTTTATGACGGGTGTTCTGGGGAAGGTTGGTGAAAATAATTCTAAATATGGTGGGACCCAAGAAGATCAAATGGGAAATTGGAATAAAGCAGTGAGGGTATCTACTTTAGGTAGTACGGGAATTATTAAAATTGAAACTTCTGATCAAAGCAGAGAAGAAGATAAGAAAATAACAGAGGCGATTGTGGATGAGCTTTTGAATAATGGCTTTAGTTATCATGGCAATGAAAACATTGTGTTAAAAAAGATTAACGGTCCTATTTACTTGAATGACCCAATTTTTCCTGTTATTTGGCTTAATGTAGCCGTGGCAACAATTGGGGGTATGTTTTTTTCAATTGGTGTGATTTTTATTCTCCAGTTGAAAAAAACGTAAAGGCTTTTTAACAATCAATCCTTGGGCGGGCATGTTGTTCGTTCGGGGCCGTGGTAGTAAAAACTTTTTTCACAAAAGCTCATAAAATGAGCAAAACAGCAAGGAGGTTTTATGAAAAGTTTATTCAGTATTTTGGCAATTATCGGCGTCGCTTTTTTATCCAGTTGCGCGACTGGTTCCGGCAACGATCCAACGGATGGTGCAACCGCCACCATCAATCAAACCAGTGGAAAAGGAAAACAGCTTCTTTTACCGTTTCCTCTTAAAGGTGCAACCGCCACCATCAATCAAACCAGCGGAAAAGGTGGAAGCGGCTGTAACCAATGGGATCCGAGCCGTCCTACCGATCCGCCAAAAGGTCAAATGACCCCCAGGAAAAGCATCGGTTGGAGTGGCTCCTGGGAAGTCCTGATCTGGCTGGTAGAAGGAAAGGTCCGCGGCGCCCAAATCCATGAAGGGAAGAACGGGACCGCTTACAAAATTTTCTTCCCAACGGAGAAGGAAGCCCGGGATTTTTTAAAAAACCCCGCCGAATTGCCAAGGATCGAGGCCGAGATCGAAAAGTGCCCCTGGTCTGAACCCAGTATAGGCAAGCGGCAAAAGTGGCTCGATTTTTGATCGACCAAAACAAGAACCGCGGCAGGGGAAATTCCAACATTTAAACTGCCAGGGGAGCTCTAACAATTCCCCCCAACAATCAAAAAAGCCCCGATTCTCAACATAAGAGGATCCGGGCTTTTTTCAAAACTAGCAGTTATTTTTTTTATTATTAACCAATCCCAACCAACTTCCTAAAAGAATCCAAGCATAAACCTGGTAAATAAAATCTAAGGCAGGCGTTTCGGCAAAGGAATAGGGGAGCATTACCAAAAAAAGCAAGAAAGGAATAAAGCCCAGAAATTTAAAATCAACAGTCAGTTCTTTTTTGGCAAATAATATTTTTTCTGATCCTTTGGGATATTTGTAATAACTAATAAAAGCGGAATAGAGGGCAAAAAATAGATAGATCAAATAAGAAATTAAGCCAATAATTCCTCCTTCTAAAAGAAAAAGCGCCGCGTCGCTATGGGGATAGAAATTACCAACATCTGTGCCACTAACAACTTTAATAACTTCTCTAAAAGATCCTGGTCCATAACCAAACCAATAATTTTTTTTGAATCCAAACCAAGCCATGTCCCAAGTTTCCATTCTGCCGGAAAGAGTGTCGTGGTATTGGCGGACAAAAATTCCTAAAATTCTTTCCCGGATTTTTTGGACAAAAAGAGAGAGAAAGATTAAAAGCGATCCTAAATAGATGGTGGGGAGACGAAATTCTTTTTTTAAAAAAATCACCACACAAATAATAAAAGCAAAAACAATCCAAGAGGTGCGAGAAAAGGTTAAGAGAAGAAATAGTCCAAGAACAAGAAATGGTAGTAGCTTTAAAAGGGGGTACTTACTTTTTTTGTTATTTTTAATAGACAGGTAGCTGATTAAATAGATACCCAAAATAACAAAAAGATAGGAAGCAAATTTATTAGGATGATCAAAGACTGTTGTTAGTCTTGGAAGAGTTGTGTCTTCGGACATAAAGAAATCTCTTGTAGCGATTTGTTTTAATCCGACTAAGATGGGAATAACAGTGGAAAAAAGGATAGCAAAAATAATTTTAAGATAACCTCGTTTAGTATTAAAAATAAAGTAGCCAAGAAAATAAGAACCAAAAGCAGAAACAAGAAAAAACCAATAATAAGCTAAGCCGTAAATTTTAAATTCCGAAAAAAGAAAAGAGGGGATATTAAGAATAACAGAAAAGGCCAGTGCAAAAAAAAGAGGAGTTTTAAAAACAGCAAAGCCTTTTTTAATTATTTCCACACCAGCAATAAAGAAAATAAAAATGCGGGAGAGAAGAAAAAAATCAATCTGATAATTTTGCTGATAAGCTTTTTCTATCCCAATAATTTGCAAGAAAGGGGAAATGCTAATTTGGTGGCTTTCTAAGCCACCTAGGGCAGGGAGTAAGATTATTATGGCAAGAGCAACCCATTCAATCTTTAAGAAGCAAGCTCCCAAAAGGGAAAGAAAAACCAAACTACCAAAAACAAAGCTCAAAGAAATAAGGCTAGGATAAAAAAAGGCAACCAAAAATAGGGCCAAAGAAAAAATCAGGAGAAAAAAAAGATAGATGATGGATTGATGGTTATTTTTGTTCGGCATTATATTCTAAAAGACAGATACATTTTTAAATAATTTAACTTACAAAAATTATATCATTCTTTTGGTAATTCGTAATTTTAATTCTTATTTTTAGTTTTGAATCTTGATTTGTAGTTTTTCAGAAATGATGCTCTTCTCGGAGTTCGTTCGGCCTCGACCGGGCCTGTAAGTAATTACGAATTACGAATGAACAGTTATCTTTTAGAAACAGTTTGTTTTTATTCGGGGGAGTATATTGGAAAAATTGCTCGGTTCCGGAATTTATAATTTTTTCTCTAAATTCCGGAATTTTTTCCAATATTCTAGAGAGATTTTTCGCAGGAAAAAATCGAGCGTCCCCTGAATAAAAAGAAACTGTTTCTAAAAAATAAAAGAATAAAACTGTTCAAAGATTAATTCGTAATTTTACAATTTGTAATTGTTCAAAACCCTGGCTTTATCAGTAATAATTAACTAAAATGATTGATAGTTAAAGCAAGGGCATGGAAGAAGGAACCAAAAATACAATGTTAAAAATGAAGCGGGAAGTTGACCGCCGGTTAGAATTGTTTTTAAAAAAGGAAGTAAAAAAGGCTAAGCGAATTGATAAAAGCTTTACAGAGGCCACCAAGATGGTGGCTGATTTTACATTAAGAGGAGGCAAGAGAGTGCGTGCCGGGCTAATGTACTACGGCTATTTAGCTGCTGGTGGTTCCCGCAAGGAAGCAATTTGGGACGCTTCTTTGAGTATGGAGTTGGGGCACAGTTTTCTTTTGATTCATGACGACATAATAGATAACGATAATTTTCGGCGAGGCAAACCGACATTGCACAAGGAATATGCCAAACTTTTTTGGAAATTGGGGATTAAAGATCCGGAAAAAGTTGGTCAATCATTGGCCATTACTTGTGGTGATATTGCCTATACCCTAGCCAATAAAATTCTTTGCCAAAGTTCTTTTCCTAGTAGTCGGAAAGTAAAAGCGATTACTCGATTTCAGAAAATGATCAACGACACTATTGCCGGAGAAATTATGGATATTACCGCACAGATTAAAAAAGGAATTTCCGTTAAAAAAATCTTAAAAATTTATAAATATAAAACGGCTCGCTATACTATAGAAGGACCTTTGATTATTGGGGCAATTTTGGCCGGAGCGGGTCCGGAAATTAAAAAAGCGTTAGCCAATTACGCTGTTCTTTTGGGAGTTTCTTTTCAAATACACGATGATTTAAAGGGAATTTTTGGAAGTCCCAAGGAATTGGGTAAAGACTTGGGTTCGGACCTAAGAGAAGGTAAGAAAACCCTTTTAACGCAAAAAACTTATTGCTTGGCTTCGAATGAGCAAAGAGAACTCTTGAAAAGTTTTTTAGGAAAAGGAAAGATTACAAAAAAAGAAATCAAGGCTTTTCAAAAAATAACTCAAGATTGTGGAAGCTTGGAATATTGTCAGAGTATAGTTCATAATCTTTCTCTAAAGGCTAAGGAAATAATTTTGAACTCTCCTATTAAAGGAGAAGCAAGAGATTTTTTCTTGGAAAGCGCTGATTATATAACCAAAGCATAATGAAGGTCTTAAAATCTTTAGAAAATGGTTTTTGCTTTGGGGTAACCAGAGCTTATAAAATAGCTTTAGAAAGCCTTGAGTCTTCACCCCTACCAGTAGCTGTGTTAGGCAAGCTGGCGCACAACAGGCATTTGATTGCCGAGCTAAAAGAAAAAGGAATTAAAGGAATTAAAAGAGAGAAAGATGTTTTAGGAGGAACATTGATTATTCCTAGCCATGGCGTTCCCCCAGAAGTTATTCAAAAACTAGCGGCGCGGAAAATAAATGTGAAGAACGCTACCTGCCCTAAAGTTTATAGGGTTATTAATCGAGCTTTTTGGTTAAAAAAGAATGGATGGCAAGTTTTTATTTTTGGAGATCGTCGGCATTCAGAGGTTTTAGCAATCAATGCAGCGATTAAAAAAAAGGGGTTGGTTTTTTCTAGCGTCAAAGAACTAAAGGAATTGTTAAAAAAATCTTCTAACTTTTCTAAAATTGCTTTTATTTCTCAAACCACTCAGAATTTAGAAAAATACCAAAAGATAGAAAAAATTGGCCGAGAGTTTTCTAGGAAACAAAGGATTCCTTTTTCTTTTTGGAACACAATTTGTTCGGCTACGCAGAAACGACAAAAAGCGGCTGTGATTATTGCCAAGAAGGCTGATCTAATGTTGATTGTTGGATCTCCGGAAAGTGCTAACTCAAAAAGGCTTTATCAGATTGTGAAAAAAATAAATCCTCAAAGTTATTTTATTGACAGAAAAGAGGAAATAGAGAAAAAATGGTTTCATAATGTAAAAACGGTAGGTATTGTTACAGGTGCTTCTACTCCAGGAGAAGTGGCTTCCGAAATTGAAAATTTTATCTTATGAATTTGGTAATTATTGGAGCGGCCGGCTCTGGCAAACGGCTAGGGGAAAATCGGCCCAAGGCGCTGGTAGAATTAGCCAGAAAGCCTATTTTTATTCATTCTTTAGAGATTTTTGATTTTCCGTTAATTGACGGGATTGTTTTAGTGGTGCCTTGCAACGCTCAAAAAGATTTTTCTTTATTAATAAAAAAATTTACTTTTCCTAGTTTACGGCAAAAAATTTTGGCGGTAGTTCCTGGTGGCAGAGAAAGACAGGATTCGGTTTTTGGAGCGCTTAATTATTTAGATAAAAATAATTTTTCTAAAAAAGATTTAGTTTTAGTGCATAATGCTGCTAATATTTTTACTAAGAGATTAGAAATTAAAAAGCTTTTAGCAGTGTTAAAAGATGGGAAAACCAAGGGAGTGGCTTTAGCAATGCCTTCTTGCGATACGCTCAGGGAGCTTGATTCGGCAATGATTCCCAAGAAGACGCTAGCAAGAGAGGCTGTTTGGCGAATGCAAACACCACAAGGAGCCAGGCTTGGAGATTTGCTTTTAGCATTTGAGAGCGCAAAAAAAGAAGGTTATCTTGGAACCGATGAACTAGAGCTTTTAATTAGGGCTGGATTTCCTACCAAGATTATTAAAAGTAATTCCTTGAATTTTAAAATTACCTTTCCAGAAGATTTAAAATTAGCCCAAGCCATTCTTGATTCCGGAATTTTCTCTTATTGTTAAAAATATCAATGCTTTTAAATAAAATAAGAAGCCCTAGAGATCTAAAGAAGCTTAAGAAACAAAAGTTAGAAGAATTGGTTAGGGAAATTCGCGCATTTTTGATTCTTAATGTTTCTAAAACTGGTGGCCACCTGGCTTCTAACTTAGGAGTGGTGGAGTTAACCGTTGCTCTGCATCGGTTCTTAGATTGTCCGCGCGACCAATTGATTTGGGATGTTGGTCATCAGTGTTACACGCATAAAATTCTTACTGGTCGCCGACGGCAATTTTGTTCACTCAGGCAAAAAGGTGGTTTAAGCGGTTTTCCTAAGAGAGAAGAAAGTGTCTACGATTCTTTTGGGGCTGGTCATGCCAGTACCTCTCTTTCAGCGGCGATCGGCATGGCAGAAGCTTTTAAAAAGCATGGGGAAAAAAGACGAGTTGTAGCGGTAATTGGTGACGGGGCCCTAACTGGTGGCATGGCCCTAGAAGCACTGAATCAAGTTGGTTATTTGGGATCTAAGGTGATTATTATTTTGAATGATAATCGGATGTCTATTTCCGAAAATGTTGGCGCACTCTCTCGTTATACCAAAAGGATAGAAAAAACGATTACCTATCAAAGAGTCAAAGAAGAAATAGATGAGCTTTTAGTAATGCGTAATTCTGGTAACGGAGAATTTTTAAAAAGAATTTCTTCCTTAAAAAAAAGCTTAAAGCAAGTAGGAACCCCTGGTTTGCTTTTTGAAAAGTTGGGAGTTAATTATATTGGTCCAGTAGATGGGCATTCGCTTTCTAGTTTAGAAAAAGCGCTTAAAAAAGCCGATAAAATAAAAGGTCCCGTACTGATTCATGCTCGAACCAAAAAGGGAATGGGCTATGAGCCAGCAGAAAAAGCGGCCGATCATTTTCATGGGATTAGTCCTTTTTGTGTTAAAACTGGCGAACTGCTTGGCAAAAATTCTTCTGGTCGAACTTTTTCTGATTATTTTGGGAAAAAACTTTTAGACTTGGCGCGTTACGATAAAAAGATTGTGGCAATAACGGCAGCCATGCCAGAAGGAACGGGCGTGTCTTTTATGGCCAATGAATTACAAGATCAGTTTTATGATGTTGGTATTTCTGAACAGCACGCGGTAACTTTTGCCGCAGGGCTGGCTACACAGGGATTAAAACCGGTAGTAGCAATTTACTCGACTTTTATTCAGAGAGCTTACGATCAAATTATTCACGATGTTTGTTTGCAAAAGCTACCAGTAGTTTTTGCTTTAGATCGGGCGGGTTTGGTTGGAGAAGATGGGCCAACGCACCATGGTGTTTTTGATTTAAGTTTTTTGCGGCCGATTCCCAACTTAACAATTCTTGCTCCTAAAGATGGTCCTGAGTTGGAACGAATGTTAGAATTTGCTTTAAAATTAAAGGCGCCGGTGGTGATTCGCTATCCTCGTGGTTCTGGCGAACCGATTGCTTTTTCTTCCAAACGCGAATCTTTAGTAAAGGTGATTAAGATGGGTCGAGCGGAAAGGATTTTAAAAGGAAGAAAACAGGTGGTGGTTTCGGTGGGAAGCGAGTTTGAAAAAGCCATGGCCTATGCTTTACGGCAAAAAATAAAGCCAATTTTTTTTAACGCTCGTTTTGTAAAACCGGTAGATCCCTTGATTATTAAGGAGATTGCTCGAATCAAAAGAGCGATTATCTTTGAAGAAAATGTGACTGCTGGTGGTTTTGGGAGTGCCATCCTAGAAGCTTTGGCTAAGAAAGGGATTAAGGCCGAAGTAGAATTAAAAGGAATTGCCGAAGGTTTTTGTGATCAAGGAACACGGGAAGAATTAAAAAAGATTTATCTCAAATAAAAGAATGAGGAAATCGATTACTATTGGTCATGAAAAAATAGAACTCTTAATAGAAAGAAGTTCACGCGTTAAAAGATTAAAGTTGGCTATTTGCCCTGGTGGGACGCTTAGGGCCACGATACCTACTCTTTGGGATTTGAATTTGCTAAAGGATTTTATTGGAAAAAACAAGTTTTGGATTCTAGAAAAATTAGCTGGTGCTAGAAAAAGAAATGTGAGTTTCCTACAAAAAGGTGGCCGACGAGAATATTTAGCCAATAGGGAGCATGCACGCCGATTGATTAGAGTAAAAATAGAGGAATGGAATAGTAATGGACGATTTTTAGTGAATAGAATTTTTATTCGCAATCAAAAAACGCGGTGGGGTAGCTGTTCTTCTAATGGAAACTTGAATTTTAATTGGCGCGTGGTTTACTTAGAAGAACCGCTAGTTGATTATTTAGTGGTTCACGAACTTTGCCATTTGGAAGAGATGAATCATTCACCAGATTTTTGGCAACTAGTGGCAGAACTTTTTCCTAATTACAAAAAGACAAGGAGAGAATTAAGAAGACTGTAAGCATAATTACGAATAACGAATTTTGAATTTCGATTAAAACTATAAATTATAATTTTAAAATTTATTCGAAATTCAAAATTTAAAACTTATAATTCAATAAGATGGTACCGAAAAAAATTGTGGTTTTGGGATCGACTGGTTCGGTGGGAACTCAGGCCTTAGCAATAATTAAGAAATTTCCCGAACGCTTTTCTTTATTAGGAATTTCTGCCAATAACAATACTTCTTTATTGCTTCAGCAATTAAGAGAGTTTAAACCAGCCTTTGTGGCAATGGCTTCTCCGTTGGCTACTAGCGAATTGAACCGAAAACTAGTTCAAGAAAAAGGAGCAGTTAGAAAAACAACTGTTTTTTCTGGCGCTAGGGGAGTTTGCTTACTGGCAACATTGCCAGAGGCAGATATTGTACTGGCGGCCGTTTCTGGTGCTGCGGGAATCTTACCTGTAACCTCCGCAATTAATGCTGGAAAAAAAATTGCACTGGCAAATAAAGAATGCTTAGTGGCTGCTGGTGCGGTAATTACCGATTTATTAAAAAGCAATAATCAATCTTCAATTATTCCAGTGGATTCGGAACACTCGGCTATCTTTCAATGTTTATTAGGAGAAGAAATAAAAAGTGTAAAGAATTTGATTTTAACTTGTAGTGGGGGGTCGTTTTTAGAAACCTCTCAAAAGGATTTGGAGCGGGTCACAGTAAAAGAGGCCTTGAATCATCCTAATTGGAAAATGGGAGGCAAAATCACTATTGATTCAGCAACCCTAATGAATAAAGGGCTAGAAGTAATAGAAGCCCATTGGCTGTTTGGGATTCCTTTTTCTAGAATTAAAGTAATGATTCATCCGCAAAGCCTAGTGCATTCTTTGGTGGAGTTCAAAGACCATTCCCTAAAAGCACAGCTAGGAAAGCCAACAATGCAAGTTCCGATTCAATTAGCTTTTACTTACCCCGAAAGAATTTTTAACGCCGACATTACAGCAATGACTTTTTCGGATTTTAATCGGCTGACTTTTTTTAAACCTGATTTAAAAAAGTTTCCTTGCTTAAGTTTGGCCTACGCAGCTGGGCGTGCTGGTGGGATAATGCCAGCCGTTTTGAATGCGGCCAACGAAGAGGCAGTGAGTTGGTTTTTAGCTGGGCGGATTAAATACCTAGATATTGCTAGGGTTGTTAGTCAGGTTTTGGAAAAAGAAGAAAACATTGCCAATCCCGATTTAGAGACAATTCTTAAGGTAGATAAAGTGGTAAGAAAAAAGACTAAACTTATCTTAAAAAAACTAAAATGAAGCAACCATTTATTCCCCCAATATTGACCGGCCTTGGCTGTGATTCGCATCGCCTAGGAGATTCCAATAAGCCCCTTATTTTGGGCGGAGTAAAGATTTTACAAAACAATGGTCCATTCTCTAATAGCGATGGTGACGCGATTATTCATGCCATTTGCAATGCTTTTGAAATTGCTGCGCAATCAGGATCAATCGCTTGCTATGCGGATTCAATGTGCCAAAAAGAGGGGATCACAGACAGTGCTTTTTATTTGGATTTTGTGCAAAACGAGGCAATAAGAAAAGGTTTTGAGTTAATTAGCGTTAGTGTTTCAGTAGAAGCTAAGACCCCTCAGCTAGAGCCATTTTCTGCCAAAATTAAAGAAAGATTAAGCCAACTTTTGGGAATTAAAAAAGAATTTATTGGACTTACTTTTACTAGCGGTGAAGATCTAACGCAGGCGGGATTAGGGAAGGGGATTAGTGTTTTAGCTTTAGCGAATTTTAGAGAAATAAAATGATCCAAGAAGTAATTACTATTAAGGCGCCAGCCAAAATCAATTTGGGGCTAGAAGTTTTAGGAAAAAGAAAGGACGGTTACCACGAGCTTTCTTCTGTAATAACTACCATTGGTCTTTTTGACACAGTAAAATTGAAAATAAAATTTTTACCAGCTGGTTCGGCGACTTCTATAAAAATTTATTCCAAAGCTAAAGACTTACCATTAGGAAATGAAAATAATGCGTATCGGGCAGCGGAGATTTTTTTAAAAAAAGTTTCTCCTAAGTTTAAAAAGCCTTTTTTATTGGAAATAACAATTAAAAAAAGAATCCCTTTAGCCGGGGGTTTAGGAGGTTCCGGCACCGATGCTGCCGCCGTAATTTTAGGATTGAACCGTCTTTTAGGACTAAAGCTATCTTTAAAAACGCTAAAAGAAATTGCTCTAAAAGTGGGTTCAGAAGTGCCGTTTTTTATTTTGGGTGGGGTTTCTTTGATTGCTGGCAGGGGAGAACGGGTTAAAAATATTTCCTTAGAACCATTGAAGGTGCCATTGCTTTTGATTTTTAAAAATGAACCATGGCTTACAGCCGATTCTTTTTTAGGAATGGGTCCTTTTTTAAAAAACAAAATAAAGAGCGGTGCGGTATTAAAAGTGGCAACGAAAATAAGAAAGGGAGAGCCGGCGGTTTCTTGGATTCCTTTTTTAGTGAACAATTTAGAGCATTCTCTGCGGACAGATAAAAAATATCTTTTTTCTACTAAGCAATCCCTAAAAGAATCCGGTGCCCTAGTGGCGTTGTTATCTGGCTCTGGTTCCACTATTTACGGAATCTACCCCGACAACTATACTTTAGGGGTAGCGGCTAAAAAATTGAGCCAAGATTATTTTTTAGTAAAAATTCCAGCATGATTTTATTTAAGATTTTAGCGATTTTTATTTCTTTAGTTGTTTTTGTTTTTGGTGCCCTGCAGACTAAAACCGAGATTGGTTTTTTTGGATTTTTAGGATTAGTTATTTCTTTAGCATGGCTTCTTATAGAGTAAATATTGGTCCTATTTCTATTGGAGGAGGAAGCCCCATCGCCATTCAATCAATGTGCGATACTTTAACTGTCAATGTTTCTTTTACGGTTAATCAAATTAAAAGATTAGAAAAATTAGGCTGTGAGATTATTAGAGTTGCTGTTCCCGACCAAAAAAGCGCTACGGCGCTTTCTTTAATTAAATCTCAAATTAAAATTCCATTAGTTGCCGACATTCATTTTGATTATCGATTAGCGCTGGCTTCCTTGGAAGCCGGTGTTGATAAAATTAGGATTAATCCGGGAAATATTGGTAGTGAAGAGAAGTTAAAAGAGATAATTAAAAGAGCGCAAAAAAAGAACGCAGCGATTAGGATTGGTGTAAATGCTGGATCCTTGGAACCGAGTCTTTTAAAAAAATATGGAGCACCAACGGCTGAGGCTTTAGTGGAGTCGGCGTTGAAAAGTGTTCGTTTTTTTGAAAAACAGAAATTTAAAAACTTGGTAATTTCGCTAAAGAGTAGTTCTGTTTCGGTAACCATAGAGGCTTACCGTTTGATTGCCCAAAAAACCAATTATCCGTTGCATTTGGGTTTAACAGAAGCCGGTCCATTGATTCCTGGCACAGTAAAATCGGCCCTAGCCTTGGGTACGCTTTTAAAAGAGGGGATTGGTGACACTATTCGGGTTTCTTTAAGCGAGAAGCCGGAAAAGGAATTGGCGGTGGCCAAAGAAATCCTAAAAGCGGCTGGTCGGCGAGAAGGCGTGGAAATCATTGCTTGCCCTACCTGTGCGCGGACGGCACTGAATGTTAAAAAAACTGCTCAACTTTTGGAGAAAGCTTTTTCTATGGATCCAAGACCTCTAAAGATTGCGGTAATGGGTTGCTTGGTAAACGGTCCCGGAGAAGCTAAGGAAGCGGATGTTGGCGTTTGTGGCTTAGAAGAAGGTTCCAAAGAGGTAATGCTTTTTGCTCGGGGAAAACTTTTGGGAAAGATTAATCAAGAAAAAGTTGTAGAAGAAATTAAGAAGCTAATTGCTTAATGATTTCCCAAGGACTCGCTTGGACAGACAAGGCTCTGAGTCTGTCCAAGCGAGTCCTTGGGAAATCATTCAATTAAAAAGCTTCAAAAGTTTCACAGAAACCAGAGAAGTATCCGTTCAGTAGACTAAGAGCCGTGTCTACTGAACGGATACTTCTCTGGTTTCTGTGAGCGGGAACAAGGAGCCTCCTCAAAGAATATCGATTTTAAGAAAATTATAAATCAGAACAAATCATGCTAATTTGATTTGCTGTTTGATTAGATTTTTTTATATTGTATTATAAAGGGCGTAGCTTTTTTTGTTTTTTTCTTAACCAACAAAACGCTTTATGAAGAAGCTTTTGCATTTGGCAATTATTCCCGATGCCAACCGTCGCTGGGCTCGAAAGAGAGGTCTTAAGCCATGGGAAGGACACGAGGCGGGGGCTAAAAATTTGGAAAAGATCCTAGAAGCGGCCAAGGCCGAAGGCATTAAATTTATTTCCTTTTGGGGATCGTCAGAAGACAATTTAGAAAAAAGGCCCTTTCTAGAAAAAAGGGCTCTTTTAGATATTTACGAAAGATATTTTAAAAAGCTGATTGAATCACCAAATATTCATCAAGATCAAGTAAGAATAAATGTTTTAGGAGAATGGGAGAGTCAATTTCCTCCTGGACTAAAAAAAATTATTAAAGAGACGATTAAAAAGACTGCTGGTTATCAAAAATTTTTCTTGAATTTTTTCTTGGCTTATTCAGGTGACAAAGAAATGGAAAGAGCTATAATTAAAGTAGCGGAAGATTTTAAGTTGGGGATGGTAAAAAAAATAACACCAGAAGTTATTAAAAACCGCCTTCTGACTAAAGATTTACCACCAGTAGATCTTTTGATTCGTACCGGTTCTACCGATGATCCTCATTTTTCTACCGGATTTATGATGTGGGACACAAAAGACGCACAACTTTTTTTCTCTCCCAAAGAGTGGCCTGGTTTTAAAAAGAGTGATTTAACACTGGCGCTCAAAAGTTATTACGGTCGCTTTCGTCGTTACGGAAGCTAAGACCTAGTTTTAAAAAGTAATTCTAAAAAAATGGAAAAATTAAATGTGGGTGATGCTAATTTTCAAAAAGAAATAAAAGAATGTGAAGGAGTTTCCTTGGTTGATTTTTGGGCTCCTTGGTGTGGTCCTTGCCAAATGATGACTCCAGTAATGGAAGAATTGGCCGAAAGCTATAAGGGTAAGGCTAAAATTGCCAAGTTAAATGTGGACGAAAATCCAGGGATTTCTCAGGAATTCGAAGTAATGTCTATTCCTTCGTTAATCTTTTTTAAAGACGGAAAAGAAGTAGAACGATTAATCGGTGCTCACGACAAAGAAGAAATTATTGCCAAACTAGAAAAACTTCTCTAAAGGAACAAGTTAATTATTCAAAGTATGCCAGAAACTATTTACGATACGATTATTATTGGGGCGGGTCCGGCCGCCTTGAGCGCTTCGGTTTATGCTTCTCGTTATTTTTTAAGCCATTTATTAATTGGCGACTCCTTGGGTGGCACAATGGCTTATGCTCATAAAGTAGAAAATTATCCGGGGATTAAAAGTATTAGTGGGTTAGAACTGGCTTCTAAAATGGAAGAACAGATAAAAAGTTTTGGTGCCCCGCTTATTTTTGGAGAAGTAAAAGGAATTAAGAAAAGTGAAAATTGTTTTTTAGTAACAGCCGCTAATTCTTCTGGCAAAAATAAGGTTTATTCTGCTAAGTCTTTGATTATTGCTACCGGAATGCGTCGTCGGTTACTGGGCGTGCCAGGAGAAAAAGAATTGTCTGGACGGGGTGTTAGTTATTGCTCTACTTGTGATGCTGCTTTTTTTAAAAATAAAAAAGTGGTGGTAATTGGTGGATCTAATGCGGCTACTATGGCTGCTGTTCATTTGGCAGAATATGCCGATCAAGTTTTTTTAATGTATAGAGGAGAAAAATTAAAAGGAGAACCTGCTTGGAATAAAAAAGCACTAGACGATAAAAAAGTGACGGTGCTTTTTAATATGGAAATTACTAAGATTTGGGGTGAATCCAAGGTGGAAAAAGTAACCCTAAGCAATCCTTATAATAACTCAACCGAGCTTTTGGTGGATGGAGTTTTTATAGAAGTTGGCTTTACACCAACTTCGGCCATTGCTTTGGAACTAGGGATAGAGCTTGATTCTGGTGGATTTATAAAAGTAGATGCTGCCGGCAAAACTAATGTTCCTGGGATTCTGGCCGCTGGAGATATTACCAATGGTAGTAATGGTTTTCGGCAAATAGTGACCGCAATTAGCGAAGGGGCAATTGCTGTTAAAACTGTTTTTGATTTAAAATCCAAAAAAGAGATCGACTATTTTTAGACTAACTTGTTTATGGTCAAGAAAATCTTTAAAACTGTTTTTTTAATCTTGGTGATTGTTTTCTTTGTTTTGTGGTACGCCGAGCGGAAAATGGAAGGAAGAAAAAGTTCATCGCCGGTGGAGAAAAAATTTGCCATTGAAAAAGGAGAGGGTGTTAACCAGATTTCTACAAGATTGGAAGAACAGGGTTTAATTTCGGACAATGTTTTTTTTGATATTTATATTTGGAAAAACAAAAAAGAAGGGCATATTGTAACAGGAACTTATACTCTTCGGCCGAATATGACTATTCCAGAAATCATAGACATTATTACTTCTGGCAAGGCTGAGCCAAAAGATATTAAAATCACGATCATTGAAGGTTGGAGTAGTCAAAAAATAGGGGAGTACCTAGCGGAAAACAATATCCTAAGCAAGGAAGAATTTAAAAAAGAAGTAGAAAATTTAGAAAAATACCAAATTCGTTATCCTTTCCTAAAAGATCTGGATCCTAAAAAAGATTCCCTAGAAGGTTTTCTTTTCCCCGATACTTACTTGATTTATCCCAAGTCTACTGCAGAAATGATTATTGAAAAAATGCTTTCTAATTTTTCCGAAAAGACCAATGAATCGCTTTTAGTGGATGCCCAAAAGAGTGGTCATAGTCTTTTAGAAATTATTACAATGGCAAGTATTATAGAGAGAGAGGCGCCCAATAGAGATGACCAAAAGATAGTTTCGGGAATTTTTTGGAACCGATTCTCTGTGAACTATCCATTGCAATCTTGTGCCACCATTAACTATATTTTGGGAACTAGTAAAAAAAGGTTAAGCTTGGAAGATACGCGGATTGATTCGCCTTATAATACTTATCTAAACAAAGGTTTACCACCAGGGCCAATCGCCAATCCGGGACTTTCAGCGATTTCGGCAGCAATTTATCCTAAGGATTCAGATTATTTTTATTTTCAAGATAACGGCAAGGGAGAAATAATTTTTTCTGTAACCCTAGAAGAACACAATAAAGAAAAGAATGAAACCAAAGAAGGAGAAGTTGTTCAGTAAAAAAATGCCCAGAATTTTTATTTTTTCTGGAACGGTAGGAGCTGGAAAGGACAGCGTTTTAGAAGCGATTCGGAAAAAAAGGAAGGATCTTTATTGGGCAATTACCACTACCAGTAAACAGCCAAGAGAAGATGAATCCCAGGGGCATCCTTACTATTTTATTTCCAAGGAAAAATTTTTAAAAATGGTTTCGGAGAACGAATTTTTGGAATATCAGAATGTTTATGGCGAAAAATATTATGGGATGACTAAAACAGAAATAGAATTGGCCCTAAAAAAGGGGAAAGATATTATTTGGCAGATTGATTATCGGGGGCACCGAACTATTAGAAAAATCTTCCCAAAGGAAATAACTAGTATTTTTATTTTACCGCCATCACTAACGATTGCTAAAGAAAGAATTCTAAGAAGAAGCCAGGTGTCTGCAGAATTTGTGCAAGAGCGATTAGCCTTGGCCAAAAAAGAAATTAAAGCGAGCGTTGAGTATGACTATCAAATAGTGAATCACGAGGGAAAACTAAAAGAAACAGTGGAAGAAGTGTTAAAAATAATCAAGAAAAATTCTTAAAAATAAATAATGAAGGCTGGAAAAATTTTTTTGATTTTAGCACCATTGGGAGTGGGGAAAGAAGAACTTTTAGAAAAATTGGGACAAAAGTTAAAGTTCTGGAGAATTAAAGAAATAACAACACTTGTTCCAGAAACCAAGATTGAAAAAAAACATTATTCCTCGGTTAGTTGGGGTGAATTTAAAACATTAGTAGAGAAAGAACAGCTAGCAGTCTCAGTTCAGAGGGACGGTCATTATTTTGGAGTAACTAATAAAGAGTTAAATCAGGCCCTGGATTCTGGGCTTCCTATTATTTGGGACATATATTATGGGGAAGGAGCTAGGATTAAAAACGAATTTCCCAGTGTTTTTTCCATATTAATTACTTCTTCCTTAAAAGATATTAGAGAGAGACTTTCTAGGAGGGGATTGATTTCGGAAAATCTCCTTAATTCCACTCTAATGAAGTCCAAAGAGGAAATAGACAAAGCATTGACCGTGGCTGATTATATTTTAGTAAATAAGGAAGAAGATAAAGAAAAATCTTTTTTAGAGTTTTTGGATGTTATGGAAGCAAGACTTTAAGAAGAGAATTTTTGTTTGGATTAAAAATCTCTACGGTGTATAATAACGGTGTTGTTTATAAAGATAATTTAAATTATGGAACAAAAAAACGGCTCAATAAAGCTTTCCGTGGTTATTCCAGCCTATAACGAAGAAAAAAGACTTGGTCCAACAATCTTAGACATCGATCGCTATTTAAGTCGCCAAAATTATTGTTCGGAAATTTTAATAGTCATTGATGGAGCTAAAGATGGTACTTTTGCGGTAACAGAGAAATATAAAAAGATGGTATCGAATTTAAGAGTGATAAATAATACGGAGAATCATGGTAAGGGATTTGTGGTGCGTCAAGGACTTTTAGCTGCCAAGGGAGATTACCGAGTTTTTATGGACGCTGATAATTCTACTTCAATTGATCATGTAGAAAAATTTACTCCATTTTTTAAGGAAGGATTTTCTTTGGTTATTGGATCAAGAGATATTTCTGGTAGCAAAATTACTGCTCATCAGCCCAAGTGGAAGGAACTCTTAGGTGATGCTGGTAATCTTATGATTCAGTGGGTGGGCGGTCTTTGGGGAATTCCAGATACTCAATGTGGTTTTAAAATGTTAAGCAAAGAAGCAGCAGAAAAAGTTTGTTCTATTATGAAGATTGACCGCTGGGGTTTTGACATAGAAATGCTTGTTTTGGCAAAAAAAATGAAGTTTAAAATAAAAGAAGTGCCCGTGGAATGGAAGAACGATGCTGAAAGCAAGGTTTCTTTTATGTCTTATTTTAACACTCTAAAAGAATTGTTTCAGATTAGATTAAACCTAATTTTAAATAGGTATAAGCTTAATTCCTAGATTTTATCTAGGAGAAATCAAAAATAAAAATGATTTACGCTGTTTAAGTGGCGCAGATCGCAGTAAAAACAAAATTTTGAAAAACAAAACAAAAATAATTAAGACGGCTGTTTCGGAATTAAGACAAGACCTGATCACTGGTGATTGGGTGGTGATTGCCACCGGCCGGGCCAAACGGCCAGAGGATTTTAAAATGGAGAAAAAGGGGATTATTGTTTCTACTGACTGTCCTTTTTGTGAGCCTAGAGTGAGCGATCAGGAACCAGATACTTTAATCTATTACAACAAGGATCACGAATGGAGTTTGCGAGTTTTTCCTAATAAATATCCCGCTTTCTTAAAAGGGAAAAAGATAAATCATCGAGAAGAAGGTCTTTTTTTTGCAATGGACGGTGTTGGTTACCACGAAGTAATTGTTACCAAGGATCATCATAAGGGGGTGCCATTGCTTTTAAAAGAGGAAGTGGCCGAAGTAATTGACGCTTTTAAAACTCGCTATCTTGATTTAATGAATCGGAAAAGTGTTAATTATATTATGTTCATTGAAAATCATGGAGCAGAGGCAGGGGCTTCTCTTTCGCATCCTCACTGGCAGATGTTCGCCATTCCAGTAATTTCTCCGGGAGTCAACTTGGAGCTAGAAGGCGCACGATTGTATAAAAAGAGCAACAAGGCTTGTGTTTTTTGTAATATGATAGAGCAAGAGTTAAAAAATGGTCAACGAATTATTGCCGAAAACGATTCTTTTGTGGCGCTGGCGCCCTTTGCTAGTAGGACGGCTTTTGAAGTTTGGATTCTTCCTAAAAAACATCAAGCTTATTTTGAACGAATTTCCATAGAGGACGAATTTTTAGTGGCAGAACTTTTAAAAACAATTTTGGATAAGTATTATTACAAATTAAACGACATTCCCTATAATATGTATCTTCACACTTCTCCTTGCGATGGTCGAGACTATGGTTTTTATCATTGGCATTTGGAGCTTTTGCCAAAAACATCTACTTGGGCTGGATTTGAATTAGGAACGGGCATTGAAATTAGTACCGTTATTCCCGAGCAAGCGGCGGAGTTCTTAAGACAAACTACGAATTAATTTTGAATAACAAATTTTAAATTTCAATTAAAATCAGAAGCTCGAATTTAAAAATAGTTTATAAATTATAATTTCTAATTTTAATCGAAATTCAAAATTAGTAATTTGTAATTTGGTTTAGGGGCGTTGCTTCTTATTCCTCTTGGAGTTATGATAGCAAGAGCGGTTGAGGTTTTTTGTTCGACTTTTAGGAAAAGTTTTTAAAATGTATTTTATTGCTAATTGGAAGATGAATCCTGCTTCCCAAAAAGAAGCGGAGCATCTTATTTCTCAAACCAAAGAATATTTGGAGTGCCTAAAAAGCAGTTCTGACCGCCCACAGGTGGTTTTTTGTCCACCGGCAATCTTTTTGGCGCGTTTGGTAAAAAAGATTGGCTGGATGAGCTTGGGTGCTCAGAATATTGGCTGGGAGGAAGCAGGGGCCTTTACTGGAGAAATGTCTGCTTCCATGATCAAATCGTCGGGTGCTTCTTTTTGCTTGGTGGGTCATTCTGAACGCCGAATTTTTTTTGGTGAAAATTATGGACTTACTAATAAGAAAATAAAACTTTGTTTAGAAAAGAAAATTACTCCAATTCTTTGTGTGGGAGAAAATTTAGAAGAAAAAAATAGTGGCAAAACGCGAGCAGTAATAGAAAGCCAACTCAAAACAGCCCTAAAAGAAGTCAGCCTTCTTTCTTTAAAAAATATTATCGTGGCCTACGAGCCTGTTTGGGCAATTAGTTCTGTGGCAGGAGCTAAGGCCGAAAAACCGGATTCTGTTTTGGGAGCGAGTATTCTTGTTCGGCGGATTGTGGCAAATCTTTACGACCCCGGAGTTGCCAGAGAACTCCCGGTTATTTATGGGGGTAGTGTTAATTATCGAAATGCGGCTGGTTACCTTAAAGACACTAGTCTTCAGGGGCTTTTGGTCGGTTCGGCTAGTCTTAGTCCGTTTTCTTTTGCCGAAATTATTAAAAAATCTTTAAATATCAAAGATGCTTGTTAATTCTAAAGTGATTTTGGAAAATTGCCTAAAAAAGGGAACAGCCGTTGGTGCTTTTAATATTAATAATTTAGAAACGGCGCAAGCAGTGATTGCTGCTGGAGTAGCTAGAAAGACTTCGCTGATTGTTCAGTTAACTAGAAAAACCCTTGATTATGCTGGTGAACGAGAAATTTTTAATTTGGTAAAAAATATTATAGAAGAGAAATCGGGAAAAATCCCTATGAGCATTCATTTAGATCATGGTAAGGATTTTGCAATTTGCAAAAGGATGATTGAGCTGGGAATTCTTTCGGTAATGATCGATGGATCTGGGCTTTCTTATTTAGAGAATAAAACATTAACCAAGAGAGTAGTGGATTACGCTCATCAAAAAGGAGTGACGGTTCAAGGAGAGCTTGGAACCGTTCCTTACTTAACACACCGTGTTTCCAATGAGTTAAGTCTTTGGGATCAATACATGACCGATCCTAAGCAAGCACTTGATTTTGTTCGAGCTACTGGTATGGATACTTTAGCGGTGGCAATTGGAAATGCTCATGGATTCCAAAAAGAAAGAGAAGTTCCCGATTGGAAAAGACTTTCCGAAATTAGAAAATTAGTAGATATTCCTCTAATTCTGCACGGCGCATCTGATTGGAGTGAATCTAAAATAAAAGAGGCAATTAAAAGAGGGGTTAGTTGTTTTAATGTAGATACAGACATTCGAGTGGCTTTTATGGAAAGCTTGCGGTCTTATTTTAAAGAAGATCGCCCCATGGAAGATCCCCGAGTAGTTATGGACCTAGCAAAAAAGGCTGTTCAAGCTAAAGTGGAAGAGAAGCTTAAAATGCTTCACAGTTAGTTTTAATTTAGAATTATGAAAAAACTTTGTGTTTATTTGGACTATGCTGCTACCACTCCAGTAGATAAACAAGTGCTTAAAAAAATGTTGCCTTTTTTTTCTATTGATTTTGGGAATGCTTCTTCATTGCATCATTTTGGAGAAACGGCCAAAGATGCTGTAGATCAAAGTCGGAAAGAAGTTGCTCTTTCTTTGGGAGTTTTGCCAGAAGAAGTTGTCTTTACCAGCGGAGCTACGGAGAGTAATAACCTAGCCTTAAAGGGAATATTTAAAACTCTAAGCGCTCTTCCTAAGTATAAGAATAAAAAGATTCACTTTATTGTTTCTTCTATTGAGCATGCTTGTGTTTTGGATTCAGCCAAGGCTTTGGCCGGCGAGTTTCCAGAAACAATAGAAGTAACCTATTTAAATCCCAACCAAGAAGGCTTGGTGGAATTAGAGGCCGTAAAAAAAGCTATTCGTCCCAATACAGCGCTGGTTTCTTTAATGTATGTAAATAATGAAATTGGTACGGTTCAACCAATAAAAGAAGTGGGGAAATTTTTAAATGAAGTCAAGAAAAAGCGAAAAGTAAATGATCTACCGCTTTATTTTCACAGTGACGCGACTCAGGCTTTTAGTTATTTTTCTTGCAATCTTTCTAGTTTAGGGTTAGACCTTTTAACTTTTTCCGCTCATAAAATATACGGGCCCAAGGGAGTAGGCGCCTTGGCTATAAAAAAGGGAGTAATGCTTAGTGCAATCCAGCATGGCGGCGGTCATGAGTTTAAAAAACGCTCTGGCACCTTGAATGTTCCAGGAATTGTTGGCTTGGGAGAAACAACGAGAATCGCCGAAAAAGAAAGGAAGATGAATGTTAAAAAGGTTCTGGCATTAAGAAGCTATTTGGCTTTTAAAATAGAAAAAGAAATTCCTCAAGTAGTATTAAACGGCTCCCTAAAAGAACGCACTCCCAATAATTTAAATTATAGTTTTTCCGGAATAGAAGGGGAAAGCTTGGTTCTCTTGTTAAGTCAAAGAGGGATTGGTGTTTCTACTGGCTCTGCTTGTTCTTCCCAGACTCTAAAGGCTTCTCATGTGCAATTAGCTATTGGAAATGATCATTTGCGTGCCCATTCTAGTATTCGCTTTACCTTAGGAAAGTATCTTAAAAAGAGTGACTTAGATTATGCCGTTAAAGAATTAAAGATTGCTGTGGAAAAATTGAGAGCGATTTCTAAAGGAATAAAAGTATAGTGAGAATTGCTCTGGAAAATAACTTTCTTTATTTTTTCTTTAGTCAATGTTATTTTCGGAGTACGCTCGGCCTCGACCGGGCCTCGCTCCACTTTAGTTCTGTTGTTTTTCGCCTAAAAAGCTTAAGAATTAGACAGGCGGAACTAAAGAGCCTCCTCAAATAACATTGACTAAAGAAAAGTCTAACAGTTAGTTTATTCATAATTTATAATTCGTAATTAAAATAAGATGCCAATCTATTCTAAAAAAGTAATGGATCATTTTCTCTCCCCTCATAACATGGGAGTAATTAAAAAACCAGACGGAGTGGGGGAGGTCGGTAATCCGGTTTGTGGTGACTTAATGAAAATTTTTATTAAAGTGAAGAAGGAAAAAGGTAAGGAAATTATTTCGGAAATTAAGTTTCAAACATTGGGTTGTGGTTCGGCAATTGCTACTTCTAGTATGGTTACCGATATGGCTCTTGGAAAGTCGATAGAGGAAGCTCTAAAGATAACCAGGAACGATGTGGCAAAAAATCTAGATGGTCTTCCTCCGGAAAAAATGCACTGTTCTAACCTAGCTGCCGATGCCCTTAAGGAAGCAATAGAGGATTATAAAAATAAAACAACCCGTTGATTTTTAGAATCATAAAAGAAATTCGCTATTATCTTTTTTTAGCTTCGGCTGTTTTTCTTTTGGCTTTTCTTTCTGGGGTGTATTTGGCCCACGGAAGACCAGAGGAGGCACAAAGGATGATGCAGGATTTGATTACTTATTTTGGAAAAACCAAAGATTTTAGCGAAGGAGCAATTTTCTTTTTTATTTTTTTTAGAAACACGCTACTTTCCTTTTTAATGGTTCTCTTAGGACCGCTTTTTGCCTTAGCTCCTTTGATTTTTATTTTTACCAACGGAGAAATTTTAGGGGTAATCTATGTTCTTGTTGCTCAAAAAGAGGGGATTAGCCTTCTTTTAAGAGCTCTTTTGCCCCATGGTATCTTAGAGGTTCCGGCTTTTGTTTTTTCTGGTGCCTTAGGATTTTTCTTAGCAGAAAAGGCTTACCGTTGGTTTAAGTTTAAAGAGCCATTCCTAAAGCATTTTAAAGAAGCTTTATTTTTCTTTTTTAAAATTATTTTTCCAGTACTACTTATAGCAGCATTAATTGAAACATTTATTACTCCGCTCTTTCTTTAGATTTATTTAATAGGTAGTGCGTTGTGTGTTTCATTGCCTTTTCTTAGGTTCTTTTCTATAATACTTAACATAACTAACATTATGTTAAGTAAGAACGATGGAAACCTCTCTCGCAATTAATAGGTTCTTAAAGTGGCTAATCATTACCAAGCAATACTCCCCTAAGACCAGGGAGCAGTATGAAAGATATTTGAATCGTTTTTTAAAATTCTTAGAAAAAAATAAAATTAAAACCGTAGAAGCCGTTTCTGTTGATCTATTAGATGACTATCGTTATTTTTTAAGTCAAAAAGAAATTAGTCCGGATACTCTAAACTATTACTTAATTGTAATTCGTTCTTTCTTTAGGTACCTAATAAAGAACGATATAAAGACCCTTGATCCAGCTCTGATTGATTTAGCTAAGAAGAGGGAAAGACAGGTTTCCTTTTTAAGCAAAGAAGATGTTGATTGTTTAATCAAAGCAGCGGCTACCTTTAACCTTAAGACCGCATTGCGAGACAAAGCTATCCTAGAGACCCTCTACTCTACCGGTTTGCGCGTGAGCGAGCTTACAGCGCTTAACATAAAAGATATTAATCCTAAGAGTCAGGAGTTCTCTGTGAAGGGCAAAGGAGGCAAAGTGCGAGTGGTTTTCTTAACAGAACAGGCTCATGGAGCCATTAATAACTATCTAGCCTCTAGAAAAGAAAAGGATCCCGAAAGCCCTCTTTTCCTAAACAATCAAAAGACAAGACTTTCTCGTTACTATACTACTACTCTAATTGCTAGAATTGCTCGCTTTTGTGGAATTAATAAATCGGTTTCTGCTCATACCCTGCGCCATTCCTTTGCAACTACCCTGCTTTCTGAGGGCGCTGATATTCGCAGTGTTCAAGAAATGTTAGGACACAAGAGCATTAATACTACTCAGGTTTATACTCATGTTACTAATCAAAGACTTAAAGAAATCCACGAAAAGTTCATGAAATAAGGGGAGTGGAGAGCGTTTTTCTCTATAAATAAGTAGATTCTATAAAGGTAGTTCGGCTATTTTATCAAAGTTTTGATTGCCAAGAACAATAATCTTGTTTCCTCCGGCTAGGTAAAGGTGGCCTTCAATAAAGACACCGCGCTTAATCCCTGGTTCTTCTATTGTTTTTTGGGGAACAATCCCCTCCTGGGTAATCGAAAAGACATAACCTCCTTTGCTAGTTGGTAAAAAGAAATTATTTCTTTCGTAATCCATAGAAAAGGCGTGATGATTATTAAGTATTTCTGACCAATTTTCTTCTAGAAGATACTTTTGTTTTTCTACTGGGAGAGTTGGGTTGGAAACATCAAAAAGAGAGATTTTTAGCTGACTACCTTCTTGGCCAATTCCTAGGACTAAGTTTTCTCCTAATGGATGAAGGTAAGAAGAATAACCAGGAATTTTTAATTCACCTGTTTTCTTGGGGTTTTTGGGATCGGCAAGGTCTAGAACATAGAAAGGATCGGTTTGACGAAAGGTAACTAAGAATCCTCTGTTGCCTACAAAACGGGCCGAGTAGATTTTTTCGGTAAGTCCCATTCCAACAAGGCTGCCGACAATGCTTAACTTGGGATCTAAAACATAGACATCATTTTCTGATTGTTCACTCCCCCCTTCAAAACCGTTCAGAGTTACGGCGACTCTTAAATTATTTTGGTATTCATCTAAGGAAAATTGATTCAAAAGCTGTCCAGGAATATAGCCGGTAGCCAACAGTTCTAAGTTATTTATTCCGAATTTAACAAGATTGGTTTTTTCGTAATCTCGAAGATGATCTTTGGTATAGCTTTTCATTCTTTGCTCTATTTTTCCCTCTTCTTCACTGCTTCTATTAGAAAAATTTTCTTCTTGGGAAAGAATGTTTTGAATCTCTATCATTTTGGTCATTATGCTAAGATCGTAGCCTTCTAATTGGTTGATCTTAGCTAGAGTTTCTTTGGAAAAGAGATCAGGGTTGGCTTTTATGAATGCGGCTAAAAAGGAGAACTGGCTTGGCTGTTCTTGGTAGGCAAGATAGATTGCCGAAGAAGAAACGAAAACCGTAGAATTGGCACTACCCAGGAAAGAGGTGGTTTTTTCTACTTGACCGCTTGCTGGATTAATAAGAAAGAGATTGTAAACAACTTCTGCTGGCATAATTTCCCCAGAGTGATAAATATCTGAACAGTTTATTTGAACCCGCTCCCCTTTTTTTAAGAGTGGCTCCATTGGGCAGGGCTGGTTTTGATTTAAAGAGGTTTGGGTAATTAAATAAACTTTTTCTCCAAGAAGTCTGGCAGTAACAAGATTAGTGTTGCCGTCAAGATCAAAGCGCCAGCTTTCCTTGGCGGTTTCGGGATTAGAAACATCATATCCCAATACCGTTTGCCCTTGATTGGAAAAGACTAAGAGGTTTTTGCCACTCAATAATAATTCCCCATTGTAAGGAATAGAGCCGTCTTTTTTTAGTTCGGCAAAAGGAAAGGCTTTTACCAAGCTTGTTCCTGTTTGTTGTGGTGGAGGCAAGATTTCGTTCGTTGACGATGGTACTCTGACATTTATTATGTCTGTGGAAACTGGCACTTCTTCTTCAAAGACTGGTCGAAAGAGCTCTTTTTGGGAATAAAAAATTTCTTGGCCATTAGTCTTTAGAACATCTGGTTCATCGATCCCAAAAACTTGAACATTGGTAGTGGAGTGATCTGGGGTAAAGGAGGCTTTTTCTTGGGAGGAATCCCAAGACGCTTCCGGAAGGGCCGTTTGGGCTAAACTTTCTTTTTTAAGATCATTACTGCCACCATTGAGTCCGCTAAAATATCTGGAAGAAGAGAGTTGTTTTGCTTTTTTAAGATAGCTTTGAAAATCGGCTTCGCTAGTAAATTTTTTGATTTCCGGCTTTTGCATTTTAGCTATGCCAGGCTTTTGATTTGCACTATTTACTGAACTTTCTCCAAGAAGACCCGCGGAACGATTGTTTTTTTGATAAACAAGGAACAGAGCTACAAACGATAATAAAAAAAGAAAAACTCCTGACCAGATTAACTTTTTCATTTTTGTTTTTGTAATTACTAATAGGGCTTAAAAGCCTTGTTTACCGTTGATTCTAATATAAAAAAAGGGATATGGGAAATCTTTGTCTAAAAAGCTTAAAGCTCTACACAGACCAGAGGAGTATCCCTTCAGTAGACCAAGAGCCGTGTCTACTGAAGGGATACTCCTCTGGTCTCTTTTGGCGGGAACAAGGAGCCTCCTCTAAGAACATCGTTTCAGAAAAGCTATGAATCAAAACTAAAGATTCGTAATTAGACCAAAAGCTATTGACTTTTCCTGCCATTTGCTGTACAATAGTTGTTTCCAGCTTGTAAAGGCTGGAATTTCGTTTCTAGGAAGAGAAAGCCAAGAAACGAGCCCTAAAAGAAGCACAGTGCTTCTTTTTCGGTCTTTAGCATTAACGCACTCAATGCGTAATCTTGGAAGCCTGTCGCTTTCAGATACAAATAACCAAATCAAAAATAAAATTGGCCGAATCGCTCTTTTCCTTCTACTGTTAATTATCACTGTTCTGGTTTACGGAAAAGCGGAGGCCAAAGAAACTAATAATACAGAAGAAGATCTTTTAATTAACCAGATTCAAAATCAAGCCAAAGAACAGGAAGAATTGTTTATTCCGAAAGAAACAACCGCTTCGCTTGATTTGGACACCAAAGAAAATAATGACTTGGCTTTAGAGCTTAAGGCTCAGATTAAGGAAGAAACAGTTCTTGTTACCGACGAGGAATTAAGGGAAGATATTAAAAAAGAACTGACCGGTACCAGAATGGAGCCAATGATTGACTACATCTCTACTTACGAAAGACAAACAGCGGCACTGATTGTAGGAATTGCTAAGTCGGAAAGTGGTTACAAACATAACTACCAGAACAACTTTTGGGGTTATGCTGGAGGCTATTTTGCCTTTGAAAGCCCTAAGGAAGCGGTAATGGTGGTAGGAAAAAGAATTGAAGAATTAAAGAATAAAGGACTAGATACACCTGGAAGAATTGTGACTACTTGGAAATGCGGTAGAAGTTGTGCCGCTCACGCTCCAGGAAGCGTTCAACGATGGATTAGTACTGCAAGCGGTCCTTATAACCGAATTGCTCTAAACAAATAGAAAATCTGTAATTATAAAAGCCGTCCTTTTGGGGCGGCTTTTATAATGGAGCGGCTTAATAAATACTTCTTGGTAGAAATAAACAAACTCAGGCAACATCAGTTTCACAGACAAGGCTCAGAGTCTGTTCAACTGATATTGCCTGAGTCTGTTTCTAGAGCAGTAAAGAAATATTTAATTGCTAATTCAGAAAAGACTCGCGTAGGCGGACTCAGAGCCTTGTCTGCCCAAGCGAGTCTTTTCTGAATTAGCAAGAGCTATTATTTCTTTACACAAGCACCATTTTTTTTGTTGTATCCGCTTTTTGGACAAGTGCATTCATCTTTATTTTTACTCCAAGTGCCACCAGATTCTTCGCAGATCTTTTGGGGATTATCGGCGGAATCTTTTACATCTAAATAGCTACTCCCTTCTCCGTGATAAATAATCATTTGATCCATGTAAGTACCACTACCATAAATAGCGGAAACAAAATCACGAGTGGAATCAAGAAAAATATTGGCTCCCCAGTAAGGATCGTGGACCACATACTTGCCTTTCTTGTCTTTATGGTGAATCACTACATAATGGCCACCGCCACGACCTTTGGCACCTACAAAAACGATTACCGGATTACCCTTTTCTATTTCTTGATCAACTACCTTCCAATCTAGATTGCCATGACTGGAACCTATTTTTTGATCTTTATCCACCCCCTGCCAAACATTGGGCCAAGAAATAAGGTCATAGCTAAAAATTCTTTGCTTGGCGAGAATTCCTGGATCAATCTTGACTCCATGATAACGAAGGACCATAGAGACACTGGTAACGGCGCAACCATATTGCCCCATTTTTGTTCGAGAAAGACCAATATTGCTGTCTGCCCAACGAGGATCTCTTTGGGAAAAATACCAACTAGTGGAAGCTAGGCCAGTTTTAGGTTTTTTTTGGCCGGCCTTGACCTTAGCTAGCTCGCTTGAGTTTTGGTTGGACATTTCTTCTATATCGCCTAAAAGCATTTCTTTCTGTGACTCTAATTTAGCTAAAAGTTCTTGATATTTATCTTCTTCCCCTTGAGTAACCTCTAGGAGATTGGCTTTGGAATCTTGCTGACCCTCTAAGCGGACCTTTCCCATTTGGCTTTCATCTTTTAGTCTTCCTAATTTTTCGTATTTACTAGAACGGTCTTCTTTTTGTTTCTGCAGTTCTGTCTTGGCTCGATTGACTTCTGTTAGAAGATCTTTGGTTTTTTCACTGATTAAATCTAAGTTGCGTAACTCTAAAAAATAGCCAGCTAGGCTGTCGTTTTTTAGTAAAAGTTCTAAGGAATTGCTTTGACTCTTAAAATAGAGTGATTGGATTAGTTCTGAAAGTAACTTCTTATTATATTTTAAGCTGATGTCTTTTTCCTTGATCTTTAAATCCAATGATTTAATTTCTAATTCTACCAAACCCATTTCCTGATCAGACCGAACTATTTTTTCTTCGGCTTTTTTAATTTCGTTTTCTATAATGTCTATTTGATTAGAAAGTGTTGCTTGTTGTTGTTTTTTTAGATCGATTACCTTTTGATAGTCTTCTATTTTGTTTTCTACTGCTTCTAATTCCTGTTCTTTGTTGGTGATTTCTGATTGAATTTCTTCGGCAAAAACTTTTTGCAACAAGCCACTACTCTCCTTTTGGGGCCAACCTGACCAAGAGAAAACAAAAAAAGAAAACGATAAAATTAATAAAAATTTAAAATAATTCATGAAAAGTATTAATTAAAAACCATCTCCCAGCGGGCAGAAGCTAAAAGCAAAAATCCGGCTAAAAGAAAAACAAAAAGATCACCAGAAAACGAAATCCTGGTTAATTTTCCTTTTAAGGCGGCAACTAAGCTATTGGTTAGGAAGAAATAAATTGCCAAGATTAAGGCACCCAAAGTCAAATAGCCAAAGGGTAGAAAATACATTCCAGAGAAAATAACAGTGATAAAATAGGTTAATAAAAGACTGTAAAAAAGAAGAAGTCTCTTTCTTTCTACGCAGAGTGAATGAAACAATATTCCATAACTTACACCAAAAACAACTCCAGCAAAAACCAAGGAGATGTTCCAAAAAGGAATGTTACGGTTTAGATAAACAGCAAAAAGAAAACTGGCCCAAATAAAAACCGTCAGAATACCACTAATAATACCAAGTCTTTGAGCAGTTTCGTCTTCTTGGTTTTGGAAAAAACGAAAAATACCTAATTCTATTAAATAAAAAAGAAAGGACAAGAAAAAAATATAGATTTGAATAAGAGAGCCACCACTAACAAAAGGCAAGAGAAAATAAGCCCCCAAGAAGAAAAGTACCGGGAAAAAGGCCCCCCAAAGCACCCCAGACAATTTAAAAGAGAACCAAAAAATCAGAAGAAGGGAGATTAGGAAAACAAACCAAGAAATGCCTGGACGGTAAATTAAAAGCTCTTGGCCTACAAAAAAGACTAAAACCAAAAGGAGTGGTTTTAAGTGAAAGAACATTGGTATTTTTTTTAAAGTTTGGGTTTTACTAGGGGAAAAATCTGGCATTCACGCATGGTTTTGTTTTCTAAAAAAGAAAACAATCGTTCGCTCATACCAAAACCACAAGCCGGTGGCATTCCATATTCCAAGGCTTCTAAGAAATGAGTGTCGGTCATTTGCGCTTCTTGGTCTCCATTATCTCTTAATCCTTGTTGAATTAAAAACCGTTCCTTTTGATCCTGGGGGTCGTTTAATTCGCTGTAGCCATTTCCTAATTCGCTACCTGCTAGGATTACATGAAAGCGTTCCGTTAAGAGAGGATTATTTTTGGTTTTTTTGGCCAAAGGAGAAACTGCTACCGGTTCGTTGATTAAGAATCCTGGTCCAGCAATGCTTTTTCGGCAAAACTTCCAAAGATTATCTATTGCCCGACTTAGATTAAGGTTTTTTGCTTGGTATTTAACTCCAAGTTCATCTAGCTTTTTTTGAACCGTTGGTAAGTCTACAGTTAGAACATTGATTCCGGTTTTTTCTTCTATTGTTTCTTTATAATTGTAAACTTTCCAATCACCCGAAAGATCAATTTGGAAATCTTTAATGGTAAACTTTAGGGTTCCGTAAACTTCTTGGGCTATCTTGGTAAAAAGTTCTTTTACTAAAGCCATGCCCGTTTGGTAGTCGGCGTAGGCCCAATAAAATTCCATTTGGGTGTAGTCTTGCAAGTGTTCGGCATCCATGCCTTCGTTTCTAAATTGGCGGCCAATTTCAAAGGTTTTTTCTAATCCAGCCACTAAAAGTCTTTTTTGCCAAAGCTCCCCGGTAGAAATTCTTAAATAAAGATCCATGGCCAAGGCTTGATGCTTGGTAATAAAAGGATTGGCATCGCCGCCACCGGGAACCGCTTCTAAGATCGGTGTTTCTACTTCCAAAAAATCATGGCTTTTCATAAAGCTACGAACGGTTTGCCAAAATTTTTCTTTGCGGTAAATCATTTCTTTAATTTCTGGATTAAAGAGAATGTCTAAATATCTTTTGCGGAGTCGTTGTTCTTCGTTTTTTAAGGCTTTGTGTTTGTCTGGAAGAGGAAGGAGTGATTTGGAAAGAAGGGTGAGTTTTTTAACCAAAAGAGACCGTTCGCCTTTTTTGGTATCAAAGCGTTCGCCTTCTAAGCCCACAAAATCACCCAGGTCTAAATTTTTAATCCAAAAGCGGAATAATTCCCTGCCAAGTTCGTTTTCGTTTAAAACAAATTGAATACGGCCGCTTTCGTCTTGTAAATGAAGAAAAGCGATTCTACCCATTTCTCTAAAAAGCATGATTCGTCCGGCGGCGCGAGCTGGTGTTCCGTTAGGTTTCTCCAGGAGAGATTTAGCTGATTCCTTAGGAAAAGCCAAGGAAGGATACGGATCAATGCCGGCCTCTATAATGTTTTTTAGTTTTTTAAGCCGATCTTTTTTAAGGGAAGCGTTCATTTTAAATTAATAAAGACAAATGTTGGTTTTTAGTATAGCATTTTTTTTCTGATTTTATCTAACCAATGATAGTTCCGGAAAATTCTTCTCCCCGAATAGCGCAGGCCAAGTTATTTAGGTCGCGACCATCAAGACTCAGGGCTTTTATTTTCTTTTTTTGGCCAAAGCGAATGGCTGAGGGATCAAGAGGAATGTGCATTCTTGGTGTCCATTCTTCTCCGACCATCTTTCGTAAATTTTCCCAACTAACTTCCTTTAGCTTTTCAGCGTCTTTGAATTCGTGAGGATCTTTATTGTAAATATGACTGGTATTAGTAGCGATAATAATTTTTTCGGATTCAAATCGATGAGCCAAGATCATAGCGTCGTAATCGGTAGACCAGCCTGGTTTCCAGCCGGCACCGACCATAATATCTTCCTTCCAATCAAGATCGGCATAGGGATTTTCTACTACCTTAGGAAAGCAGTTTTTTTTTCCAAAAATGCTTACCAAGAGTCTGGCATTAAGGCGGGTAGCGTAGATGCCAATCCAGTCCAAGTCTTCATTGGTTAAGGTAGCAACTTCTTTAGCGACTTTATTGTATTCTTTGTTAATGCCACCGCCACCAGTAATTAAAAGAAAACGATAATCGGATTTCATTTCTAAAACCAGTTTGGAAAAGTTCGTTAAATAATCAATATTGGGAAATTTAGGAACCATAATAGAGCCTCCGAACTTGATTGCGATAATCTTTTTCATAAAAACTTTGAAGCGGTTAAACGAATTAAGCATAGGACTTACGCGTTTGAGTATAGTTCGAGGCAAAACCGAGCAAGCGAGCGAGGCGTAATAAAGAACGGGTTTCCCCGTTCTACTTATTTTCTACCGACAAAATTTTGTAGCGAGAGCGACCTCCTGGTACTTCTACTAAAACTTCATCCCCTTCCGTTTTGTGCATTAAGGCCATGCCGATTGGAGACTCGTTGGAAATTTTATTGGCCGTTGGGTCTGCCTCATTGCTTCCTACAATGTAAAAGAAGCGATCCGTTTTTTGGTAACAAACCTTTACTAAACTTCCAATGTCCACGACCTTACTTTTGCTGTTTTTGGTCACCACTACTGAATTTTTAAGGATCGATTCTAATTCAGCGATTCTTTTTTCGTTTTCCGTTTCCCGTGATTTTGCTTCACTGTATTCGGCATTTTCGCTTAGATCTCCCTGCTCCTTAGCATCTTTAATTGCTTCGGCGATTTCTTTTCTCTTGGTCTTTTTTCTTTTTAAAAGCTCTTGCTTAATGTTCTCTACCCCTTCGCTGGTCAAATATTTATTGCCTGTTTCCATGGTTTTAAAACGCTTACCCTCTTATATATAATTAAAAAGAGAAACAAAAAATAACAAAAAGATTTTTATCCCTTTAGCTAAATAAACTATACAAAAATCAGTTTTTGTCAAATAAAAAAAGAAATCGGGCTGTTTCTTTACCGATCATTGACCAATCAAATTTTTGACGAATTGCTCTTGTACTGTTGTTGGTCATTGCTTTGTCTAAAAAAGAAAAAACAGTTTCATTGATTGCTTTTGCCACTTGGGAAATATTTTTGGGATTAACCAAAGTTAGCCTTTTGCCGGTCGGGGAATAAATTTCTCTAAAAACAGGAAGGTCAGAAGCGATTACTTTTTTTCCATACCAAAGCGCTTCTCCAATTGTTCGGCCAAAGCCTTCGGCTAGGCTTAGGGAAATCAGTGCCGTTGCGTTTTTTAATAACCAGATTTTTTCTTTTTCGCTGACTGTCTTTTGAATAAAAATTGATTTTTTAGCAGGTGAATTTTTGATTATTTTTTTTATTTCTTTAAAGCCAAAACCAGCTGGACCGGCCAGAACCAGTGCTAAATTTGGGGTTTTTTTACAGGCAAGCTCAAAAGCAGCAATAACGGCGGGAATGTTTTTTCTTTTTTCTAAACTTCCTAAATGAAGAAGGAAGGAGTTTGAATTTTTAATTTTGAATTTTGAATTTCGATTAAAATTTGAATTTTCAACATTGAGGGACTTATCTTCTTTAAAGAAAGAGACTGGATTTAGGCCTTGGTAGAGCACTTTAGTTTTTTGGCAATTTTTTCCCAAAAAAGGCTTTGTATGCTTAAGAGTCTCTTTTGAAACAGCAACTATTCCCAAGGCTCGTTTTAAATTTGATTCTAGGAGAAAACGATTAATGGCTCCAGAAAAAAATGGATAACAAGAAGGCCATTCCAAAAGTTCTGTTCCGTGTGACACAAAAACCGATCGGCCCCGATAAAAAAAAGGAATGGAGCCGGCCGGCACAAAGAGGATGTCGGGTTTTATTTTTTTCAAGCTCCAAAGCAGGCCTCCCTGGGTTCGTAAAAAGGGCCAATCGATTGGATAAAGATGCCAGTTAACAGGAAGGGTTCCTGGGGGGAAATATTTAAGTTGGGAAGATTTTAAAAAAAGCCAAATTTCTTTTTTAGAAAAAATTTGTGGAGCACTAAGCCAAGAAGCTAGTAGGCCACGAGTATAGGCTCCGATTCCTGTTTTGTTTGGTTCAAAGGCGCTGGTAATATCTAGCCCGATTTTCATTAACCACTAATTAATAATGCTTCTTTTGTAAATTTCTAAATTGTCCATAATTTTAGATGTCCCTCTGGCAACGCAGAGCAAGGGATCATCGGCCACATAGCAAGGTACTCCTACTGATCGGAAAATAAGTTGATCTAGATTTTTTAAGAGAGCGCCACCGCCGGAAAGCACCATTCCTCGATCAATAATATCGGCAGCCAATTCTGGTGGAGTTTCTTGAAGCACTTTTTTTACCGCTTGAATAATTTCTGAAAGTTCATCGCTAATGGCGGCAGTAACTTCGTTGGTCTTTAGGGTAATGATCTTAGGCAATCCAGCCATTAAATCTCGTCCTTTGATTTCTATTTCTTCTTCTCTGTTTTGCGCCAAGGCGCTACCAATTTTGATTTTAATTTCTTCTGCTGTTTGATCACCAATTGCTAGGGCATATTTTTTGCGGACATATTCTTTAATTGCCGCATCTAAACGATTGCCACCGACTCTAGCGGAAGTGGCAGCCACAATTCCTCCTAGGGAAATTACTGCGACCTCGGTAGTACCGCCGCCAATATCTATAATAATATTTCCGGCGGGAGCATTTACCGGGATTCCCGCACCAATAGCCGCTAGCAATGGTTCTTTAACAACATAAGCCGTTTTGGCACCGGCTTCTAGGGCAGCGTCGATCACGGCTCTTTTTTCTGTAGAAGTAATTCCGGCGGGAATTGAGAGTACTATTTCTGGGCGAAAAATTCGGATTCGACCGCTGACCTTGTTTATAAAGTGACGCAACATGGCTTCGGTAATTCTAAAGTCAGCAATTACGCCATCTTTAATTGGTCTTGATGCACAAATAATTTCTGGTGTTCGGCCAATCATTTCTTTGGCTTCTTCACCAATTGCTAGAATTTTATTATCTCTAATGGAAATTGCCACCACCGAAGGTTCATTTAAGACGATTCCCCTTCCAGGAACGGAAACTAAAGTGTTGGCAGTTCCAAGATCAATACCTATTTTTTTAACAAACATAAAAATTTCTAAATGGGTCTTTCTAGCCTATTTCTTTTCTTTGAATGTCGGCCCCGATTTTGGTAAGTCGGGTTTCTATTTTTTCGTAACCACGATCAATTATTTCGGCGTTTTCAATTACGGAATTGCCTTCGGCAATAATCGAGGCCAAGAGCAGACTGATTCCGGCGCGGATGTCTGGACTTTCGATTGTTTTGCCAAAAAGATTGGTCGGCCCTTTAACGGCTACCCGATGTGGGTCGCACATAATAATGTTGGCGCCCATTCGGTTTAAGATATCGGTAAAAAATAAACGGCCTTCAAAGATTGGGTCGTGAATCAAGCTAATACCCGAAGCTTGAGTCATTAATAAGGTGTAGATTGGTTGTAAGTCTGTGGCAAACCCTGGGTATTCATGGGTTTGTAAGGAAACTGATTGAATTCTTTTTTTAACCGGAACGGTTCTTACCCAATTACCACCGATTTCTAGTTTGGCACCAGCACGGCTCAATTTTTCCCAAAGAGCAGAAAGGTGTTTAGGATTACATTTTTCTATTAGCAAATCAGCATTATTCATTATTCCCATCATTGCAAAGGTACCCGTCTCTATGCGGTCGGGAATAACTTCGAACACGCCTCCTTTTAATTTTTCTACGCCCTCTATTTGAATAGTGCTCTGACCAATGCCTTCTATTTTAGCACCCATTTGCACCAAGCAATTTGCCAAATGAATCACTTCTGGTTCAATAGCTACATTTTCTAAGACAGTGGTTCCCTTGGCCAGGACTGCCGCCATCATTAAGGTTTCTGTTCCGGTAACACTAATTTTAGGAAAAAAATAACGACAACCTTTTAATTTTCCTTGAGGTGTTTTTAGAAGATATTCGGTATTGTTTTTTTCCACCTTGGCTCCCATCTTTTTAAACCCTTCAATAAAAAAGTTAATGGGTCGCTTGCCAATTAAGTCGCCTCCTGGATGAGGAATACATAACCTACCAAAACGCGCCAAAAGCGGTCCCGAAAACACAATAGAGGCCCTTACTTTTCTGGAATCTTCTGGATCAAGACAGTTTTCTTTTAGTCTGGAAGAATTGATTTTTAGGTTAGATTTGCCTTCATAAACAGCTTCGACCTTCATTTTGTTTAAAAGGTCTAGCATTACAGAGACATCGGCAATTCCGGGCACATTGTTTATTAAGCAATCTTCTTCGGTTAAGAGTGTTGCGGCTAGCGCTTTTAGCGCAAAATTTTTAGCTCCCTTAACTTCTATTTTGCCTCCAATTTTTTTCTTCCCTTTGATTAGAAATTGATAACCCATATTTTTGATTTAAATTAGAGCACTTCTTTGAATCTTATAATTAAAAAAAACAAAAGACAACTGTCTTTACAAGTGGGTTTTTTCTGGTTATACTTTTGGAAGATAGCTTTTGGGAAGCTTTTTTTTATGGTTTTAGGTTTGCGTGTTTTGTGCATTTTAATACGATTTTAATTATTTTTTAGTAAAATTTTAGAATGAAAGACTATAAAGAATACGAGCTCACTTATATTGTTTCTTTGGAAAAAGCAGAAGAAATATCGGTCGTAAAAAAAATTGTTGCCGAAATTGTAGAAAAAAATGAGGGTCAAATTGGCAGAGAAAGTGATCCCCAAAAAAGAAAGTTGGCCTGGGTAATTAAGGGTCAAAGAAATGGAATTTATATGGTTAACCGCGTAACTGTTCCGGCTGAAAACACCGCCGAAATGGAACGCCAGCTCAGAATGCAGAGCGAAGTTTTAAAGCACCTTTTAACATCTGTTTATAGACTTCCAGACGCTAAGAAGGAAGAAGTGGAACCTTCGGTTACACAATCAGCACCAGTGGCCAAAGAAGAAGTAGAACCAGAAAAGGAAATAGTTAAGAGTTCGGTATTAGAACCAGTCATTAAGGAAGAAAAGAAAGAAGTAATAGTGGAAAAAGAAGATAAGCCAGAAAAAAAGAAAAAAGAAAAACTAACTAAACTAAAGTTCGAAGATCTAGACAAAAAAATAGACGATATTCTAAAAGAAGACCTGATCTAAAAATCATCAAAGCTTAAACAAAACAATGAATGTAAACAAAGTCATCCTCGTAGGAAGATTAACCAAGGAGCCAGAAGCAAGAACTACTGCATCTGGTAAATCAGTCACCTCTCTTTCCTTGGCTACTAGCCAGAATTGGAAAGATGCGTCTGGTAATCGTCAAGAAAAGACCGAGTTTCACGATGTAGTGCTCTGGGGGAAGGTGGCAGAAATTGCTGCTCAGTACTTAATTAAGGGGCAAGAGGTTTATTTAGAAGGCCGGTTAGAAACTAGAAACTGGGAAGGGAAAGACGGGGTTAGAAGATACAAAACAGAAGTTGTTCTTAGTGGGCTAGACGGTAAAATGCAAATGGGATCCAAACCAAGAGGTGCAATGGGAAGCAGTGGAGAAGCGGCTGGTGGATCATTTAACAAGAAGCCTAGCTATCAAAAAGAATCTCCTGCACCAACAGACAGCGATGAAGACGAAGAAGAAGAAATCAAGATAGAAGATATCCCCTTTTAATTTTTGATTACGAATTTTTAATTTTGAATAAGAGCGTTTATAATTTTCAATTAATAATTTTGAGTTTTTGAACCATGGAAAACAACCTGAGATTGCTAAAAAAAGAGTGTTACCTTTGTGAAAACAAACTAGAAAAAATAGACTACAAGGACACTAACTTATTGCAAAAATTTATTACACCTCAAGGAAAGATTAGACCACCAAGAAAAACAGCCCTTTGCGCTAAACACCAACGCTTGGTAGCAAAGACGGTAAAACGAGCTCGCTCAATAGCTCTCTTGCCTTTTGTTAAAGACTAAGATAAGGATTGCGTAAAAATTGAAAGCTCTGACAAATGTTTGTGTAAATAAATCTAAAAACTTATTTGCTCTTAACTTTCCCGTGAAGGTTTTTAAAATAGATACTAATTCTAATTATTATTGGTAAATTGTTTTTGAAATTAACCTAGAAGAAAAATGCTAGAAATAAAAAAAATTAGACCAGGAGATAAGCTAACTATTAAAGGTGACCCTTACGAGGTTCTAAAAACGGTTTTTTCTAAAATCGGTCGCCAGGGAGCGGTTCTTAGAACTAGATTAAAAAATCTAAAAAACGGTGCAGTTTCCAACTCTACCTTTAGAGATTCAGATAAGCTAGAAGAAGCAGATATTTCTAGAAGCAAAGCTCAATTTCTTTACAAAGAAGAAGGCGCTTGCTGTTTTATGGATAAAAAAACTTTTGATCAATTTTCCCTAAGCGACGAAGCTTTGGGGAATCAAGTTTATTTTCTAAAAGAAGGTGGAGAGGTAGAAGTGGTTTACTATCAAGGAAAACCAATAAACTTAGACTTGCCGATTAAACTCATTTTAAAAGTCACAGAAGCTCCTCCAGAAATAAAAGGCAACACCGCCGATGGCGGTAGTAAAAAAATAAAGTTAGAAACCGGTTATGAATTGAACGCTCCTCTATTTATTAAAGAGGGAGATTTGATCAAAGTTAATACTAGAGAAGGTAATTATGTAGAGCGAGCATCTTAAAAGACTATTCTTTAAAGGCCTCTTTTAAGAGAATAAAGACCGTCCGCTTTCTTGGAAAACAAATCAGTTCTTTGAAGATTTAAAATCACTGTTTCTGGTTTTACTTTTCTTTGTTTTAGTGTCTCTTTGAGTAAAAAATCTTTAGTAAGAGGGTTTTTGTTTTCTTTCATTATTTTTACCAAAACATCAGCAACGGTTCCTGAACTGTAGTTCCATTCTTTTAATGCGTAAATTCCTCTACCAATTAACACAAAACGCTTATCTCTTATTAATTCATTATGTACCGTTGCTTGGCAAACTTTTTTGGAATTAAAGCCCCAGCTATTAACCTTTTCTGCCGCTTCGGAAAAATGCATTGGTCCGCCAGTTTTTTTGAATACCAAATAAATTTTATCCCTTACTCCCCTTAGTCTTATTTGAGGCCAATAACTTAGTCCCCATCTGCCTAAAATATTGGCTTCTATTTCTAAGGGAATTTCTACTAATGCCGAACACACTTCTTCTGGTAATTTACCAAATTCCTTACTTTCTTTAAGAATAGACAGGAGTTTTTTTAGGGAAACCGGTTTTTTGATTTTTAAAAGCTCGGCAATTAAATACTCTTTTAATCTTGGCAATCTGTCTAAATCTGCCCCTTTTAAATACCAGGCCTTTTTATAAAACCTTACCTTTTTAAGAGGTAGAAAATGGTTGCCGGCAGTAAGCAATAAGACTAGCGAACGCCTTTCGGTTTCGTTTAATCTCTTTTTTTTAAATTCTTTAAAAATTCTTTCTTCTCTAACTATTCCTTGGTAACTTTCTAAAAATTTAACAAGCTCCTTTAGTAAAATAAAAAGAGGTCCTTTTTTGCGACCTTCTTTTCTAATTCTTTTTAACGCTTCGTTTTCTATTTGACGAACTCTTTCTCTGGTAATTAAAAAATCAGAACCAATCGCTTCTAAGGTTTCTGGTGCGCTTTCTTTTAAACCAAAACGCCGCTCAACTATTTCTTGAGTTCTAATGTTGGGGATTCTTTGAATAGCCGAGAAAATACTCTCCACAATTAGGGGATTTTTCTTTAAAGCGGTAGCCATTAATTTAGATTTTTTCTTATAAAAACAAAAACCTCGAATGAGGCTTAATACAATAACAGTAAAAGCTTATTATGTCAAGACAAAGGGCCTTCTTTTAGTGAGAGCTCCGAAAAACCTTTTGCGCTTCTTCCCAAAACTCTGGACGATTATGTTTTTCTTTTAACCAGTACCACCACTCTGCTCCCCAAAGATAGACTTCTGGGAACCCCACCTCTTCGGCGTACTCTATATTTTCTTTGAATTGAGCAAAACTCATTGATTTTTCCTGCTCTTCTAGTGGAGTTTCGTAGGGTTGTTTTGGCCCCCAACTCTCCCCTTGTAATTCAATAACAATGATTGGCTTTTTGGGATAAAGAATTCGCACTAAATTGGCCTTGGCCCAAAAGAAGCGAGGTGGCAATGGATATTTAAAGTGCCCCCAATAATCATTCCAAATAACCCGATACATAGTAGTCCCAAAAATATCTCCCCTTTTGGCGGCAGGAATCCAGGTGCTCAATTCGCCACTGTCGGTGACTAAAATTTTTCTTTCGGGATCATGCTTTCTTACTAGGTCAATTTCTTTGTCTAAAAATTTTACATCTAGTGGCGGACATTCCCCGAATTTTAAGAAAGGCTCATTTTCTACCTGCCAATAGTGGAGATTGGAATAATTTTTGTAACGATCAACTGTTTTAGAAATTAGATCCAAAACTTTAGATTGTTGCATTGATTCATTTTCTTTTTGGGCCCAAGAAGGAACATGACATTCTGGCCAACGAGGAGTTTTTCGCCCAACTACCAAGACTACTTTTATTTTTCTATCTCTAGCTTCTTTAAGCATCCAGTCGTAATCGGAGAAATTATAAGCACCCGGTTCTTTTTCTACCGATGACCAGTAAACCGGGATTCTTACAAACCTAGGCTTTAGCTCGTCTAGGATAGCCAAATAGGTTTTTTGCCAATCAAGATCCGATAATTCGGCAAAAGTGGGAGAAAAGGTTATTCCCCAGCGAATCTCTTCGGCTGGGACAAGCCAGCTCGGTCTCCTGGTCATCCAGCCTCCAACCAACAACACAAAAACAAGAAGAAAGAAAAAGATTTTTTTTCCGCTTCTCTTTTTGGGAATTTCTTCTTCGTCTATAATTTCCTGCTCTTCCTCTTTTTTCTTTTTTTTCTTCTTCATTTTTTTGTTTGAATAAAACAGTTAGAGATAGAAGCCATTATTTTGGGCAATCTTTCCATAAACTAAAGCACTTTTTCTAACGGTGCGTTTTTGTGTTTTATAATCTACAGCTACTAAGCCAAATCGCGTCCAAAAACCCTTATCCCATTCAAAATTATCTAAAAAAGACCAATAGAAATAGCCCCTCACCGGAACTCCTTCTTTGATTGCTTTATTGATCCAGTAAAGATGGTCTTTAATAAAACGAGTTCGTTTTTGATCAAAAGCGTCGGCTAAACCGTTTTCTGTAATGTAGATTGGTAGTTTATATTTTTTTAAATCCATTAAGACTCGGTAAATTCCTTTGGGATAAATCTCCCAACCCATGTCTGACCCCTTGGGAAAAACATTCTTCTTTTGAACATTAAAAGAAGAAACCAAAAAACGAAAGTAATATTGAACTGCCAAAAAATCTCCCCTAAAGGAGCGGATAAAAATTTCGTTACCCAAAAATTTAAAGAATCGCGTTAAAAGACGGGCCTTAATGGAAGTTGAAGGAGACGGCTCCCAACAACCTAAATTATGAGAAGTGGCTACCAGTGAATGCTGATTATTTTGATGAATTAATTTGTAGGCTTGCCAGTGAGCTTTTTTTAAATTATTAAACGCCTTAATTAAGCTAAGCAAATTTCTTTTTTGGTTAGGCCACTCTCCCCTACCACCAAACCCTTTAGCAAGAACTATCCCTGGCTCATTAAAAATAAGCCAATAAGAACAATAATTGCCCAAATGCTTTAAGACAAAAGCGGTATATTGGGAAAAATATTTTACAAAATGAGGATTTTCTAAACCACCTTTTTGGGAGAGCCATTGCGGTATTGTCCAGTGGCAAAGGGTAATCCAAGGTTCAATACCTTTTTGGGAAAGGCTTTTTAAGATTTCTTGGTAATGCTTAACGGCTTTGATGCTGAATTTATTTTCTTTAGGCATTAAACGCGACCATTCCAAGGAAAGTCGATAAGCTTTTAAATTAAGATCTTTCATTAAAGAAAAATCTTCTTCAAATTTTTGATAATGGTCAGTTGCTACCCCTGAGCAATAGTTAGCAGGATCTTTTATTTTGGGAAATTTTTCTAGTTGCTCTTTTTTAAATTCTTTACCGGCCTCCCTGGCTAATCGGTCAGTGTTTTCTTTTTCCCAAAAAGACCAGTCATTATTCTCTCCGCCTTCTATTTGATAAGCAGAAGTGGCGCTCCCCCATAAAAAATCAACGGGAAATTCAATTTTATTTTTAGAATGGCGCATAAAAGGTTAGTTTAGGCTTTCTGCCAAGGAGTTGTATTCCTTAACTAATCGATTGTACTGGGTCACTTCTTGATTATAGGTACTGACTGATTTTTGAACACTAAGAGAAAGTTCGTTATATTCGCCAACCAATTGATTATAATTTTCAAAATCGTTGCGTGCTTTATATTCGCTTAGCTTTTCTCCTAATTTTTTTAGCTGATCTTCTAGGCGACTGGTCTCCTTCTTTAAGGCTTCTAGTTCTTTTTTGTTTTTTTCTAAAGTATTGCCGGTAAATTGAAGCTGATTGATTTGTTCTATGGTGATCGCTATTCTGGAATAAGTTTTTCCTTGTGAAATCTGATAAATTTTTGGATCTTCTAGTTTTTTATATTTTTCTTCGGAAAGATTGCCAGGAAAGCCAGAAGAAGAGAGTGCCTGATTATTCTCTGAGCTAAGGTAGGGAACGATCCCAATCTTATGACCAGAAGAAGTGGTTTCGGTAAAACAAAAACCACTTTTCTCTGTAGAATATTCTTGGGGACATTTTATTCCGACCGCCATATGATTGGCTTTATCGTATTCCAAGAGAGCAACGGAATACCCTAGCTCCCTAACAATCCTCCAAAGAAGAAAACTTTTATCGGAACAAATCCCCTTCTTTTGATAAAGCACTTCGTAAGGATAATGGGGCTTTTCTTCTTTATTTTCGGAAAGCACTTTGGCGGCAGTTGCTTCGTCGTAAGGAATTGCTTGAACAAAAGCTACTGCAAGTTCTAGCGTTTCTTCTTCTTTTAAATTATTTTTTTGAGCTAAGCTCTTTAGATTGTTAACTAGCTCTTTAATGGAGTCATCGCCATTAATGGAACGGATAAAAATGCCATAGTAGTTTTCTTCCCAGCCCAAGGGGAGTTCTCCTAAATAGTAAAAAGATTTTTCCTGATTAACAAAAAATTGATAAGTCGATTCGTAAAAAGTTTGAGTAAAGTTGTAAAGCTTTCCAGCATAGGACCATTCAAAATAGACTTGATGGGGGGTTTTTGGGAAGGGGGCAACGGTGCTGGCTAATTTCTTTTGGTAAACAAGCTCTTGAATACCAGAGAAAGCGCTCGGATTAAAAACAAATTCTAAGGTCAAGAAGCAAAGAACTAGGGAAAAGAGGTAAAAAGAAAAACGAAGGATTTTTTTAAACATATTGGCTGATTCTATTTACTATTTTTTTTTATATGCTAGAATTTATTTGCCTAGTAACAAGTAATTGTTCAATAGGCAATCTAGGATCGTAGAGACCAAAGGAGCAAATGACCTCCCTCAGGATTTTTAATCCTTCTCTCTACGATCCTTTTTTCAAATTACTAAATTCAACACTCTTCCTTTTAGGTAAATCGTTTTTTTAATCTTGCTACTCCCAATAAACTTTTTTATTTTAAGATCGGCAAGGGCCAAGCTCAAGGCCTCTTCTTCGCTGGTTTCTGTGGCCATTAAAAGAAGAGATCGCATTTTTCCGTTAATTTGAACTACTAACTTTACCTCTTTCTCTAAAAGAAAAGCAGGATCGGCCTTAGGCCAAGAAGTTTTAAAAACGGAATCTTTTTCTCCTAACAAATGCCAGAATTCTTCTGCTAAGTGAGGAGCAAAGGGACCAATCAAAACTGCCAGCGTTTTACAAAAACCCAAAGTTTGGGCAACAGAAAGGTTGGCACCATCTTTGTAGTACCAATTAACCAGCTCCATAATTTTGGCAATGGCCGTATTGAATCTTAGTTCTAAAAGTTCGGTAGTAACCCCTTTAATTGTTTTATGAAAGAAGGTTGCATTGGGCAATGTTGCAGTTTTGGGATCCGTTTTTTTGCCTGATTGATTAGCTAAAAATTCTTCGTAAATTCTAAAAACTCTTTTTAGGAACCTAGAAATACCAGCAATCCCGGCGTCTTTCCAATCGCCACCTTGCCGAACATCTCCTAAAAACATTAGGTACATGCGGACGCTATCGGCACCGAATTTTTCTAAATATTCATCTGGATTAACTACATTGCCTTTAGATTTGCTCATTTTGGCACCATCCTTAATTACCAAACCGTGACCAAAAAATCTTTTAAATGGTTCTTCGAATTCGCAATAGCCAAAATCATAAAGCACCATTGTGATAAAACGAGAATACAGTAAGTGAAGAACGGTATGTTCCTTACCGCCAATATACATATCAATTGGCATCCACTTTTTAATCATTTCCTTGTTTAAGGCCTCTTTTTTGTTTTCGGTGCTTAAGTAGCGAAAAAAATACCAAGCCGAATCTACAAAGGGATCAGAAACATCGGTTTCTCGTTGGGCTTTGCCACCACAAGTAGGACAAATTGTGTTTACAAAATCGGGGACTTTATTGAGCGGTCCTTTTCCGGAACCGTCTGGATGAAAATCTTCTAGATTGGGTAATTCTACTGGTAAATCTTTTTCTGGTACTGGCACCCAACCGCATTTTTTGCAGTGGATCATGGGAATTGGTGGTCCCCAATATCGTTGCCGAGAAACACACCAGTCTCGGAGTTTATAGTCGATTGATTTTTGGCCACAATTATTTTCTCCTAACCAAGTAATAATTTTTTTCTTGGCCTTTTTAGTTTCTAGTCCGTTTAAGAAACCGGAATTAATAGCTATCCCCTCCCCACTAAAAACTGCTTTTTGTTCTTGGGATTGTTGATTTTTAGAAGTTGTTTCTTCTACCACCGTAATGATTGGTAGCTTATATTTCTGGGCAAAATCCCAATCTCGTTCATCGTGGGCGGGAACGGCCATGATTGCTCCAGTGCCATAACCAGAAAGAACATAGTCAGCTACAAAAATGGGAATTTCTTTTTGATTCACTGGATTAACTGCCAAAACCCCATCTAGCAATACGCCAGTTTTTATTTTCTCTCCGCTTTTTCTTTCTTGTTCAGTCTTTTTTAAGGAAGTTTCTAAATATTTTTCTACAGCCTTTTTGTTCTTTAGTGCTGGCAATAATTCCTGAATTAAAGAATGTTCTGGCGAAAGCACTAAGTAAGTTGCCCCAAACAAAGTGTCTGGCCGGGTAGTGAAGACGGTAATTTTTGGATTTTTATCTTTAAGCTGATCCTTGGCTTTATTTCGAAATTCAAAATTGGAAATTTGAAATTCAACAAGCGCTCCTTCGGATCGGCCAATCCAATTTTTTTGATTTAGGGCTACGTCACTCGGCCAATTGATCCATTCTAAATTTTTAAGCAACCGATCGGCATATTTAGTAATAGCAAAAAACCATTGTTCGGCTTTTTTCCGTTCTACAAAACTATCGCAACGCTCACAACGACCGGCAATTACCTGTTCATCGGAAAGGACTGTTTTACAACTAGGGCACCAATTGACCGGCGACTTTTTGCGGTAAGCCAAGTCTTTTTGATACATCTTTAAAAAAAGCCACTGAGTAAACTGGTAATAGTCTTTGGAATAAGTTTCTAGGTGACGATTCGGATCATATTGATTGCCAATTAAGCCTAGTTGCCCGTAAAACTTTTTTTCTGTCCGAGCCGAAACGACTTTAATATGTTCCTTGATTTTAATGGCGTAATTTTCACTGTGAATACCAAAACCATCCAAGCCAATCGGTTCAAATACCGAATATCCCTGAAGTCTTTGAAATCGTCCCCAAGCGTCAGAATGCACAAAAGCGTAAACATTGCCTACATGCAAGCCTTCGGCCGAAGGGTAGGGAAACATCATTAAGTTGTAGTAGGGGTTTTTGGCTTTTTCTAAATCTGGAGAATAGAGCTGTGTTTTTTGCCAATAATCCCGCCAATGCGCTTCTATCTTTTGGTGATCGTACATGAAAAGAAAAATAATTTACTTCCTTTAAAATAGCAAAAAGGGAAGGAAAAGAAAGGGGGGCGTTTCTATTGCTACTGCTTTAATTCAAATTATAGATAACTTTTATTGGGGGACTCTCGATTTTTTCCTGCGAAAAATCTCGCTAGAATATTGAAAAAATTTCCAAAATATATTTTGGAACCAAGCAATTTTTTCAATATACTCCCCCAATAAAAGTTATCTACAATTTGAATTATTTTTCCTTGCGAATAGGACTCTGCTTGGGAAGACGATAAATAAATTAAGAGGGTGTCTTCCGAAGAAGAACACCCTCTTGTGTTGTGCCAAATTATTGGCGAATTTACGCCTTGGACTTATTGGCTAAAAATTTTTTCCGAAAAAGAGCATTTTTTGTTTTAAGAAGTTGGCAGTAATCAGCCGCCGCCTTGTCCCTGACGACCACGGCCATTAAAAAAGGCGCATTCAAGGTCTTCTTTGCTAAGAGAACAGGTGCCCCTGCCCTGTTTTTCGTGCTCTCTCTTCTCTTCATTTAAAATTTCTGCAGTGCATTTCCTGCAGAGAACTTTTCTGGAGTAGAATAGTTCTCCAGAATTTTGGCGATTAAGACACTTTACGCCAAAATTATTGCTGGGGCACCCGTCGCAAAATGTCCAGTCATTATTCTCTCCGCCAAGGCACGCTAATACGCCTTGACAAGAAAAACACAAAGCTATTTTCGTCATGATTTTTCCTCCCTCTAAATAGAGTTGTTTTTTTGCTAGTGCAAGAACGCAATGCTTTCTTGCCAGCCGTTAAGTTTGCTGATTAAAAAGAGTATTGTCAACCCCAAGTAAGAAGATTATCTTTTGTTTAATGCTTCCATTGGTGTTAAGAGAGAGGCTTTGTACGCTGGTCGAGAACCAAAGAGAATGCCAATTAAGAGAGATGATAAAAGACTTAGAGCAACGGCACTCGGACTTAAGGGAAAGCTAAGGATTATGTTATAACGGACTAGAATTTTTTCTGTAAGTTGATTGCCTAAAAATCCCAAAAAAACACCAAACAGTCCGCCCAAGACTGCGATAAATACTGCCTCCGCTAAGAATTGCCGTAAAATGTCTGACTGCCAAGCGCCCAGAGCTTTTCTTAGTCCAATCTCTGCCGTTCGTTCGGTAACTGCCACATACATTACATTCATAATTCCTACACCACCGACTACTAGGGAAATAGAAGTTAGGGCTAAAAGCAACGCGTTCACCACAGCAAAAATAGTCTTAAGCATCTCTACTGCTTCTGTAATAGGCATTACGGAAAAATCGTCGTCATTTGGATCGGTTATTTGGTGACGGTCCCGCATTACCTGGGTAATCTCTGCCACTTTTAAATCCATTAGCATGGGATCCTTTAATTTAAACATTGAATATTGCAAATAATCTATTCCCATGATTTTTTTTTGCAAAGTTTCCAGTGGTAAATGAATCATTGAATCAAAGCTAAAGAACCCAGTAGAGCCCCTTTCTTTAAGAACACCAATTACTTCAAAAGAAATTCCTTTAATTTTTATTTTTTTATTGAGTGGGTCCTCGCTACCAAAAAAATCTGTAGCCACTTCGCTTCCCAAAACAACTACTTGTTTTAGTCCTCGGTCTTCGTCTTCTAAATACATTCTTCCCTTTTCTATTTTGAACTGAGCATCTACCAAAGCAATTCCCGGAGTAACCCCCATAATCATTGTTTGTTCGTTTTTTCCCTGATACCCAACTACTTGCTGACTCATTAAGCCACCATACCAAGAATCGACACCGCTAATTCGACTGACTGCTTCGGCGTCTTTTAATTTGTAGGTGGTAATGGCGGCGCCACCAACCATTTGATTGGCATTTTCGGCAGAATCTTTTTTAGTCTGGGGAGCTTTTATTTCAACATCGATCACATCGGTTCCAAAAGATTCCACCTGAGAAAGAACATAGTTTTTTACTCCCAATCCCAAAGAAAGCACCAAAACCACGGAAGCAGTACCAATGGTTATTCCCAAAAGAGATAAAAAGGTCCGACCCCAATTAGAGACAAGACTGCGTACGGCCAATTTTAGAGGGATGCCAAGGGTTTTCATTACTCGTATCTTAAAGCTTCCATTGGAGAGATGCGGGAGGCCTTAATGGCGGGATACATACCAAAAACCAATCCTACCAAAACGGAAATCAACATTGCCAACAGAATCGCTAGGGGTGATAAAAAGAAGTTCCACTCAAATTTTAACGCCTGCATGATTAAGCTGATTATAAAAGAAAAAAGAATTCCAATAATAATTCCTGCGATTCCTCCCAAAAGAGAAACTACGGCTGATTCTACTAAAAACTGAGAAGCAATATCTTCACTTCTGGCTCCAACGGCTTTTCTTAGGCCTACTTCCCGAATCCTTTGATTAACTGCAATTAACATAATGTTCATAATTCCTACACCTCCTACCAGCAAGGAAATTGAACCAATGGCTAAAAGAAAGTACCGTAAAATGTCGGTAACATTGGTAATAATCTTTAAGGCAGAAGCTTGATCCCGTACCGAAAAGTCATCTTCTTGAGAGTCTTTAATGTTGTGATTGATCCTAATTATTTGTTTAATCTCTTCTTTAATCCAAGGAATATCGGTGGCATTTTTAGCCTTTAAGCGAATAAATCCTAAGTGGTCTATTCCCATAATCAGTTTTTGTGATGTTTTAATGGGAATAAAAACAGAATCGTCTTGGGAATTAGCCCCAAAGGCACTCGCCCCTTTTTCCCTAAAAACCCCAATTACTTGAAAGTTATGATTCTTAATGGTTATTTTTTTTCCTATTGGATCGTCGTTTCCAAAAAATTCTTTTGCCACCCCCGATCCCAAAACTGCCACTCGGGTTAAATCTTCTCCTTCTTCTTTATCAAAAAAACGACCGCGAAGAAGCTTGCCATCTTCTACTACTGGATAATCGGCAGTTACTCCAGAAATATTAAAGCTTGATCCCAAACTTTGGTAAGTTATTTTTTCTTTTTTAAAAACATAACCCGTGGCGGCATCGATTCCCAAAAAATCAGCCTTAGCCAAAAGACTTTCCAAATCGTTTAGGGTCAAAGTTTTAACGGTGATTCCAAAAGCCATAGCTGGTGGTCCGTCTTCTTTAGAAGCCCCCGGCAGAACGGCAATCAAATTGGTCCCCACTCCTTTAATTTGGCCAACAATTACTTCTTGAGCCGATTTACCAATGGCAAAAATAATCACTACGGCTGCTACCCCAATAATAATTCCCAGGATGGTTAAAAAGGAGCGAAGTTTGCTCCCTAAAAGATTTTTATAAGAAATTTTGATTGCGGTTAGAAAAAAAACAAAGCGCATGGCAGGCTATTTTAAAGTCTTTTCCTGATTGGCAAATCTTCTGTTTTTAATCAGTTTATCTTCTGCCAATAGCCCGTCTTTAATGTAAATAACCCGCTTGGCATGTTCGGCGGTAAAAGTTTCGTGAGTTACTAAGATAATAGTTTTTCCTTCGTCGTTTAATTTTTGTAAAATTTCCATTACCTTTAAGCCAGATTGGGAGTCTAGATTACCGGTTGGTTCGTCGGCAAAAATTATTGTTGGAGAATTGACCAAGGCTCGTGCAATGGCCACCCGTTGCTTTTCCCCACCAGAAAGCATGTTAGAAAAATAACTTGACCGATGACTCATCATCACGGAAGCCAAAGCTTGATCGACTTTTCTTATACTTTCTTTTTTATTAATCTCTCCCCTGTCATAAAGAAGTGGCAACTCTACATTTTCAAAAACGGAAGTCTTGGGTAGGAGATTGAAGGTCTGAAAAACAAAACCGATTTTTTGGTTTCGAATCAAAGCTAGTTCGTTATCAGAAAACTTCTCCGCATTCTTTCCTAAAAAAAAGTAAGATCCACCACTGGAGCGGTCTAAGAATCCCAAAATTTGCATTAAGGTAGACTTTCCAGAACCGGAAGGTCCCATAATAGAGACGAATTCTCCTTCTTGAATTTCAAAAGAAACGCCAGCTAAGGCGTGAGTTTCCGCGCTACCGGAACCGTAGGTTTTTTTTAAATCAACAACCTTAATTAGAGCTTGAGGCATTTGAGATATTAGAAAGGTTAACCGTAAAACTTACGCGTTTGGCGCATTTAAGGAGACTGGGATTTTTTTTCTAAAACAATAATTTCTTCTCCCTCTCTTAATCCCGAAACGGCTTCTATAACGCCACCATCCCCTTCTTGACCAGTCTTTACTTCTCTTTTTTCTCTCTTTCCGGCGGTGTCAATCACCCAAATAAATTCTTTATCACCTTCCTTAACCAACGCTCTTTTGGGAATTAAAAGAAGATTTGATTTTTGGTTAATAAAAATGTCTAAGTCCGCACTCATTCCTTCTTTAAGTCTGGGGTCCACTTTTTCCAAGGAGAATTTGGTTTTGTAATAAACAACATCTTGAATAAGGGTGGCAGCGGGGTCGATTTCTATTAGGGTGGCAGCAAAATTTTCCGAAACCGGCAAGGCATCGAAGGCAACCTGAGTTTTTTGACCTAGTTTTAACTTGGCAATATCTGATTCGGGAACATTGGCTTCTAAAATAAAGTCGTTGGTAATTATTTCTCCAAAACTACCAGACATCGCTGAGCCTAAAACTTCTCCTGCTTTGTAGTTTAATTTAGAAATCGTGCCGTTGACCGGAGCGCTAAGAGTTGCCTTTTCTAAATTGGTTAGCGCTTCTTCGTAACTTGTTCTGGCAGCGGCTACTAAAGAATCGCGACTTTTTTGGGCATAATCTGATTTGGCCGAACTTAATTTTTCTTCTGCCAAGGAAAGAGAGTTCTCCGCACTAACAATATTTAGTTCGGAAGAATCTTCGGCGGTAGTTTGATTTTCTCCGGCAGCATTTTTATTAGATTCGGCTGTTTTTAGAGATAACTTGGCGCTTTGTGTTTCTAGGGCGCTGTCCCCGTAATGATCTTGAGCTTTGTGGTAATAAATAAGAGATTCATCGTAATAATCACTGGCATCACTTTTAGCTTTTTTGGCAGCACTTATTTTTTGATCTTCTAATTTTTTGATCTTTTTTAGATATTTTTCGGAATTTTCTACCGATAGTTCTTGTTCTTTTATTAGATCATCGCTAGTTCCAGCTTCGGCTACCGTTTTTTCCCAGTTAAGACGAGCGCGTTCGGCTTCTTCGGTAAGCATCTTTTCTTCCATAAAAGCTAACGGTTCACCACGAAAAACTTTGACGCCGGTTTTAGTTTTTATTTCTTTTATTTTTCCGGTAATTTCAAAGTTTAATCTTAGAGTTTGGTTGGCAGATAATACTCCCGTTACTGCGACAGTTTCTGTTAGATTGCCACGGGCCACTCTTTCTATTACCAAGCCGGATCGGGGATCTCCTTTTTTAAAGAAGAAACTAAAACTAATGGCTAAGATTAATAAAATTCCACCCCAAATAAACCACTTCTTTTTTGTTTTCATTTAGAAAAATAATCAATGGGCTTATTATAGAATTAAAAAAATAAAAATCAAAACACTGGACTCTTCGGCTTAGCTATCTAGGCTTTTGGGAGTACGCGGCGCTCCGCCCAGCGGCTCCGCTTGCTCTAGTTTGAATCCTCGCTCTTTTCTCTTCGAGAAAAACCGGCCCGCTCGGATTCAAAAGCCTCCCAAAAGCCTAGATAGCTAAGTAATAAAGATAGAAACAACAAAAAATACATTATAGACATTCCTACTTTTATTTCTTTTTCCAATTAGCTAAGCTTGAATCAAGAAAGACTAGGAATAAGAACGCCACTCCAAGAGAGATTGAATTCCAAGAAAGATTAAATTTTAGTTCATATGGCAGAAATCAAGAGTAAAAAATTTTATGCGGTGATTCCTTTAATTAAGGCCGCCGCACGACTTAAAAAAAGCTTTACTTATTTTTCTTTTAGCGAACTTTCATTAGGAGATTTGGTGGTGATTGATTTTCGAAACCAAGAAACGCTCGGTATTGTTTTGGGGCAGGAGATGATCCCTCCTCGGCTTGCTTCTAAGATAAGTTTAAAGGAAATAAAAGAAGTAAAAATCAAAGGATTTTTTAATCCATTGCAAATTAAGGTTTTTACAGAAGCAGGTGATTATTATCTTTCTTCTTTGGCTTCTTTTTTGGTGGCTGCCGCGCCGAAGATAATAAAAAAAAGAAAAGCTCTGGTTGACGCCGAGCCCAAGATTGTTCTCTATTCTGGAAAAATAAAAATCAAGAAAGGAGATTCGGTTAAGGCTAAGAAAATTATTCAAGCATTAAAAAAACAAAGAAGTTTATTGCTTTTTTCCCAAAAAAGAGAGGAGCTTTTGATCTTCTTGATTGCTGGTGCCATTAATGCTGGTGGCCAAGCCTTAATACTGGTGCCTAACAGTCTCCTTCTTTCTGCTTGGGAAGAAAAATTAAAAAGTGTTTTTGGTTCCCAATGCTTAGCTGTTTTTGGAAAGAATAAAGCATTGGGAGATTTTTTCCTTAATTGGGATGCGGCGAGGCTAAAAAAGAAAAGAATAATCCTTGGCACTCGCTCTGCTATTTTGGGAAATTTCCCAGAATTAAAATTGATTATTATAGAAGAAGCCCACGACCAATCTTATAAGCAGTGGGGCAAGGCCCCTAGATACGACGCTAGACTAATAGCCGAAAATATTTCCCAGCAGTCGCCGGTAAAGCTGATTTTGGGAACCGCCTCCCCTACTATTGAACAAGCCTTTTTTTATCAGCAAAAAACTTTGGCTTTTCCTTCTCGCCGAAAAAGAAAACTTTCTTTATTGGTAGATGCGGGCGATAAACATAATTTTTCTACCTCTTCAATTATTACAGAACCAATCATTGCAAAAATAAATCGTGCGCTTGGTTTTAAGAAAGTGATCTTTTTAGGAACTCCACAAAAAGGTTGGGCGGCAGCGATCTTTTGCCGTGATTGTGGCTTTATTCCAACTTGCCCCGATTGCGGGAAGAACTATTACTTGGCTCAAAAAGAAGAACTTCGTTGCCCTAGTTGCCAAGCAAAAATAAAGGCACCAACGCATTGCCCTAGTTGCCAAGCCGCCTTTACCAAGACTTTAGGCGTGGGCGTTTTTACTGTTTATTCGGAGATCAAAAAACTGTTCCCCCAAGAGACCGTTCTTCTTTTGGAAAAAGGCACTCCAAAAGAAAAAGAAGAAAACCTAAAAAAAGCCTTAACCCAAAAAACAGGCTTGATTATTGGTTCGCCAGCCATATTGGGTTTGGCCCGATTTAATTTAGTTACCGGCTTAGCAATTTTATTAAACTCCGATAAAGTCGCCTTTCTTTGGGATTACAACGCCGAAGAACGAAAGTATTCAGAAATTGCCCAGTGGCTAAGCGATTCTTTTAAAATTATGGTGCAAACTAAATACAGAAAAGAAAAATCGTTCAAGAGAGGTCTTTTGGGACGGTGGGATTTATTTTTTAAAAAAAATCTTGAGCAAAGAAAAGCCAATAATTTTCCACCATTCACCCAACTAATAAAGTTTACTGCTTCTTCTCTTTTGGCCACTAGCGCTGAGGCAAAACTAAAAAGACTGGCTAAAAAAATAACCGATACTGTTCTTTCTTCTTGTTTGATTACGAGCGATCCTTATCCGGGAGTACTTCCTAAAAAAAGAAGTCGTTATTTTTATCATTTAATCCTCACTCTTTCTAAAAGAAAAAAAGAAGATCAAAAAAAGCTAGAAGAAATTGCCGCCTACTGCCAAAAGGCCGAAATATCCATTGATGTTGACCCGCTAGAAACTCTATAAGCTTGTCCGCGGACAATCACTTTCTTTCCCTTTGCCATATTTCCTCCACAGGATTTTAAAGTTTTCGTCTTCTAATAAAGTTAGAAGCGTTCCTTCGGCAATTACTTCCCCGTTCTTAAAAAAATAAATGTAGTCGAACATTGGTAGAAGATGAAGCCGATGAATAGAAGAGATCACTGTTTTTTGGGGATATTCTTTAAAAATATTCTTATAAATTGCTGTTTCGTTTTCGTTGTCTACGCTACTGGTTGGCTCATCTAAAAGAAGAATGTCTTTTTTAGAAGAAAAATAAAGCCCACGAGCTAGGGCTAGCCGTTGCTTCTCTCCACCAGAAAGAGAGACTCCCCTTTCCATAACATTGGTCGCTAGACCATGGGAAAGTTTTTTTATTGTCTTTTGGAATTCAGCCAAACGAATAACTTTGCTTAGTCTTTCTTTTTGGGGATCGCCGCCCATTACAATATTTTCTTTCACGGTGGCGTTAAATAATTCTGGATCTTGAGGAATTAAAGCTGTTTGGGAATAAAAATGGGCCAAGCCGTTGGGAAGTTTTTTCCCAGCACAATAAACACTAACTTTATTTGGTAAATATAATCCGCGGAGAAGAGAAAGGACGGTGCTTTTACCAGAACCACTTTCTCCAATTAGAGCAATCTTTTTTCCTTTAGAAATACACAAGGAAACATTACTGATGTTGCATTTTTCTTCTACTTCCTTAGTTTCTTCATTTAATGGATTATCTTTGGGGTAAGCAAAGAAAAGCTTGGCTATTTTAATTGTTTGCCAGTCATTGGGAAGGCTAGCGCTGGGAGTTTTTAATTTTTTTGATTCTCTAAAATCTTTGGTAATAACTTCGGTGGCACGGAGGGCTGAATCTTGAACTACTATTTCGCCATATTTCCAAGCAAAAGCGTAAAATGCCTCTCCCATGCTAGCTAAATAGCGATATAAAATAAAAAGTGTTCCCACTAAAATCAAACCATCTTTCCTAAAAGAAGTTACCGCATTCATCACTATAATTCCCGCGGTCATTAAGCTGATAAAAATCGAGACTACAAACCATTTGATTTCATTAAGAGCGGTGTTTTTTCTAAAAACAGGAAACCCTAAGAGCGTTCGTCTCCCAATTTCTTTTTGGGCCCGCTTTTCTAGTCGCAAGGTGATTACGGTAATAATGTTGCCAATATAATCGTAAATGCCCGCCGAGAGATAATTTTCTGCTTTAAAAACTTTTCTATATCCTTTTCTTAATCGCCTATCAAATAAGAGGATGGAAAAAATCGCCACAATGGAAACCAAGAAAGAAATGACCGCCGCTGGCCAGTAGAAAAATAAAAGCATTGCCATGGATCCAAAAAGACGAACGGCGTTTTCTATAATCATAAAGCTAGTGGAAGAAAAATCGAACAAGTACTGGCCTCCCTTACTTATTTTATCTATAGTGTCTCCGGAATGATGATCCTTCTGCCATTTTATTGGCAACTCCAGAACCTTTCTGATCATTGCCAGTTTGTAATTTCGACGAACCAAAAAAGCATTTCGCTCTTCTATTACTCTTGCGGTTCCATGAAAGATCCAAAAGCCAACCTCTAATAAGATATAGAAGAAAAGATTGGTTATTAGAAGAGTTAAAAATTTAGGATCAGAAGAAGTGGTTTGGGCGGAATTAAAAGCCCGACCAATAACTATTGGTTGAAAAAGCACTATTATGTTAGCCACAAAAGACATTACGCAGAAAACAATAAACCATTTTCTATTGCCCAAGGAATAACGCCAAGTGTAGCTAAGTAAATTTAGAATGGGATTTTTCTTCATGTTTTTAAAATACATTATTCAATTTTTAATTACGAATTTTGAATTTTGAAATAATTTAAAACTCTGAATTTTAATTCAAATTTCCAATTTTGAATTTCGAAATAATTTAAAATTTGGAATTCTAATTTTAATCGAAATTCAAAATTCATAATTAAAAATTAAATAAGGGTTTGCTAATTGGTTATTTATTTTATATAATCCCCCAAGAGTTTTTAGACTCTTTTGTTTTGTTTTTTTAAAAAAAATAGTTGGGTGCATAGCTCAGTTGGTAGAGCAGCGGCCTTTTAAGCCGTTTGTCGTGGGTTCGATCCCCCCTGCACCCACAATTTTTACGGGCGCTTAGCTCAGCTGGTTTAGAGCGACTGGTTTACACCCAGTAGGTCGGGGGTTCGATCCCCTCAGCGCCCACAGGGTAAAATCATCTCTGAATTGTTTTTTGGTTGACAATTTATTTACTAGTTCTCTTTCCTCTTTTGTGTAAAAATTTGCCATATAATGTTCCTATTTACTGGACAAGTATATTAGATGGACATGGTACAATAAACCTACGAAAAAAAATACACACCAAAGCAAAAAACATCTATTGCCTTGGTAACATCAAACTCCCCAAAAAATTGTCTTGTAGTAAATTGGAAATTTTATTTGTGCCGAGAGGCGGGATTGAACCGCCGACACCAGGATTTTCAGTCCTGTGCTCTACCAACTGAGCTATCTCGGCTTTATTTACATAATCACATTTTCAACATTATAACCTATATTTTTAATATTAAAAAAAACAATCTTTTTTTGTTGTCTTAGTAATTTGTTTTGAGCCTCCTTATCTAAAATTGTTTCAATTATACTTGCTAAGCATTTCTTTAATTCGTTTAAAATTATACTATTTTCTTTGTTATTAATATTTCTAATCAAATTTTTAATTCTATTTATTTCACTGTCTGGATCATCTAAGATTTCTTTTTTAATTCGGTTATTAATTAAAAGATTTGGGAATATAATATTTTTGTTGTTTTTCTTATTAATTCCCTTTGTTATTCTCTGGAAATTTTGATAATGCCCGTCATGTTGTTCCGGAAGATATGCTATGGGAACATTATACTCAAGTGCTTCGTAGGTTGTAGTGACTCCTGCTGGAGTAAAAATAATGATGGCTTTGTTTAATAATTTTAGCAATTCCTCATTGTTTAAAGAAGTAACTTTTAATTTACCTGACATGCCTTTAAGGCTTTCTAATAATTTTGGATTAACCGTGCATAAAATTTTTATTTTTGGAGGTAATTTGTCAATTATTTCTCCAAAGAGACTAATGATGAATTTAAAGTATTCTTTAGCTTCTTGCTCTCTATTAAGCGGTGACAAAAAGCCAGCCAGCGAAATAACAATCGTATCTCTTTTTAAGTCCTTTTTGTGAGAACTATCAACTATTGGTTTTATTGTGATTGGTTTAATATTAGCTCTGTATTTATCACTTTTATTTTTTTTGCCTCCATCAAAAAAAGTTTGTACTAAAGATTTGTCTGATAGAAAATGTCCAACATATTGTTGATGATGCGGTTCTAGGTTGTTTAAAAGTAACGACGCTTTTCGATAATTATTAATATATTCTAATTCCTTGATTAAATTTTTAACATTGAGCAAATAATCTTCTTTCCAATTCCAGTACCAATACAAGCTATCAACATAAATACTTTCTATTTTATTAATGAATCCCCATAACGCGAATTGGGGATCCATTACGCTGATTACTTTTTGATATTTTTGGGGATCTAGGGTATGTAATTCTTCTAAATTATAAATATTATCAAAAACATTGTTGCTTTTTGCATAAGTTAGAGCAACATCTTCTCCAATAAAATTAAACTTGGCATCTTTATTTATTTTTTTATATTTTTTTACAATGTTTACAAGCTTTGAGCACGGTCCATAACCGAATGCTTGAGCGGAGGTTAATATGTTTATCATAGCTTCAGTTTAATTCACTGGAAGCTATCATTTTTCCACATCTTGAACAAGAAAAATTCCAACCATCTTTCATATACATTTCAATATTACAGGCTTCGCAAGTGGGAATTTTTAAATTTTCTTTATTGTCCAACTCTTTTTTAATCCTTTGGTTTTTTCTTACATCAATTAGCTCTCCTTCTTTCCCTGCAAAGGCATCATATAGCTGCATAACTTTTAAAGTATCCTTTAGTCCACCAATGCTTGGCATTGTTTTTTGGCTTACATTGTCGATAAATGCTTTTACTTCATGATAATAACCGAGCAAGAATAGTCCTTTATTGTATATCTGACCAAGTGAAAATTCAGGCATAAAATAACTTGCTCCATTTTTATTTTTCGGGATAAAGCTTGGAGTTGTGCCGTACGGTATTCTTTTTGTTGGCGGGTAATATTTTATTTCAATGTTATTATACAGTATGATGTTTGCATTCTCTCCGACAATCTCAAGCGTTTCTAAGGGGCACATTTCTGAGGCACCAGGACAAAGATGAATTGACCCAACAAAACCCTTCTTTTCATGAAGCAATGTTACTATTGAACTCCCTTTGTTAGTTCGCCTATAACTCAGTTCATCAGGACAACCCAATAAACCAATAACCGTTGAAGAAACATGCACAAAATCATCTAAAAATCTTCGTCCACTTGAACTTTTAATATCTCTTATGTCTTTTGGAAGGTCTACCGGATATCTCAGGGTATATGAAGTTATATTGCCAAATTCCTCAGAATTAATTATTTCTTTAACCTTGGTAACTGTTGGCATAAACATTTTTTTAAAGCCAACCTGAGCGAAGCTTTTTCCTTTTTGTTCTGATTTTTGTAATTCTTCAACTTCAACCGCATTTTTTGTTGGTGGTTTTTCAAACCAGACTGGAATCCCCTTTTCTAGAATATATTTTATAATCGGTAGATATTTGGGGTTCCCTTCCGGGCTGTATCCCACAACAACAAATATTGCATCGAGCTCTTCTCTTTCGATCATTTCTTTATAGTCAGTGTAGACCTTCTCTCCTCCAAATTGTCTGCTATAAAGCTTTGCTTTTTCTTTATTAAGGTCACACACGGCTACTAATTCAACAGGTAGAAATTTAAATGTTGGAAAAATATTCCTAAATGAATGACTCCCACATCCAATGAATGCAATTCTAACTGGATAATTTTTGTCTTTTCTGATTAGCTCCCCTTCTATTCCTAGGTAATATTTACTTTTTTGCATAATGTTAGATTGATTATTTTCTAGATATCAAGAGTTGTATAAGGTATTTCATCTTTGTTTAATTTTGCTAATACTTCGTATATTTTTGAAAGTAATTTATTTGTTAAGTCGTGGTATTGAAGTTCACAATTATCTGGTTTTTCCTTAATAAAGTTTAGTATTATTCTATCTTTTCCTTTTTCATTATGCCCCATGTAATATTTATCTTTTTTATATTTTTTAAACATAGAAATACCGTATCGAAATTTTTCTAGAGTCTTCCCTCCAATTAATCCGGTATTTCTGAAAAAGAAAACATCAAAGTGATGTTCATGTCCCAAGCCTTTCACAGTATCTTGCTCAGCTTCTTTGTTTAAAGCTTCGTATGATTGATATGTATGAATTTGAACATTTAATAAATTAGAAACTTGGATATTTTGTCTTTCGTGTCTTAATCTGCCATTTTTTTTGTATGGATCTTCTGGCATATCGGACCAGGCTCTCCTGGAAAAAGAGTTTTGTTGTAATGTTATTGTTGAAGTTGTAATAACTTTATCATCTCTTAGGAATTGAGCCATAATGAAAACATCTAATTCTCCATAATCTTTGTAATTTTGGGGGGTATAACTATCAAAAAACTTTTCAATTCTTTCGTTCTGATTAAAAAGCTTCTTGTAATCATTATTATTAATCTGAAATAGGAAATCGTTAGGAGAAAATTTATTGGCATATAGTCTTATCTTGTTAGGTTTCTTCGCCTTTATTTGATCATTAATACCCACTATCCAGTTTAAAAGGTCTATGGAGTGATAGCCTGAGTGCATCAATTTGCCATAACCGTATTTATATGGATGATTTTCTTTGTCAAATTCATTTGGTAGGGTCCAGGTTCCATCTGCAAAATAGCTGTCAATATATGAAATCGGTATGCCATATTTTTTTACGAAGTCATTTAAATATTCCCAAACATGTATATATCCATCGTGACCCTTTCTTTGAACTACTACATAGCATTTACTTTTTGAATTTTTAAGCCAACTCATTACATCCAGATAATCTTTATATACTTGTCTTGCCGCTTTAATATCCACACCTGCTCCAACCGGCGATGTTAATGGCTTGTCTACCAAAACAGAAATATTATTTTCAAATGCCCATTTTAGATAAATTTTATGAGCTTTTGGTTCCGTAGCTATAATCACTCCATTAATTTTTTCTTTTTTTATTAAATTATCAAGATATTTTTTAGCTTTATCATCAAGTTTTTTCCCCAACCTATTATTTTGATCAGGTTCTAAATACAAAATTTTATCTGGCTTCAGCTCTTTATCTTTAAGATATTTGTTTATTATTTTTTGTTGATCCTTGAGATCTATTAAAAGCGGGATGTTAATATTGTATTTTTTTCTATACTTTTCTAGATAAGGATAGTAGATTTTTCTAGAATGTGGTCCTAATCCGATAAAAATATAATTCCTCATTCTTTTAAGAAGATCTTATAAATGTTAGACATTTAATCCCTTATTTTTGCGTTAAATTTTTTATTTAGAGAATTAATAATATCTTTACTTTTTTTATCGATCTCTTTATCCTCAAGTGTTTTTTCCTTGGACTGCATTACTAAATTAAAAGTAATACTTTTTTTGTTCTTACCAATGTTTTTTCCTTTATAAACATCAAAAAGCTTGCAACTCACAAACAACTCTCCTATTATATTTTTGATTTCTTCTTCGATTTCTTGCCATTTTTGATTCACATCAACAAAGAAAGCAAAATCTCTATTAACTGCTGGGTATTTAGGAATTGGAGTGTATGAGACAACTATTTCTTTATATGCTTCGAATAGTTTATCAATATTGACTTCTAGTATGGCCAAATGCTTTTTAAGACTAAGATCTTTCTTGATCTTTTCATTAATTATTCCAATTAATCCTATTCTTTCATTTTTATATAAGATTTCTCCATTACATTCACTGCTATATTGGGGAAACTTACTTTCTAAATATTGTAATCTATTGTTATTTAGATTTAATTTTTTTGCTATGTATTCCCATATCCCTTTTAATTCATAAAAAGCCTCCTTTTCACTTCCACCGTTAACGGCAATAGCGAGATTGCTTTGTTCAATTGGTAAGGATTTATTGTCTTGTTCTAAATATACCTTATTTAATTCAAAAATTTTTAATTTTTCTTTATACATTTCATTGCCTTCAACCACTTCCAACAATGATGATGTTAATTCCTTCCTCATATATTCAAAGTTATCATTAAGAGGATTAATCAGCTTGATTGTTTCATTTGAATTAATATTAACTAAATCCAATTGCCTTTTGGATATCATTGAGTATGAAAATGCTTCAATATAACCTTGATTTGCTAAATAATCTTTTATATTATCCTCAAAATTAATTCTGGGGTCTGTTTTATAAATAGGGATCTCGCCTTTCGGTAATTCGCTTGGAATTTGATCATATCCGTAAATTCTGGCAATCTCTTCAACAAGATCATAATCTTCCATAACATCTTCGGTTCTAAAATAAGGCACTGTCACAAGTTGACTTTCCCCAACTTCTTCACACTTAAATCCTAGTTTTGTAAGAATTCCTAAAATTTCTTTTTTCTCAATCTCTATTCCTAAAATATCATTAACAATTCGAGGATTGAAATTAATTTTATTTAGCTTTAATTTTTTCTTATTACCCTCATCAACAATTTCTGAAGCGACCTCCCCTTCGGCGTGCCTTAAGGCTAGGCCTATTAATCTTATAATAACTGCATTAGTAAGATTTGGGTTTAAGTTCCTCTCGAATAATTTAGAGGCTTCAGTTTTTAAGTTTATTCTTCTGGAAGTTTTTCGAATTGCAACGGGATCAAAATTAGCTGATTCAAAAACTATGTTTTTTGTATTATAATCAACTTCCGCTTTATTTCCTCCTTTTATTCCAGCTAATCCTATAACTCCATTGTTGTCGGCTATCACTAAATCGTTTTGTTTTAGCTTGTATTCTTTATTATCCAGAGAGGTAAATTTTTCTCCATCATTAGCATTTCTAATGATTATTTTTTTGTCAGCTATTTTATCATAGTCAAAGACATGTGTTGGTTGCCCATATTCTAAAAGTACATAATTAGTAATATCGACAACATTATTTACTGATTTTAAACCGCTTGCCTCTAATCTGTCTTTTAACCATTTTGGAGATTCTTTGATTTTTACATTCTTTATGACAATTGATTGATATCTTCGACAAATCTCTTTATTTAATATTTCAACTTTAATTTTTTCTTTATTATTATAAATTACTTTTTCTAGCTTTGGTTCTTTTAGTTGCGTATTTAAAATTACGCTCGCCTCTCTTGCGAGTCCTATAACCGAAGCCATATCGGATCGATTAGTGGTAATTTCCACATCAAGAACATAATCGTCATCTTTAAATAAATACCACTTTTCAATTGAAGGACCTTTTAGTGATAGTTTTTGGGCAAAATCTTTAACACTCAATTTCGTGTCAACATATTCCTTAATCCAGTTATAGGATATTAATAAATTCATATTTATTTTTTAAAATTGTTCTAAAAATCTAATGTCGTTTTGATAGAGAATTCTAATATCTTTTATATTGATACCTTTTTGCATAATTTTATTTCGCTCTACTCCCCAACCAAAGGCAAAACCTCTATATTTTTTAGGATCTACCCCTCCACTAATTAAAACATTTGGATGAACCATTCCGGCTCCTCCTATTTCCAACCACCCTTCTTTACACAATTTACAACCCTTTTTATCACAAACACCACAAGACACATCCACCTCAAAGCTTGGTTCTGTAAATCTAAAATCATAAGGCCTTATTCGAAATTCTCTATTAGGTCCAAAAAATTCTTTTACAAAATAATCAATGACCCCTTTTAAATGTTTTATGTTAATGTGCTTGTCGATAACTAAACCTTCGAATTGATGATGAATTAAAGTATGGGAAACATCCAATTGTCTTCTTGGACATTTTGAAATATTTATCATTCTAATCGGCATCCTCCTGCTTTCCATTTCTCGAACTTGTCCAGATGATGTATGAGGAGTAAGAATTCTTTTGCCGTATTTTTTGTGGACATCTTTTTCATCAATAAAAAAAGTCTCCCATTCATCTCTAGCGGGGTGTTCGTCGGGAAAGTTAAGCGCCCCGAAAGCATACCAATCCCATTCAACCTCAGGATATCGCACTCTATAGAATCCAATCCTTTCAAATATTTTTGTTATTTCTCTGATTGCTTGAGTTGTTAAATGTAAATGTCCTTTTTCAATTTCTACTCCCGGTGCGGTAATATCTATGTTTTCAATGCTAGATCTTTTATTTTTCTCTAATGAGTCAATCTTTTTTTCAAGTTGTTGTTTGATTTCATTAAATTTAATACCAACTTCCCTTTTTTCATCAGCTTTTAAATCTTTTATAGATTTTAAAATATTGGTAAATTTTGACTTTCTGCCCAAGTATTTAAATTTAAAATTGTCAATTTCTTCATCTTTTTTGATTTTCAAATAGTTCTCTTCTGCTTCTTTTTTTATTTTTATTAAATCTTTTATAGTTTTAGATTTTAAATTTGACATAAATAATAGTAATTATTCAATTTTAGAGATGATTTTTTTTATATTATCCAATGATTTTTGACCAGAATCTTGATCTTTGGGCGTATGCATCTCAAGTGTCATGGGCATATTAATATCTTTTTTAAACAATTTTGTAAATATTTTACCATAAGGAACATCACCTTCGCCAATTACTACATGCTTTTCTTTTTCATAACAATAATCTTTCAGGTGAATATAATCTGTAAAATCAATTATTTTACTTACTTCTTTGTAATTTATGTTTTTTTGAACGGCATAAAAACTTCCAATATCAAACAAAAAATTAATTTTAAGTTCTTTTATTAGTTTAATATTTTTAAATATTGATTTTTTATCTGACACTATGCATGAATTTTCATTTTCTAAATATATCTCTATCCCATTTTTTTTACATACAGAAATAAACAAATTATATAAGTCTCTTTCCTGATCATAAAACAGCAAATCACTATCTTTTGATCTTATCAGAGAAAAAATTCTGATTTTATTCGAATTAAAAATTTTTAAAATTCTTATTGACTTGTTAATGAAAAGTTCCTTTTCTTTGGGTGCTAAATCTGATTTAAAGTGGTGAAGATCAAACTTTCGAATACTTCCTTTATTACTTGTTAAAGGATGCCATTTAAATAATGGCGACGCCAGCATATTCATCTGGATATTATTTTTAAATAAAGCTTTACTTAGCTTAATTAACTCACTCTCTTGCATGTTCAAAATATTTACTTTGTTTATAGATCTTAGGTCAATTTGTTTAATATTATTTCTTTTAAGAAATTGAATACATGTATTAATATTTGGAGAAATCTCATCATTTATAATCGCTATTTTAAAATTTGTATCACTTTTCATGCTTTATAATTAATTTGCTTAGGTAAGCCAAGCTTTTATCAACAATGTTAATATCTTGATCATAATTTTCTGGTTCAAGTGAAATAAAGATTGGTTTTACAGCATATTTAAAGAATGTCTTAAAAAACTTGACGTAATTGATGTCGCCTTGTCCCAAGATGTCAACTTTATTTTTCTTAAATGAAAAGTCTTTTAAATGTAAGTATTCGATATTTGGTATTATTTTTTTATAATCTTTTTCTTCTATTGGGTCTTTAATTATGTATGTGTTAGCTGGATCGAGTAATAATTTAATTGGGGTATTTTTAAATATTTTTTGAAAATTTGTTATTTGCGAAGACGAATGAAAGTTTACATTATAGCCATTTTCAACAATTATTTTAATCTTGCTGTTTTGTGTCAATTCAAACAGATAATTAAATAATCCTTTTTCAACTTTCCAAAATTTATCAACTATTTGATCTTCTCTATAAACTGAAAAAATCCTAATATAGGGTGCACTAAATATATCTACTACTTCAATCGCTTTTTTAATAAATTGTTTCTTTTCTAGGTATGTTAATCGTTCCGGAAAGGAAAAGGAATAGGTTTTACATTCTTTTTCATCATTCGTAAAATTTTTCTTATGCCATTTAAATAATGGCGAAGCTATACAAGAAACCTTTATATGATTTTTATCTAATTTTTTTTTGATTCCTAATAATTCTTTTTTGTCTATCATTAATAAATTTGTTTTATTTATAGTTCTTAATTCTAAAAATTTTATTCCCTTTTTCAAGCAGTATTTAATTGCTTGAGATATATGATGGCTAATTTCGTCGTTTATTATTGATATTTTATGATAATTTTTCACCTTAATGTCTTAATTTTTATAAAAATATTTTTATGCTTTAATATAAACAAGATAAAGAAATTATGACAATTGAATTAATTTTGTATTATGAAAAAGATACTGATAACTGGGGCAGATAAAGGGATTGGTTTTGCAACATTGAAAATGTTTAAAGAATCTGGTTATCAAATATTTGCTCTGGATAAAGAATTTAGCAATCTAAAGAAACAAAATAATGTCCAGCTTATTGTCTTTGATCTAGCAAATACTGACATGATTAAAGAATTGAAAAATAAGATTGGCGAAATAGATATTTTAATTAATAACGCCGGAATATTAAACACTTGCGCTTATGACAATTATCCAGAAGAAGATAAAAGGAGAATAATAAAAATTAATTTAGAAGCTCCTATTGAATTAATAAATACTTTCTCTAAGGATATGATCAAAAACAACTCGGGTCGAATTATTAGCGTTTCTTCATTAAACGGAAAAATCGGGCATACAGATATTTGGTATGGCATCTCCAAGGCGGGAATTATTAATTTTACAAAAAGTTATGCAAAAATTTTAGGAGGTAAGGGAATTTTGGTAAACTGTGTAGCTCCTGGACCGGTGGATACTGATATGCTTAAAATTGCGCCTCTAGAAAGAGTTGAGACTTTCAAAAATATGTCTATTGAAAAACGAGTTGCGACCTCCGATGAAATTGCTAAAGTTATTTTTTGGCTTGCAACTGAATGTCCTACTTATATCAATGGGGTTTGCGTTGACATAAATAATGGGATTAGATTATGAGATTTTAAGTTTTGTTTTTAAAATTTCTAGTAAATCTTGTTTTGTTGCTTAAATCTCTTTACAATTAGAAATGATCTTTTCTGTTAAATTATACTCAAATTATTTTATAATTTTTTTCTCTTTTTATTTATGTCCTCTTCTTTTGTTTGCCAAAATTGCCAAAAAACGGTTTCTCTAAAAGCTATTGGCACCGAACACCGCAACCATTGCCCTTTTTGTTTGTTTTCGGTTCATTTGGACCAAAAAAAACCTGGAGACCGACAAGCGGATTGCCGTGGTCTAATGGTGCCCGTGGCACTTTCCTTTAAAAAGATTGCTCCCAAAAAATACAAAGCCCTAACCGTTAAAGACGGTGAACTGGCGTTGGTTCATCAGTGTCGGAAGTGCGGTTGGGTCACTATTAACCGAATCGCCGGCGATGACGATGAACAAAGGATAATCGACTTACTTTCGGTCACCGAGGCGCAAAAAGAAGCGATCGGCGATTTTGTTTTTTTAAAAAAGGGACGGTTGGCCGAAATACCCGATTTATTGGCGGTTAGGAGGCAGTTGTGGGGCAAATAGTTTTTCCTTGCCGGGGACTTTCTTTTTTTGTTATCATTGCACCAGCAGAATTAGGGCTCGTAGCTCAGCGGTAGAGCGCTTGGCTCATAACCAATTGGTCGCAGGTTCGATCCCTGCCGGGCCCACCATGAATCTTTAAGCTTTGTTTTTAGCTAGAATTTTTTTTACCTTTTCGGCTATTTCCTGAGGTGTTGTTTCTAATTTTGTAATAAATCCCACCGCTCCTAGATTTTTTGCTCTGTCTCTAAATTCTTTTTTGTCTGTATTGGTAAGAACAAGTACGGGAATATTTTTTAGATCGTCTTCTCTTTTTAATTGCTCCAAAACATCTAGTCCGTTTTCTCCTCCTAGTAATATGTCTAAAAGAATGATTTCTGGCTTGTCTTCTCTGGCTACCCTAAAAACATCTTCTACGCTAGAAGCAATGGTTGTTGGTAAATTCTTTAATTCAAAAACTTTTTGAAAAAGAAACTGTTGTTCGGCATCGTCTTCTACAAGCAAGATCTTTGTCATTTTTAATTTATAAAAATTAGATCTTTATATCTGCTCTTTCTTTAATATATTCCGTAATATTAACTCTACCAAGAGGTTTGATTGGCAACTGCATAAAAAATTCCGAACCTTTTCCTAATTCACTTTCCACCCACACTTTTCCACCATGACCTTCGGCAACTTCCTTAACAATAAAAAGTCCTAGGCCGGTTCCATCTGTGTACATTTTGACGGCGTTTTCGGCGCGAGAAAATTTTTGAAAAAGATTAGGAATGGCTTCTTTGGGAATGCCAATACCGTTGTCTTTAATTGAAAAAATGATATTGCTACCGCTTTTCTTGCTACTAACTCTTATAGTCCCCTTTTGGTTTTTCTTGCCTTGATTATCTAAATTCGATTCTAAAGAAGGAGTATATTTAACGGCATTGGTTATTAAATTAGTAAATGCCTCTTCTAGATACCGCTTTTGCCCATAAATTTCGGGAACTTCTGGATCTAGGAGGGCAATTGTAAGATCAATCTTCATTCTCATTGTTTCTGGTTTAAACCCTTCTATTATTTTTTCTAAAAATTCTTTAACTTCTATTTTTTCTGCCTCCCGATAAACAACGCTAAATTTTTTATTAATCAACGAAGTGGCGTTGAGAATGTCGTTGATTATATCTTCTAATTTTTGGCACTTGATTTTAGCTCCATCAAAGAACCGATTCCTGGTTACCTCGTCGAAAGAATCCATTGTGCCATCTTCTAACATGGAGATTACTCCCTTAATTACCGTTACTGGAGTCCTTAGCTGATGGGAGGCAATGCTTAAGAATTCGTTTTTTACCTGATCAAGACGCTTAAGTTCAGTATTCGCAACTTCTAATTCTTTTTTTTGCTTTAATTCTTTCTTAACTGATCTGACCAGCCACCAACCAAAGAGGATAACGATAAAGAGGGTGATGCCGGTGAGGACTTTATTGATGTCAGTTTTAATAAAGGCGAATTGAGAGGCGATGATTGCAATTAGAGATAGCACTAAAGCCTGAGCTCCTAAAAGCCGAATACTGAAAGCTTCAAATTTAACAATCAAATACGCTAAAACACCAATGAAAAAAGTCATTCCGAAAAGACCGTAGGCCAACAATTTGAAACTTTCCAATAAACTCGAGAGATAACCTGTAAGAAAAAATAAAAATAAAAAAGATTCAATTCCCAAAAAGAGAATCAGAATCTGTTTTTTTGATTCTTTGTCAGCTTTTTTGTATCTAAAAATGAACAAAATAAAAATCCACAAAAAAATCAATAAATCAATAATATAATAATAGTTTGTAAAAAATAATCCCTCTCTGGCTTCGCAATTGATAACATCAAAACTAACTAGGTTTATTCTTGTTGGAGTTAATATAATAATAGGCAAAATTAAGGCTCCTAGAACAATTTTTCCCCAAAATGGCAAATCACGCTTATCGATAAACACATACACAAAATACAGACACAGCACAAAAATTAAAGAATCTAGGATTCCTAATAATCCCCAAGAAAACATTATGTAAGTACTATTAGAACTAATCCAGGTCACCAAATCTCCCATGGACCACAAAAAAAATACAACACCAATCCCTAATAATATTCTATTCAATAAAGCCTTGCGATCATTTAAAAACACAAAGAGACCAAGAAGTAATGCGGTGATCGCTGTTGGAATATGAGAATAATAAACAAGTCTTAGATATTCTTGATTTTGTTGTATAAATGAGTGGCAACTTTCCAAATTTGATACAAGATTAAATTCCATTTTTTATTTTATTTTTTACTTTATTCAATCAATGATATTTTTTCGGAGTAATAAAAATAATAATCTTTGTCCTGATCTTTCATTGGCATTATTTTAACAATAAGAGGTCGTACGCCTAAAATATTTTCTACCTGCTTAAAATTAGGCAAAACAATGTTTTTTGTAAAATCTCCCTCATCTTTATTGTCTGAATAGTTTTCAAATAAAATTCCAAAACAAGTAAGAACAGCAAACAATTTGGAGTAGAAGCGATTGGGGGTTTTGCCGTTTCTTTCAACCCAATCCGAAGCATCAATGAATGCTACCTCCTTATTGTAACCATTTGCAGTAAATAAGCCATGATGGAAATCAACTAAACTTTTTCCGCTGACTGTCTTAATTTCCTTAATCACTTTTCTTTCAGACTCATTAAAATCTATAATCCTGTTCACAATAATTTTTTCGCCCATTTTTTTCCCAACTCCACAATAAATACAGATCTTGCCTAAATGGTATTTATATTGATTTTCAGAAGCAAACTTATCATCTAGATACTCTAAGCATGCTGGTTTTAAATTTGTTTTCTCTGCTAACTTTAAGAAACGCAAAAACTCAAAGTTGGGAGTGGCAACCTGTCTCGCCAAGAAAGCTCTTGGCTCGCCCTTTAGAAATTCAGGAACATCTCCTTCTAGGAAATCTTCTACTTTCTTTTTCAGGGCTTTATTGTTCCATCTTTTCCAAATTTCCTTTTTAGCCAAAGACAAGGGAGTGTAAATACTGAGATCTCTTTTGGTAGGCCCGTTTCCTGTTTTAATTTCCTTATTATCCATGTGAATAAAACTTTTAATAAAAAATTACTTCCAGTTAGAAAACTTTAAGAAAATCTCTACGCCCACAAAAGAAAGTAGAATCCAAAAAACATTGGAAAGAAGAAGACTCCCCCAAAATACTTGCCAATCACTTTTTTTAAATCCATTGTAAAGCCTATGACCCTTCCTTAAATAAACAGTGGTTACAAAGGCATCGAACTGTAGGGAAAGAAAAATAAACTCTGCCCAGCGGCCTTTTCTTAAAAACCAAGAAATAAACTTCCCTATTTTCGTATTAGCCTTATTTTCTATTTCGTTTTCTATTTCTTTTATAGCTTCGATCCCTAGCCAATCTCTTTTTATGCGGTCATATACAATTAAGGTAAGAAAGCACATTAAGATAGCAAGAACGGTCATTATTATCCCACCGTAAATTAGGCCTGTTTTAAAAATAACAAAAGGATATAAAATGTAATCAAAGAGGTAATTTGCAAAAATAAAAAAAGCATAGCCGATCGACATTGCCTTAAAATCAAATTTTTGAACTTTTTCTAAAAAACTCATAAAGAGAATTTATTCTGGAAGATAATCCCCACTTTTCCCGTCTGCCTTAAAGCATAAAAATAACTGTTGATTCCAGCATAAATGTTTGTTTTTGTCAATAATGTGATCTTCTTAGGTAACAAAAAAAACGCTAAGAAAGCGTTTTTAAAAAAATTAAATATCCACCTTCTAGCGTTTTTAGTATTTCTTCTAATTATTTTTTTTCTGATCTTGGTGTCCATATTAGCCATTGCTCCTTTTCTGCGAATCCGCCCTTATAAAAAATAAACACCAGCACCGCACAATAAACTGCCTTAAGTGCTGGGATCTTGTAACCTCTCTATTGGTGGACCGTTTCTAATGTATTCTTCTGTATCATTGCAAGAGTCTCCGTTGGGAACATTATTTTCGTTACATAATTCATATTCGCAATCTGATTCATTTTCTTGGCAAATCAAAGCCAAGCAATTATTGTCATTGGGGTCGCAAAGAGGAATATTACTAGCTTTTCGGGTAATATTCTTAGTAAACCAAGTATCTTTGAATGAATCTCCGGTACAAACACCACCATCCACTTCTGGGCTTGGATCGCAAATGTGCACAAAACATTTTTCTGTATAAGGATCGCACTCTGTTTGCACAATAACAGGATAATCCTTTTTAATCATTGTCCTGTAATAAGTTCCCAGAACTGATCCAATAACAAGAAGTAAAAAAAGAAATAAGAAAGACTTTTCCAGGGAAAAAGAAATAGATTTAGACCAAAAACTGTTATTCATCTTCTGATTTTTACACTCTTTTTATTATAACAAATAATCACTGTTTAAAGAAGCCTTTGCACAGTTAACAACCGGAAAAATTGTTATTTTTGAATATTCAATTCAACGGTTAATAGCCCTATTACTCCCCCATTGCAAAAGGTTTTTAAATTATCAATTGTTATGTATTGGATTTTCCCTGGTTTTATTAAAAAGAAAATGCATTCTTTCTTTGGGTTCTGCTAAAATTTCGTAGCAACCAAATATCACTGAAGCGTAAAACAAATCCCCGATCAGGGTGTTCTTAAAAAACGGGATAGCCATTGTATAGCAGTCTAGAAGACCTCCAAAATTAAAAGCATACCAATCATTAAAGAGCCAGACGGAAAAATTAGTTGTAATGAAAAAAAGGAACGACCCAATCAAAGAATATCCCGCGATTGACATTATGGATTTATTTTTTCTTAAAAATATTCCCATTATGCTTATAATAATAAAGCTAAGGTAAACAACGAGCATAAGTTTCCAATCGTAAAATCCAATAAAAATGTCACTTATAGCCATAATGGCGATTGGCAAAATAATAAAGTAGCGACGAAAGAAAAAACCGGAGAATAAAGAGATGGCAGCCATTGGAGAAAAATTGGCCGGATGTGGAAAAAATCGATAAGAAATTCCCACTAAAATAAGCACCAGGATCGCAATTACTACTTCTTTTTTTGTCATCTTTTTTCTTAATCAATTAACTAGTGTTCAATAATTTTAATCTTCGCTCTTCCCGATAGTACTGTCAGTTTAATTTTTCCTCCGATTGGAAAAGTAATCATTGGTGTTGTATGTCCAAAGTCAACATCGGCGATAATAGGAATTTTATTTAGTTCTTTTTTATTTTTAATAATTTTAATAATTTTATTTTTATCCATTTTGGATTTTTTTTGGAATCTACCAATCACAATTCCTTTTATAAAATGAAAATCGGGGAGATGAAGAAGAGACTGAAGATTGCGATCAAAATCCAAAGAAAACATCTCCCCTGTCATATCGTTGTCTTCCAAGAATAATATCGCATTTTTAAAGCTTGGCATAAATTCAGTTCCCTGCAAAAGATTAAAGGTGCAAAGATTTCCGCCAATAATTATTCCTTCTGCCACGCCTTTATTAATAATGTTTATCCCTTTATTTTTAATAAATTTTCTTTTATTTTGGTTCAGGTACCATGCATCGTCGCTCCATTTTTTAGATGGAATAATTTTGAATTGATTTTTGCTCATTAAGCATTTTTTGAAATAATTTACCGTATAACTAAGTCCTCTTTTCATCGCAAAACTCGAAAAAGAAGGACCAGAATAATTAATTAGTCCTGTCTTTGCATAAATAGCATTAGATAATGCAGTTATATCCGAATATCCACAAATAATTTTGGGATTTTTTTTGATTAGGTTGTAATCAAGATATCCCAATATTTGGTTAACATTAAGACCCCCAATAACGGTTAAAATTGCTTTCACATTTGCATCGGCAAAAGACAGGTGTAAATCTTCTACTCGCGATCTTATAGAGGAAGAATTAAATTCATCAATTTCTTCGACGTTTTTTGAAAAAGTCACCTTAAATCCAAGATCACTTAGCCTATTTAATGCAAGCTTTCTATTTTTCTTGGTGATAATTGAAAGACTATTAGAAAGTGCGACTACTCTTATTTCGTCGCCGGGCTTTATTTTCTGCGGAATCATACGCCTATCCAAAAATTAGCTTTCATATTTACTTAAACACAATTTCATCAAAATTACATAATTCTTTTGACAGCAATTCGATATCCTTTAACAACGCCAGTCGGTTGTTTCTTATTTTAATGTCTTCGGTCATAACCATAACATTGTCAAAAAAATCATTTATGGGATTAGCCAATTCATTGAGTGCCCTGATTATTCCATTATAATTATATTCCTTTGATTCTTTGGTAATGTCTTTTTTAGATTTTTCCGTTGCTTTGTAAAGACTTTTTTCCCAAGAATTTTCAAACAAACTAACATCAGCCATGCCATTATTAGTTTGTCTAGACAGAGAATAAATCCTTGATAAGGCTACCGATAGTTTTTTGAATTCATTGCTTTCTGCGATTGAACTTAGGAAAATTACTTTTTTCTTTAAAGCCCAGAGATTATTTAGCTTAGTGTCCAAAACGGAATTAATTAAATCATATCTAAAACCATCTTCGCTAAAAATAACTTTTAATCTTTGCCAAAAAAATGATTCCAGGTCTGTTTTTAGGGGTTTTTTATTTGCAATATTTTTTCCATTAAACAAGTTAATAGATGTATCAAATAAATCATCCAGATTAATTCTTAGAGAATTTTTGATTATTATATTTATAATTCCTATAGCTTGGCGCCTTAAACCGAATGGATCATGTGAACCCTTTGGTTTATTTCCCAAACCAAAAGATCCTACGATTGAATCAATCTTATCTGCAATACTAATAACGATTCCCAAGTCATCTGTGGGAAGCTCGTCGCCCGAATAGCGTGGCAGGTAATGACTGCGAATCGCTCTGGCCACATCAATATCTTCCTTGTTTTCTAGCGCATATATCTCACCCATAATGCCCTGCAATTCATTGAACTCATTAACCATGTTCGTCACTAAATCCGCCTTGCATAAATAAGCGGCCCTGTTTAATTTTTGTATGTTCTTGTTGGAAAAATTCAATTCTTTTCCTATCTTAAGAGATAGGCTTTGCACTCTTTTAACTTTGTCCAATACCGTTCCCAACTTTGCTTGATAAACTATATTTTTTAACTTGCTAACTCTATCCTCCAGTTTTACTTTTAAGTCTTCGTTATAAAAAAACTGCACATCCTTTAACCTGGCTCTTAAAACCTTTTCATTTCCTTTTCTTACTATCTGTAATGAATGCTTGTCTCCGTTTCTAACCCCAATAAAATACGGTTGAATTTTATTATCTCTAAAAACAGAAAAGTATCTCTGATGATCCTTCATGGGGGTAATGATTGTGTGCTTTGGTAGTGTTAAAAACTCTTTATCAAAAGATCCGTAAAATACTGTTGGATATTCCAATAAATACACAACTTCGTTTAACAAATCATTATCTATAACAATATCAACTTTAAGTGTTTTTTCTAATTTATTTATTTGTTTTAAAATGGTCTGCCTTCTCTCCTTCTGGTCGACTATGACTTTTTCTTTTTTTAATACATCCTTGTATTCTTCGGCATTTTTAAGCAGAACTTTGTAATCCGAAAGAGTGCTGTGCCCTTTCGTAAAATTGGAAGTTATTACTTCTTCTATGGAAAAATTTATTATTTCGTTGTTAAACAGAGCAACCAACCATCTGATTGGCCTGGCAAATTTAATGTCATAATTTCCCCATCTCATGGATTTGGGAAATGTCATTGAAAGAATTATTTCCGGTAATATTTTTTTTAACACCTCACAAGTCCTTGCTCCTTTTGTGAATTTTTTAACAAAAACATACTCGTTGTCACCGATCGCCTCTATGGATACATCTTCTGGCTTACAATTAATTCTTTTTAGGAAATTTATCAGTATCTTGGTGGGCTTATTTTTTTTATCGTAAGCAATATTTTTTATTGGACCCTTTATCTTTTCTTCTAAATCTTTTTGTTTATCCGAAATATTAGATACAAGCAACGCCATTCTCCTTGGTGTTCCAAGGCATTCTATTTTTTTAAAATCAATCCTACTTTCTGTCAGTCTTTGTTCGGCGCTAATTTTTAATCGGGAAAGCGCACCCTCCATGAAATTGGCTGGAATTTCCTCCACTCCTATTTCTAATAACAATTTATTTGCCATTTTATCAATTTCTTATTTTTTTATTCCTTGATCAACAAGGGTCTTATCCTTCCCCTGAAGCAGGTATGCCTTAGCGACCAATTTAGTTAAGCTCCTAACTCTATCAATAAACCTGGCCCTTTCCGTAACGCTAATAGCACCCCTTGAATTCAATACATTGAACACATGAGAGCACTTCAGAACATAGTCATATGCTGGTAGAACAAGACCGGTTTTAATTATTGCATCGGCTTCCTTTTCGTATATATCAAATAAATTAAAAAGCATTTCCGTATTGGCTAAATCAAAACCGTATTTTGAATTTTCATATTCAGCCTTATGAAATATATCTCCATACGAAACATTTTTACTCCACATAATATCGTATACATTATCCTTCTCCTGAATAAACATGGCCATTCTTTCAAGTCCATAGGTTATTTCCGCCGTAACGGGCTTACAATCAAAACCGCCCATCTGTTGAAAGTAGGTAAATTGAGTAATTTCCATGCCATCAAGCCAGACCTCCCATCCCAATCCACATGCTCCCAGCGTAGGCGATTCCCAATTATCTTCAACAAATCGTATGTCATGATCCTTGGCCATAATGCCCAACTTTTTTAAACTTTCAAGATAAAGTTTTTGTACATTATTGGGGGATGGCTTTAGCATTACTTGAAACTGATGATGTTGAAAGAGTCTGTTGGGATTATCGCCATATCTCCCATCCGTTGGTCTTCTTGACGGTTCCACATAAGCAACATTCCATGGATCCGGGCCTAGTGATTTTAAGAAAGTTAGAGGATTCATAGTGCCGGCACCCTTTTCAATATCATACGGATTCCCAATTACGCAACCATAATCTCCCCAATAATTTTGAAGTTTGAGAATTATATCCTGTAAGCTTAGCTTCATATTTTTCTTATAATCTGTTTAAATTTTAAAATCATTCGCCAAAAAACTATACAAGACCTGATCGACGTATTTTTTATTTATAAATTCCGCTTCTCTTAATAATCCTTCTTTTTTAAATCCTAGTCTTTCCGATATTTTCCTGCTTTTTAGATTATGCTTTGCACATCTAATTTCTATTCTATGCAAACCCAATTCGGTAAAAGCATGCCGCATAAGCGTTTTGACGCAAGCAGAAACAATTCCTTGCCCTTGTTGATCCTCTCCCAGCCAATACCCAATACTTGTTGATTTGTTTAACCAATCAAAATAATGGAAGCCTATAGCCCCAACCAATTCACCGTCAAAAAATATGCCACATTGCATTCTTGATTTATCTCTAAAGGCCCTAAGAGACTCTTCAATGAATGCCTTAGTTTGAGCCGTTTTACGATTATTAGCCACCCATGGCAACCATTTACCCAAATACTCTCTGTTTTTGTCAATTAATCTAAATAGCTTATCTTCATCATTTGGATCCAATAATCGTAAGGAAATTTTATCGCTTATTTTACAACTAAACATGCCACTATTCTTTTCCGCTAAAATCATATGTTCATGAGATATTTTATGGGGTTATGATAAAATATATCCTTAATTAAATCAATCTTTTTTATTTCTTTAATCGCTTTATTCAGGATCATTAAATCAAACTTTCTACCCATTCCATGCCTTTCTCCGTTTGACCAAATTTGAGCATCAAAGGGCGAGTCTCCCCCGTATAAAATTTTATTCGGAAATAGTTTAATAATGTCCGTGAGTTTTTTTGTGCAAAGCTCAACTCCGCTTTGACCATAGACAGAATCAATTACCACGCTCCAGGGAGAAATGTCTAAATATACATTTTTTATTTCTTTTATTTTCTTTATTTTTTTATCCAGAAATCCGGCATGCGCAATGCTGATTGTTAAATCATATTTAACAACTTCACTTATAAAATTAGAGAGGATATCGCTAAAATCGCCGGGAGTATTACCTCTGCTACAGTGCAATAAAATAGGCAACTTAACTCTTGATAAAAATTCAAAAAAACCAGTGTTTTTTAGATCTCTGATGTTGATTTTTCTGGCAGATGGATGAAGCTTAATGCCCATAACGGGAAAAACGCTTTTTTGGATATTTTTTTCAAGTTCACAAAAATCAGTTCCTATATCTACGCTTATAAAAGGAAGTGGAATTTGATTTTTATTTTTCTTGTACCACTTAGAACAAGCATCTAACAGCTCCTTGTTAATTTTATTATAAACATCCTTTTTATAGACAGAATTAGCTTTTATTTTATTGGTATTATTTTTTGAAAAATAATACCGGGGCATCGTTGTTACAACGGTTGCTATGTATTCGTGATTAATTATCCAGTCCTGATTGTTGAGATTTTTAAAGAGTTCGCCTATCTTTTGATTGTAGGTATGTTCAAAATCATTTTCAAAAATTAATGTTTCCGTCCCTATGTGCTCATGGGTGCTTATAACGCATTGATTATTTTTTAAGATGCCCAAAATTTTATCCCTTGTTAACTTCATATAAAATCGTATTTTATTTAAATCCTTTGATCATTTTTTCTGTTATTTTTATTTTCTTGTCAACAAAAATACTTATATTTTTGATATTAATTTTTTCATTAATGATGCTGTTATATAAATCATAAAAAAATGAAAAATGATTTTTTATTAACTTTTCTCTATTTAATGGTTTAATTTTTTTAAATTTAGTTGTGAAATCATAATATAATGGATAAAGAGAATTTCTGAACTGAATAAGTCCATAATAAAGAAGCGCTGTTTTAGTATCTTTAAAGTAATCTTCGGGGACTATATTGCTCTGCTGAAAGGGCTGGCTTGGATCGGGCAAGCTCCATTCATGCATTTCTTCGCCAACGCTTGTTCCCGGTAACACAACAAGTTTCCTTGTAAAAACAAAAACATCGTAATAGTCAATTTCCTTAATAATATCAATGTTTGCCTTAACATCTTCAATCGTCAGCTCCGGATCAAAGGTTATTATTCCCGGGTTGATTTTTATTCCATAATTATCCAAAGCTCGAGCTACTTCTTTTATCTGTTTTAATGTTATTCCTTTTTTGTATCTTTTAAGAACTTTATCGGAGCCAGATTCTATGCCTATAAATAAATACTTTAATCCCGAATCAGCCATTATTTTTAATAGATTCTTTTTAATCAAATAGATGACAGAGGTAATTCTACTGTTAATATAATAATCGATTTTAATATTTTCTTTTAACAGCAGTTTGGCAAAATCTACAGCCCTCTTGGTTCCCTCCTCAAATGGGCCGAAAAAATCCTCATCTACGAAAGTAATTTTATCGATAGAGTACTTTTTTTGTAATTTTTTTATTTCTTTAACGATCAATTTTGGAGACTTACCTCTGAATTTAGGGTGATTGGAAATTTTTTGGTAAGGCGGTAAATAACAATTGGAAATTCTTTGGTTTTAATTATTTCTTTCAGATATTCTTCGGTTTTTCTTGGATTCGTGCTGATTCCATTAGCAATGTTTTCCATTAGCAAGACAGTTTCTGCTAATATTTTTATGTAATCTTCAATTATCGGCAGTAATTTTTCTATTTTTCCTTTTATTTCCATTTCGCAATGGTAAAATTGATTTAAATGACGCTTATCTGCGTTTTCTCCTCGCATTGAAGGTAGGTAGCAATAGACTTTGTCAAAACCGTTCAGAAGCAATGGCTCAAATCCAAATTGTGAAGAGTCAACTAAAAATGTTTTAAATTTACCAAATTTTATAGAAACGGGTTTTGAATCAGATCCCGGACCCATAGGAGAAGAAACGCTTGGAGTAAGCATGAATAAGTCAATATTCTTTGCTTTTTGTGTTGCGCTAAAATAATAGTCAGAACTGATCTTAATATAGTGTCTCATCACAATCAATGCGTAATAATAGCCACTATTGCATAAATGTTTATAGTGATTGTTTGGACAATAGGTGGGTAATTTACAAGATTTGGTGTTTTTTTTAAAGTTTATATCGTCTTTGATAATCGCTTGTTTTATTTTTTTCGGTAACATAATTTCAAATTATTTTGGATTTAGCAGTGTAATATAATTCTGAAACAAAGTCGACAATTTGTACAGTTAATACCTTGTAGCGACGTTTGAAAAGTGTTATTGAATATTACATTCAATAAAAACTATCTGTAATGGCCAATTAAAAACAAGACGGGAAAATCCCGTCTTGTTTTTGGTAATACTTGGACAATCAAGCCCACTTTGACGGAATCATAATATTAAGTCCGCCAAAATCAAGCTTAATGCGATTATTTTAATTCTACAGAAGCTCCTGCTTCTTCTAGTTTTTTCTTCATTTCTTCGGCTTCGGCTTTAGGAACATTTTCCTTGATTGCCTTAGGAGCCGCATCCACTAAATCTTTAGCTTCCTTTAATCCTAGACCAGTTAATTCCTTAACTGCCTTGATTACATTGATCTTGGAATCACCAGAAGTAATCAACATTACATTGTAAGAAGATTTCTCCGCTTCAGCGCCTTCTCCGCCGGCAACTGGAGCAGCCGCCATCATTGCCATTGGGGCAGAGGCGGAAACACCAAACTTTTCTTCTAGCACCTTAACCAATTCGGCTAGGTCTAGAACACTCATTTTCTCTATTTCCGAAACAAGTTTTTGAAACTTTTCGGGAACTTCTACTTCTTTTTTAGCTTCTTCCTTGGCTTCTGGAGAGGCCACGGTTTCCTTTTTTTCTTCTGTCATCTTATTTTCTAAAAATTATTAATAAAAAAATTAAGCTTTCTTTTCTTCAACGGCTTTTAATACTGTAACCAAGCTTCGCAAGGTACCACTAAGAACTCCAACAAAATTACTGATCGGCGCTCTAATAGAACCTACCGCCCGAGCAATTAATTCTTCCTTGCTAGGTAATTTGGCTAAGCTTTCCATTTCTAGGGCCGATAAATAATGGCCTTCTAGAATGCCACCGGTTATTTTTAGGTTTTCGTTCTTTTGGGAAAATTCATAAACCGACTTGGCCGGCAAAACTTCTTCTTCTTGGGAACTAGCTAGCGCCAATGGTCCCTTGTGGGTTTTGACATCGGCTTCTATTTTTAGCTGATTGAGGGCAATCTGCACTAAGCTTTTTTTGTAAACACCGTAAGTTGTTTTTTCGGCGAAAAGCTTTTTTCTTAGACTGGCAACATCTTCGGCTAAAAGACCTTTGTAGTCGGCAAAAACAATTGATTTGGCGTTTTTAATAACTTCTAAAAGATTTTCTACTACCGCTTCTTTTTCTTTTCTTTTAAGCATCTGTTTTAAATTAATAATTTCTAATTCTGAATTTTGATTAAAATTAGAATTCTGAATTTTAAAATTTAATCGAAATTCAAAATTCTTAATTCTAAATTAAAAAAAGATGCTCCCAAGCAAAAGCATCCTTACAAATTACTGACGCTCCTCGGTAAGACTTAGGGGAATGCTTACTGTCTTGGGATAGGCAAATTTTCTGTTCGTATCCTAGCGAATTATTTTTTAGAAATCAAGAGCATGTAAAAGTAAACGCCAAATCCATTCGGAATTAAGCAATTATATTGCTACTTAGAAAGTCATTTTTACACATCCAATCTTCTAGAATAATCCGCGCCGCTTCTTGGTGGCTTTTTTCTTGGGAAGCGTATCTTTCTACCAACTTGGTAGTCATTGTTTCGTCGGCCTCTTCTAGGATTATACTAGGAACTTCTTTTTTTAGGAGGGAAAGAAAAACTCGATTTGCCGTTAGCTGACCTTCTCCGTGGACCGAAGAAAAGGGCATCCCTATTACAACCACTTCTATTTTATTTTCTCTAATTACCTTGGCTATTTGCTTTATTTTTTCTTCTTGGGATCCGGTAACCGTTGAAAATCCCAAAGGCATTACTCGGCCCAAAGAAAGAGCAAGACCGCAGTTTTTACGGCCATAATCTATTCCTAGAAAATTAGCTGGGGTTTGGTGGTTGTTCATGTTAGGACAATTCCTCCTTCTTTTCCTACTGCTAGAGTGTGTTCAAAATGAGCGCAAAGTTTTTTGTCTCGCATTATAAAAGTCCAGCCGTCTGGTCCCAGATCTACTTCTGGTGCTCCCATGGCGATCATTGGTTCAATGGCAATACACACTCCCTCTTGAAGCCTTTCACCGGTTCCTTTTTGGCCAAAATTAGGAACAGCAGGTTCTTCGTGGACCGCATGACCAACACCATGACCAATCAGTTTCCTAATTACCGAATAACCAGCAATCTCCGCGTGTTCTTGAATAGCAGCTCCTAAATCCCCTAGCCTGCTACCGGCATAGGCCATTTTTATTCCAATGGCTAAACATTCTTGGCAAGTAGTCATGAGTCTTTCCTGTTCCTTGGTAGACTCGCCACAAACAAAGGTAATAGCAGCGTCCGTGTAAAGCCCATCCAAGAGAACGCCTAGATCATAACTTACCAAATCCCCTTCTTGAATTATTTTTTTTCCAGGAACACCATGGACCAGTTCTTCGTTTAGCGAAAAGCAAAGATTGGCGGGAAAACCGTCATAGCCCAGAAAAGAAGGCTTGGCGCCTTTTTCTTTTAAGATCTTGCCGGCTAAAGAATTGAGTTCTTGGCAAGAAGTTCCGGCATGAGTCGCTTCTTTTAGAAGCAAGAGAGTTTCTTTTAAGATCTGACCACCGGCGCGCATGATTTTAATTTCCGAAGGGGTCTTAATTTTGGCCATACCAAAAAATTACATTCGTTCGTAACTCCGCATAATTAACTGACCTTCTATTTGCTTTAAGGTTTCTATTACCACTGAAACAACAATTAAAAGACTGGTTCCTCCTAAAGAAAGGTTCTGAATACCAGTAACCCATTGCATTACAAAAGGTAAAATAGCCACGGCACCCAAAAACAAAGCACCAAAAAGAGTGATCCGATTAACCACCGTACCTAAGTAGTCTTCGGTCTTTTTTCCAGGACGAATTCCCGGAACATAACCACCATTTTTTTGAAGATTTTCGGAAATATTTTTGGGATCAAAAGAAACCTTGGTGTAGAAAAAAGTAAACGCCACCACTAAAATAAAATAAATTATGGAATGAAAAATTTGATTTTTAAAAAATAAATCTACATTGATGGCAATGTCTTTAACGCTCTCCAAGTTCATAGAAATTACTAAATTGGAAATCATGCTTGGAAAAAGCAAAACCGACATGGCAAAAATAATAGGAATTACTCCGGCCTGATTAACTCGCAATGGAAGGTAGGTATTGCTTCCTCCCAGCACCCGACCACCACGCACTCTCCTAGCATAAGCAACGGGAATATTTCTTTGTCCTTCGGTTACAAAAATAATCATGGCCACAATAACAACGCTTAAAACTAAAAAACCGACATAGGTTAAAAGTTTTGATTCGTCCCAAGTAACTAAGAATTGTTTAATATTGGCAGGAATTCCCGCCACAATACCGGCAAAGATAATTAAGGAAACTCCATTCCCAATCCCTTTTTCGGTAATCAACTCCCCAAGCCACATTAAGAGAAGGGTTCCGGCGGTAACAGTCAAGAGGACGAATAATGTTTGGTAAAAATTCATTTCCGGAATAATCTTTTGGCTCCGCAAAAGAGAAATCATGCCAAATCCCTGCATAAAAGAAAGAGGTAAAGTTAAAAGCCTTGTAATTTGATTGAATTTTTGCCGGCCAGCCTCCCCTTCTTCCCTGTACCACTTTTCTATTTGGGGAACGACCATTGTTAGAAGTTGCATAATAATAGATGCCGTAATATACGGACCAACTCCTAGCATAATCAACGAAAAATTACTCATACCACCACCAGAAAAAACATTCAGCATTCCAAAGAATTGATTTTGGGAAAAGAATTGGCGCATTCGCTCAACATCGATCCCTGGTACCGGCACTGCCGCCAGTAAACGAAAAGCAACGAGCATAAAGATTACCAATAAAATTTTATTTCGTAGCTCCTTTGACTTAAGAACCTGCCAAAACTTTTCCATAAGAGAATTAGTTAAAAAATCAGCTGTTTCTTAGAATAGCCTTCAAATTAAATAAAATCAATCATTAAGGACGAATCGACTTGGATTTAAAATCTTACTAATAGCTTCTTCTGTCAGACAAGGCTCTGAGTCTGCCCGAAGAAGCTATTAGTAAGATTTTAAATCCATCATATTTGGTCTTCTTTCTTCTTAATGATTGCAATTAAGAGAGGCCAAATACCACCCGTAATCATTAGAATTCCGGAAAGGAGAATAATTCTTTCAAAATAAACACCGTTAATATTGGCAATGGATCCCGAAACTACGGTTAAAATGGCGGCAGTAAAATTCATAATCATTCCGTAAATTCCGTATTCCAGTCCTTCTTTTTCGTGGCTGGCATTTTTGGCAAAAAGCTTGCGACCAGCAACCAAGTTTAAAGAGGAACCAAAACCGTAAACAAATTGCAAAAAATAAAATAGACCTGCTCCAGTAATGTAGGGAAAAAATAAAAAGGGAAGCCCCATTACAACGCTTCCTAAAAAAAGAACTAACGCTTCGTCTACCTGGCCCTTTAATTTATCTAGTAAGATACCCGTCATTACTTGAAAAAGACCACTAGAAAAAAGATAGATCCCCATTCCGGTTCCTACAATTTTTACTATATCGGCTTCTATTTTTAGGGCCAAATAAATTCCCATTAAGGGGAAAACAATATAATAGCCACCCCAAACAAAAACATCGGAAAGAGTAACCAAGGCAACCACTTTGTTAAATTTTGGTATCTTTTCCATTTTTGTTTTTAAAATTTTTACAATAATCCAAGTGCAGTTTCCAAAAAAAATTGTGTTGCCCGGGTAGGATTCGAACCCACGAATAACGGCTTCAAAGGCCGCTGCCTTACCACTTGGCGACCGGGCAATAAAAAACTAAAGCACCTCTCCTCCAAATTCACTGATTATTTCTAAAGCAGAACCAGGCTGGTTCCTTTTAAGATCTTTGGGAATGTCTTTATCTAACAGATAGCAAAAAGTGAAACCAGAATCAAGGATTTCTCCAACTACTCCTTGTACTAATCGTTTATTGTTCAAATTTTCTAGCTGTTCTTTATGAAAACCGTATTTAACTTTAATAATCGCTCGATCAATTCCTTCTAGCGCTACTGGATAGCAATTCTGAAGTATCCCCCAAAGAGAGCAGTTTTGACTTCTTACTCCTTCTAGAATTTTTGGCCAAAGCTGGCAAACTTTTTCTAGTCCAATTCCCTCTTTTGAATCTAGTTTTTGATTGGAATCTGGTTTTTGGTTGGGATCTGGTTTTTGGTTGGGATCTGGTTTTGTTTTGGGTTCGGTGGTGGTTTTTGCTTTAGACTTTGATTCTGGTTTGGGTTCGGGCTTTTGTTCGGGCTTTTGTTCGGGTTTGTTTTTTAATTCACCCTGCGATTTTAAAGAAATCGCGGAAGAAAAACTGTTGTCTCCGATTAAATCTAAAAGAGCTAGTTCTAGCGGTAAATGAGGTAATGGTGAATCTTTGATTCCGGCTTGAGCTGTTAGAATCCGAGCAATAAAGCGTCCTAGCTGGTTGATAGAAAAAGAAAGCGATAACTCTTCTGTTAGCGCTAGGGCATCTTCCGATATTTTGTAACTTAATTCTTTTTTAAATTTAGGGTTTATTTTTAGAACCAAGATGTCTCGTAATGTGTCTAGAATATTCTTGGTATAACTTAAAATGTCGTATCCCGAGTGAGCAACTTCTTGAATCAAGAGAAATCCAGCCCGGAGATCTTGATTCTTTAAGGAATCTAAAAAAAGAAAAACTTTTTTAAAATCTGGTAGACCAAGAATCTTTTGAACCTCTTTTTCTGTAACGCGTTTGTCTTCTAGCTTCATTACTTGATCCAAAAGACTAATGGCGTCTCTCATGCCACCTTCGGCCGCCGCCGCTAAAATGCGAAGCGCGCCTTCTTCTATTACTACCTTTTCTTTTTGGGCAATAGTTTTTAATCTTTTAATAATCCCTTGATTAGAAACCGCTTTAAATTCCAAGCGTTGGCATCGAGAAATAATTGTTTTGGGAATTTTTTCCATTTCAGTGGTGGCCAAAATAAAGATCACGGAAGCTGGCGGTTCTTCTAATGATTTTAAAAGAGCATTAAAGGCGCCACGAGAAAGCATGTGGGCTTCGTCTATAATGTAAACCTTGCGCTTTAAAAGAGAGGGTGCTGTGGCCAGCGTTTCTTTTAATTCTCTAATGTTCTCTACTCCCGTATGAGAAGCAGCGTCTATCTCTGTTAGGTCTAGTTCTTGCTTGTTTTTTATTAAAAGACAGTTCCTGCATTTACCACAAGGTTCTCCTTCTTTTGGGTCCAAGCAATTAACCGCCTTGCCAAAAATGCGGGCAGCAGTTGTTTTTCCCACTCCTCTTGGTCCAAAAAAAAGATAAGCGTGGGTTAGTCGCTCCATTTTTACCGAGTTTTTTAGAATAGCTATGGTTTTTTCTTGCTCTAAGATATTGGAAAAAACTAGCGGTCGGTATTTATTATAAAGAGTCATTCTAGGTTAAAAGAAAAATAAAAACACTTCTCGGCATTCTAGCAAATTCCGAATTAAAGAGTAAGAACGAGATCTAAAACACCCAAAGCTTATAACCAATAAAATTCCAAATCAAGGAAACGCCGGTGGCTGCTGCCTTGCCAAAGAGTACCCAGTAATCTTGATTTTTTCTTTTATCAGAAGAAAGAGAGAAAAGACCCAAGAAAGGTGGAAAGAAGTTACTAACTGCCCAAGTGATTCCCGAATTAATAATCAGCCCGCCAATCGAAACAAAGAAAAACTTAGTCGCCTGACCACTATAATCGGCTCCCTTATTGGAAAAAGTCCAAAATTTATTTAATAGAAAGCTGTTAATAGAAGCCACTATAAAAGAAATTGCCGAAAAAAGCATTATCCAGTATCCCTTGTTTTTCCTAGTGGTCTTGATTAAAACGGTTAGTACTGCAAAATCTATTCCTGTATTGATAAGACCAGTAACCACGAACTTTCCAATTTGCGCAAACAGCGCCCCTTGCAAAAAAGCAAAAGTCATTAATTTTTAGTTAATTCTTTAAAATTTCTTCTGGGGTGTCGGGAAACTCCTTCTGTACAATTCCTTCCTCCCGAACATCCTCTCCTTTAACTCTTATTTTGATTTTTTCTTGAAAGCTTTCTTTTTCTACTGGCGCGTCTAAGACATCTTCTTCGGCCTGTGCCTTGTCTGCGCTTTCTTTGGCGTCTAGCGCTTCTTTTTCTAAATCTTCCATGGCTGGTGTCCATTCTTGAATGATTTCCTCCATTTTCCCAGAAGTCAAGTCGGTTTTCTTTGTTGCTGAATCGGCCACTTCTACATTTTCTGCTGAAATCTCTACTGGAACTTCTGCTGAGCTTTCTAAACTTCCCTTAAGTTCTTCTTCATCTTCTACCTTTACTTCTATTTTAGTGGTGGGTTTAGTGGTGGGAGTTAGAATCGGAGTGGGAGCTATGACTGGTTTTTTCCTTACCACAATTTTTTTAGTTTTTTTAATTTTTTCTTCTACTAGAGGTTCTTCTATTGCTGGGATTTCTTCTGATTGAGCTTTCTCTTCTCCTCCAAAAACCACAAATCGTTCTGCACCTCCATTACTTGTTGCTTCCTTTTTCTGAGAAAAAAAAGCGCGACCATCTTCCCTCTTAATAAAAGGATCCATCTCTTCATTGATTGGTGCGTTTTCTTGAAATGCTTTTTTGGTAACATTTTCTATAGAACACCAAACCGGTTCGCCACTTCTAGGAACAATGATTGTGACTTCGTCTCCAGGTTGCGCTTTGTAATAAGTAACCGAGGCTAAAAGCACCTTGTAAAGCTTTTCTTCGGCTTCTATTGCAAAATTCCCGGATTCGTCTTCTCTTACTAAGCCGATAAAGCGCTTTCTTTCCACGGGGCCGATTTGTTTGTAAATAAAGTTGCCGTCGTCTGTAATTGTTAGCTTTAACATGTCTCCTTCCACCAATTTGGATTTGCTGGCGTAATTGGCGGGAACGGGATACTGCTTGCCATCGTGGCCGATCATAATTTGACCGTCAAAAATTCCTTCCACAATCTTACCGTCCGGACTAGCTCCGTAAGTTTTCTTAATGCTAGTTGGCCGACTATCTCCTTCCATGCGCAAAAGCGTGGCTCTTGCTGAATAAATACTCTTTTCCGCTTCTTCTATAATGCTTCTTAATGAATCAATTTTCCCTCTGTCCTCTTTTGTTATTTTTTGTTCTTCTTTTTTCATATTTGTAATTAAAAACCAAAAGGTAATCTTTTAGTTACTAATAAAATTAATTAATTGTTTTTTCCTTTTTGTTTTATTCTCAAAGAAACCTTGGTCGAAGTGTACTACAAAATTTTAGGAAAAGCAAACCCCTTATTTAATTACGAATGACGAATTGCAGCTTTTCTGAGCTGTCGTTCTTCTCGGAGTACGCTCGGCCTCGACTGGGCCTCGCTCCACCTTGTCCCTGTCCTGCTTCGCCTAAAAAGCTTAAGGCTTTACAGAGACCAGAGGAGTATCTATTCATTAGACAAGGCTCTTAGTCTACTGAATAGATACTCCTCTGGTCTCTGTCAGCGGGAACAAGGAGCCTCCTCTAAGAACGACAGCTCAGAAAAGCCTAATCGTAATTATTAATTTATAATTAAGTAGGAGCTTGCCATTTTGAGTCTTAATCGATATAATTAGCGGTTAAAAAGGAATCAAAAAAAGAATGCAATACCCCTTCTTTGTTTCTCCCAATTTTACCTTGGGTCGAAAAAAGAAAATTAAAGCCCTAATTTTACACCGCACTTTTGGCGATTTACAAAAAACTGTTCGCTGGTGTTTTAATCTTGGCTCCCAAGAATCGTTTCATTTTTTAATTTCTAGAGAAGGACAAGTTATTCAACTAATTAAATGCCAAGATACTGCCTGGCATTGCGGTTTTATCACCAATTCCCAAGCCCCTAGTTTTCTTTCCCCTAATCCCAACTTCTCTTCCCTAGGTATTGCTTGCGAAGACGAGGGTTCACTAAAAGAATGCTCTTTGACTTCGGCTCAGATACGATCATTAGGAGAATTGATTAGAGATATTTCGGCAGAAATTAATTTACCGCTAACCGCAGAAAATATTATGAGCCACGGTGCGGTTGATCCGCTACGCAATCCTAAAGATCACTTTTCTCCTTTGGACTGGGAGAAAATTATAAAACAGGCTGGATTTTTGGATCAGAATCCTAGTCCTGCCAAAAAAAAATCCAAAGAAAATATTTTTGTGATTGAAAACCTAATCACCAAGCTGTTTCGGGGTATTTTGGGTCGCGATCCTAATATTTCCGAGCTGGATTATTACAAATATTCAGGATTAGATATTGCTCAGATTTCTCGACGACTTACCCAAGCAGAAGAATTTCAAAACAATAAAAATATTATTAAGAACAAAGAATGACTTTAGAAATTTTATTGTCTTTGTTTATTGGAAGTTATGTCTTGACTTTTATTTTGGACCCATTCCTCAAAAAAAATCCTTCTTGGAAGGGAAAAAATATTTTTCTTTTGATTTCCTTGGTGCTAGGGCTATCAATGGGCTTTATTATTTCGGTTGCTCTTAATTTAAACCAAGTCAGTTTTTTAATTTTGGGGCTAACGATTTTTTCTTTGAATTACACCGTTTCTGATTTAACCTTAATAGTAAAAAATCGGAAGAAAGAAAATCAAAAACCATTCTTAATTGATTTTAAAAAATCAGAAGAAATGCCATTGAATCCTTGCTATGACCAACTAGCAACCGATAAACTCAAGGAAGAAACTCCCCTACCAGATAAATTTTCCGCCAAAACAATAAAAACAAAACCTTTTGGAGAAAAAGGGTTTGGACTGTAATTAAATACGAATTACAAATTGTAGTACTAATTCATTAAACCTAATGGGCGAGTTAAAGACTAGAAGCTGAATTTTGGTTTAACACGCTAGCCTCTTTTTTATATAAAAGTTCAATTACCTTTTTTTCTAAATCAGAATTAAAAATTTTTAATTCAATCCCTCTGGATTTTTGCGCCTTCCCAGCTATGTTATAAAGACGATTCCCTCCAATTTTGGTGGCATCAAAAATATCTAAAATAGAAAGAGTTCTGGATAGTTCTTCTATTTCGGGATTTTCTTCTCGTCTTTCTGCCTTCCTTATGTCTTTGGACATTTGTATGTTTTCTTCGCACTGTTCCCGAGGATACCCTTTGTGCTGATGGTGACGGACTTCCATTTCTGCCTCTTCGTAGGCATTTAAACCAATAAGATGAGCAAAGCCTTTCCAAACATGCTCTTGCATCATTGCCAATTCTTCTGGAGAAAATTTTCCCGGCTTTTGAACAATTTCTTTGGGAACAAATATTTTTCCAACATCGTGGACCAGGGCCGAGCTTAAAAGAAGTTCGCTTTTGGAGGCTGGGAGATTAAGTTCTTTAGAAATAAAAACAGCTAGCCCTCCGGTTTTTAGAAGATGTTCAAAAGTTACATGATCGAATTCATAAACCTCTTTTAGGACATCTAGGATAAAAGGTTTTTTTTCAATAATCGCTTTGATTTCTGGAAGAAGGTCTATTTGGCCAGGCAATTTGCTGGTTATTTCTGGAACTGGAAGGTTTGGTGGAGCTTCTAGGTTTAAGGCATTAGGATCTTCAAAGCGTCTGTTCATAGAGATTGGTTTTATTAGGACTTATACGTTTGGCATAATTATATTTTCTTAACCACTCCAAAATTAGCGTCTACTTCTAACATGTCACCGTCCTTAAAAATCTTGGTGGCGGTCTTGGTTCCCACAATACAGGGAATCCCCAGCTCTCGGCTTACAATCGCCGCGTGAGAAAGCATGCCGCCTTGATCGGTAACAATTGCCCCGGCAAGCTTGCAGAGCGCCATATATTCAGGAGATGTGGTTTGGGCCACTAAAATATCCCCTTGATTCATTTTAGGAATAATTTTTCTAACTTCTAAAAGATCGTTGAACATTGGAGCAATCACCGCTTTTCCAATTATTTTTCCCTTATTGGCAATAATTCCTTTTGCTTTGTCCCCCTGATTATCTTTTACAAATGTGGTAAGAATTTTTACGGAATCCGGATAACTATATTCATGCAAACGCCCATTATTAACGGCCAGTGCATAACACTTCTTCCGATTATCTATCACCTCTTTTCCAACTTTTTTTCCCAAAAATAAATCAAGAAGTTCAAAAGAAAATAAAAAATTCGCTTCATCATTTTTTAGGAACTGCTTGGATAGTGAATCAAGAATGTTGGGAATCACTCCCCCCTTGAACATATAGGCGTTTAAGGTTTCTCTTGCGGTAAGCTTTAGCTGGCCTAAGTCGCTTAGATTTTTTTGTAAAATTTTATTTTTATCTTTTAACATAACCTTGTACGCCAAGTCGTGGAACGAATGCTCTGTGAAGCAGTAAAGATACCAAAACAAGGAAAGATCTTGGAATAATTTTTTTAATTCAGATTTTTTTAGCTTTTGGGTTTCTTTATATTTTAAGATTATGGGCGGAGCTGTGTTCGCTAAATAGTCCCTAAAAGTTTTGGCATATTTTTGGTATTTATTTTTGGAACTAAATAAATCTAAACCGGTCGCTAAACATTCTATTTCCTTTTCTTTGTTAATAAACGAATTCCAGCTTTTACTATCCGAAACAATTAAAAGATCCCCTTGCTTAAAAGATCCAGTTACAAAAAATTCGCTGTGAAGGATAGATATTTGATTTTCAAATCTAAATATCTCTTTGTATAATTCTATTTTGGGAATCATAGAGATTACTCGTTAACCACGCTCTCTTTGTCTTTAGGTTCAGCAGTCACCTCTTTTTTAGGTGCTTCGTAGACTACATTTTCCTTGTCTCTAAATTCGGCAATCACCTTTTCTGGGGATACTTCAAAATTGATTGCTTCACAATAATTAATATTATGTTCCTCAAAATACTGCTCTAGCGCAAGGACTAAATAGTTCTCATGGCCAAATCCCAATACTTTAATATTTCTACCGCCACCTTCTTTTTTGATTTTATTATCGGCAAAGCGCACTAGCCGGATAATATTTTTAAAATTTCTTTGAAGTAATTCTTCAGCCGATTTATGCTTAGGATCTATTGAACCAAAGATCTCTTTTATTTTTTGGGAATGGGCCGCAAAATTTGCCACCCAAGAACCTTTATCGTTGGCTTCTATTATTTTTCTGGCTTCTGCCCATTTAGCCTTGGTTTCTTCTTGAACATTTTCCCAATTAACATTAAACAATTTTGCAGGATCGGGATTGTAAACGGTCATTAATAGATTGTTCTTGGGGTTTAGGGAGAGAGTGTCTAGAACCTTGATTTCTCCTTCACCTACGGTTTCGGCATAATCATTACCGGCGTGATCTGGTTTAATTCTTTTAAAACCTCTTTCTTTGGCCACTTGCCTGTAAATATCCGCTGTTCCAATTGCTCTTGCCTCACTACTCGATGCCAAAAAGATTTCGTCTTTTTCTGGATCCAAGCCGTCAAAATAAGCTTCTGCTTCTGTTCTGGGTAGTTAATTGGAGCTTCTGGTGTTGGTCCCTTAACAATCCCTTTTATGTTTTCGTAGCCAGACATACTGTGCCTAACTAGACTGATGTCTTTTTCTTTTTCCTTCATGTGTTTTGTTAGTGTTTTATTATTGATTAACTTTTTTGATTATAGCAAATAAAGGCTGTTCTGGCTTTAGTTAAATGAATTTTTAATCACAATTGCTTGTTTTAGCTTGCCTATAAAAATTAAGGGAGCATATAAAATAACCGAAGGTTTATATTTAATCCACTGGATTATAATCAAACCAGAATAAAGAAGCGCTAAGGGAAATACATAAAAAAATGCTAAAGATTTTGAGCTTGGTATTAAAAAAGAATGCTCCATTTTTAAATTTTTATGCATTTTTACCGCATGCTTTCCCCAGTGTTCTTGATGCTTAATAAAGTCGGAGTAATTGCTTCGATCATAATGATAAATTGTAAGATCGGATTTAAAGAAAATTGGAATCTTATTTTTCCTGGAGCGAAAACAAAACTCTACATCTTCCCCTCCAAGCCTAAGTTCTTCTTGGAAATAGCCAATTTGGCTAAACACTTTTTTATTGATTGATAAATTGTTTGTTGGTATGTGCAATCTCTTTACATAATGATCTCTGCTGAAAGGTACAGAAGTCCACCAATTACAAAATCCGTCGGCAACACCAAAAACCGTTTTATGAATTCCAATTACTCCTCCAGCTATTATGTTCGCCACTCCATCCTGATGAAGCTTTGAATGCTTTATTAGCCAGTCGTTGTCCACGTAAGAATCGGCGTCTAAAAAAATTATAATCGATGATTTAGAATTTTTTACTCCTCGGTTCCTACTATAAGAGGCCCCTTGATTTTCCTTGTTAGCTAGTAATCGAAGGCGATTATCTTTAATGCTTTTTACAATTTCCTTGGTGTTGTCGGTGGAATGGTCGTCTACAACAATTACTTCAAAATCAGAATAATCATTGCAAAGCACAGAAGTGACGCATTGGTAAATTGTTTTTGACGCATTATGCGCAGGAATAATAACGCCTATTTTTTCCATAAAGGTGTTCCTATGATTTTAGGATAATGCTTTGGATTTAAGAAAAAATTATCTACTAAATTGCAGTTGTGGTGGCAGTAACATTTTTTTTGTTTAATCATTTTTCTTTGCTTGACTGCTTTTGGAGATTTTAAAATATTTTCTATGCCGCCATCCAATCTTAAATTACCAATTGAAGGCAAAATTTCACAGAAAGAAACATTGGTATTGGGATAAACAACCAAGTGACTTTTGTGAGCAAGGCAAGTGGGAAATTGTTTTTTTTCTTTAATCACCTTAACGCTCGCGTTATACATTGCCTGTTGGTAGTTCCTTAACAAGCGAACGCTTAATCCCGATTGACCAAGATTGTAAGTTTCCCAAATTTTAAATATTTTTTTCTTAATCCGTTGCAACTCTTTGGAAGATGGGCACCGGTAAGCAGGATCTCTGGGTTTCCCTCTTAAAAAAATGATTGAGTGAAAATCCAGATCTAATTTTTTTATAAATTCCATAAATTCTGGAATCTCGTTGTAGTTTTTTTTACACAGAACCGTGTTGACCTTAATCTGAATCCCTTTTATTTTCTTTAATAATTTAATTGTGCGCAGAGCTTGTTTAAAACCTCCTTTATTCCGAATTTCGTCGTTTGTTTTTTCAAAGCCATCAATAGAGACGCTTATTGTGAGTGGGCAAGAGATTTTTTTTTGGATTTCTTTGGTAGTTGAGTAAATTAATTCTGGATCAAAGCCGTTCGTGGGAATTGAAAGAGAGGTAGTGTTAAAGGATGTACATATTTGGACTAGGTCTTTTCTTAAAAAGGGTTCTCCCCCGCTTAAATCTAGCCAAATAATTTTTTTTAAATAAGAAGAAAGTGAACGAATTTCGGCTAGAGTTATATCTTTTTGATTGGCGTTTTTTGCAAAATCAACAAAACAAGTCTTGCACTTTAAATTACATTTTTGAGTTACATGGAGAATTAAATGGACCGGTTTTCTTCTAAAAAATACGGCATTTAATGACCTTGGGATTATGTTTTGCATTGGTCAATTATAACAATGCTTTTTTTATGGAGTCAAGCAGGGGGGGAATGACTTAAGATCTCAAATAAATATTTAGAGGTGATCTACAAAAGTAGAAATCTTATATAGAAATTTGAGATGCTTATCTACAAACAAACCGGATACAATCTACAAAAGTAGAAATCTTATATAGAAATTTGAGTCCCTTTGGACTTATCGCGCACCACAGATCTACAAAAGTAGAAATCTTATATAGAAATTTGAGCCTTTGGGCTTATTGAGCACCATAGATCTACAAAAGTAGAAATCTTATATAGAAATTTGAGCGGCAAAAGAAGCAAAGTTCCCCCTAAATCTACAAAAGTAGAAATCTTATATAGAAATTTGAGTCTTCAACCATTATGTTGAACAGGGAATCTACAAAAGTAGAAATCTTATATAGAAATTTGAGTTGTGGGGCATTGTGTGAAGCCGATATCTACAAAAGTAGAAATCTTATATAGAAATTTGAGCCAAATCAAGTAAATTATAACTAATATCTACAAAAGTAGAAATCTTATATAGAAATTTGAGTTTGAAGCTATTACCATATTGCTCCACTCATCTACAAAAGTAGAAATCTTATATAGAAATTTGAGCATAATCCCCCAAAAGGTAGCCCTTGATCTACAAAAGTAGAAATCTTATATAGAAATTTGAGCAAATACTATGCTTAGCAAATGCTTAGATCTACAAAAGTAGAAATCTTATATAGAAATTTGAGACAATTTAAAGGTTTTAGGGACAAAGAATCTACAAAAGTAGAAATCTTATATAGAAATTTGAGCAAGGAATACACTTGCTCTCAAGCTAGTGATCTACAAAAGTAGAAATCTTATATAGAAATTTGAGTCCAGCCAATTATTCTCGTGCCAGTCAGATCTACAAAAGTAGAAATCTTATATAGAAATTTGAGTCAATAGAATATGTAGATGTCATTAATCTACAAAAGTAGAAATCTTATATAGAAATTTGAGATGAGGAGAAGTTTGCGAAGTATTATATCTACAAAAGTAGAAATCTTATATAGAAATTTGAGTCGGGAGTATCAAAAAGCGGAGTATTAATCTACAAAAGTAGAAATCTTATATAGAAATTTGAGATTCAAGAACTAAGCCCCGAACTGTAATCTACAAAAGTAGAAATCTTATATAGAAATTTGAGTGAATGATTGAGAGCGTAAAACACCAGATCTACAAAAGTAGAAATCTTATATAGAAATTTGAGGCCCTTATTTATATGTCAAGAGTCCATCATCTACAAAAGTAGAAATCTTATATAGAAATTTGAGTTCCCTCTTTACTTGATTATAGCCACACTATCTACAAAAGTAGAAATCTTATATAGAAATTTGAGTTCTCAATGGCAACACCTATGACCGCTATCTACAAAAGTAGAAATCTTATATAGAAATTTGAGAATAATTGAGGCTCAAGACAAAGCGAATCTACAAAAGTAGAAATCTTATATAGAAATTTGAGAATAATTGAGGCTCAAGACAAAGCGAATCTACAAAAGTAGAAATCTTATATAGAAATTTGAGTTAGAAAGCAGATTGGGTTTTGGTGGAATCTACAAAAGTAGAAATCTTATATAGAAATTTGAGGCAAGTGGAAGTTATCAAGGACATTACATCTACAAAAGTAGAAATCTTATATAGAAATTTGAGAAAGAAAGTGACGGAAGATGTTTCCAAAAAATCTACAAAAGTAGAAATCTTATATAGAAATTTGAGTTAGAAGTGGTAATATTGTATAAAGCCCTATCTACAAAAGTAGAAATCTTATATAGAAATTTGAGACGACTTGGCTTTTCCTTAGTAATAAATCTACAAAAGTAGAAATCTTATATAGAAATTTGAGACCACTACCGCTTTCTCTTTCATTGTTTTATCTACAAAAGTAGAAATCTTATATAGAAATTTGAGGGAAGCGGATTGTGCAGAGCATTATTTAATCTACAAAAGTAGAAATCTTATATAGAAATTTGAG
>CAZRBB010000002.1:120611-178663 GCA_964598205.1 uncultured Candidatus Saccharibacteria bacterium
TTGTGCAGAGCATTATTTAATCTACAAAAGTAGAAATCTTATATAGAAATTTGAGAGCGAAAAATGAGCATTTAAGCCAAGAAGATGCAAATCTCGCCAAAGGCGAAGGACGACTTCTTGGCTTAAACACAGGGCCTCTGTTTTATAAAGACGGGGGTTTCCCGTTTTTTGAATCTCAAATGAATTTCTACACACAGATTTATACTTTTTATTTAATTGTTAACGATCAAATATATTAAAAATATACAACCTCCTTCTCTTCGTTGCAAGCGCTTCCGTAACGGATGATTTTCTTTTTACATCCTTCGCAAGCCTGGAAAATAAGCACACTGTCGGCACCAGTAAAGTGCTTTTTGTAACGCAATTCCACCTCTTTTAAAATATTATTCAAGACTCTTTGGCTGTTTTTTATTTCATAAACCGAATACTGAATTCTTCTGCCGTAAGTTTTTAAAAAATCAGAAAATCGCGCTCTGGTCCGATTGCTTTCAAAGTCGTAACAACAAATAATCATAGCTAGTGTTTAATTTTAAATTTCGGAAATTCATATTCGCCATCATTCATTACAAAACGGTAATACTGCAAAATAAAATCATAAATTTCCATTTTGTGTTTCATTATTTCTTCAAAGAACAGCAAGCTGTATTTGCGTTGATTTTTCCAAGGCAAAAAATAGGCACCATTCTTAAAACGGAAATCCTTTTCTTGAATAATTTTTAAGTTGTAGGCTCGGATAATTGTTCGATCAATTAAACAGCGGAATGGCTCTACTAAATCGCAAGTCAGTGATTTTCTTTTAAAAAAGAATTTGTGATAGAACCCTTTATACACATCAAATCCATAAAGCCGAAGCAAACAGTCAATGTAATTGAATAGACAAGTATAACCCATGTCTAGGAGCAGATTAACAACATCTTCTTTGGTTCTGGGCGACCGGCGATACCAACCCAATTCTTTAAAATAAGCCCCAAAAAATTCCCGGCCAAAACCGCCCTCAATTCCCAATAGCTCTTTTTCATCTTTGGTTTTTTCTATTTTAAAACTAACAATTGCTTTTCTTTCTTTGTAATTATTAATTTTTTTGGCGTTTTTTAGTAAGCGCAGTTGATTCTGGGCTTTGTTTCTAACAATCTCTTTGGCCATTAGTAAATCATTTTTATTGGAATATTGTTTTTCTCTAAGTAAATAGTTTCCAGCCGCTTCCGCTTCTATTGCTCCAAAAAGAGAAAAGTTTTTATTCATAAAAAAAAGTGAAACTCCAAGAGAGGAAGCTTGACGAATAACACCGGTGGTAATAGTGCTGTCTCCCAAAATAAAAGCCGCTAAAATTTTATGGCAAGAAAGCTGGTTAATGGTCTTCCCTTTCTTAGATAAAACCAAGTTTCCTTTGCGAAATTTAAGATTAGCTCCCGCTTCTGTGTTTTCTATAACCAGAATCTGCTTTTCCTTAAAATCATTAATATTGAGCATTGAAAAAAATTAAAAACAAAGATTAGCGTAAATGCATTCTTGGCATTTCTTTTGATTTTTAACTTTTTTATTTTTTTCTGGCTGAAAGTTTTTGATTTTACAAACCAGTGCGCCAAAGCGTTTTTCTTCTTTTTGAGAAAGAATGGGAACGAGAAATTTTTTGTTGTTTTTTAGCGAGCGAATAGTCATTTTCCTAACCTTTATTCCACGCTCACGAAGACAAATCGCCTGTGCGTAGAGTTGAGCACGGTGACCGGCGTAAACTCTTTTGATTTTTGTTTTCCTTTCCACTAACTCCCCTGTTTGAGTGTTAAAAAGATCAATCTTGCCAACAATCCCGTATTCACTGCTAAAAACAGCGGTTCCCTGTAAAATATTCCGGGAACTGGTGTACTTTTTTGATTCAATATTTTCGTGGTTAATTTTTCCTTCGGTTTGCGGCGTGGCGTGGTATATCTTTTGATCAAAGTTTTCGTAGATCCCGTGAAAGTAAATAGAAAGCGGGCAAAAAAGAAAATCATTGATTTTAGAAATCTGTAAAAATTCTCCCTCCATCTTTTATGCTTAAATTAAAAAACGCCAATTTTAAACATAAATTGGCGTTTTTGTCAATGGAGAAACTCATGCTCGCAGTATTTTCTATCTCTGGGCAAAATTATCCCACTCAGAATGAGAAATAGATAAATCATTCCAAGTCATTTTATCACAACTATCGTTTGCGCTATGAAATTGGGAAATTTTGTTTAAAATACAAATTCCCTTTCTGGCAATATTGTAAGCGCCGTTGTCATCGCCATTCTTTGGGAGATTGGCGCCAAATTCGCTCGCTTTCCTGGAATCAAACAGACGACCTTTTTTTTCCACCGGCGAAAAGATAAAATCATTTTCATCTCCGCTTTTTTCTCTTTGCGTGTTCCTGATTTGGCAGATCAAATTAAACAAGAAAATAAACTCCTTAAAGAATCCGGCATTTTCTTTTTTATTGGAATCAATTCCTCTTATTTTTTCTTTTAGATTATCTTTTTCGTGGTTTATTCCTACCGAATCAAAAAGTTTTTTAATTCTATCTGTAATACTCCCCTCTCCCGAAACCGGATAATGCTCATAATCTCCTTGATTACTGTTTAATCTTCTGTCCCAACGGAAACGCTCCACGCAAGAACACAAAGTCCATTTTGTTTTTCCCGGTAATTTTATTTCCTTATTTTTTAATTTTTGCTCTTTAAAAATTTCCGCTAAATCATAGGAAAATTCAAACCTATTTTCTTCTTGATTAAATTCTATTTGGGAAAATTTTAAAATTTCTTCACTCGTTTTTTGGGCGTTGGCATATTTTAAGTACCAGTTAGGTCGCCAACCAGTAACCGGATCAATCTTGGAAGTATAGCTAGCTTGAGTGTAAAAAATAATGCCGGTCTGTTTCCCCATTTCTTTAAAACTAGTAAAAGGCGCAGTAAGCTGATAGGCCTTGGTTAGGTGTCCTGCTTTCTGGGAATCTCCTTCTCCTTTATTAACCAAGAAGCTTAACTTATCAATTAGCGCCTTCTCTAATTGTTGATACACGCTTTTTTCTATTCCTCCACGAATTTGCTTAAAGCGCATGTTAAGATCTTCAAAAACAATAATGGCATTATATTTGATTGCCAGATCAACCAGCGTTCGCACAACCTGCGAAATATATCCTTTTTTAAGATTCTTTATTCCTTCCACTTCTTGCCAATCTTTGCGGGCTTGCTCCCTGTCCTTGGCTTTTTTTTCTAGCTTTTCGCCGTAGTTAATGCCGTTTACAGAGTTTAAACTATTGCTTTCTATTATTTCCCCATTTTGGTTAATTACCGAATAATACGCCAAATGCTTTTCGCCTCGATCAATGCCAATGATGTTGATATCTGAATTATTGGCAAGAAAATTATTAATCTTAGAGTTAAACCGATAGGAGTCTTTCTTCCCTCTGTTTAAAGAAATTGGGCAATGAAATAAAATCTTGTCTTTTGAATATCTTTTGCGATCAATAACTTTTTTTCCTTTTCTGTCTTCTTTTTTTTCTAGCTTTCCCTCTTCTGTTTTTGGTCTAAAAAATATTTCCGCCTGTCCATTTAATTTTACCGGAAAATTTTGGGAAGCATTCTCTTCTGAAAAAAGACTTTCAAAATACAGAGTGTGAATATTTTTGGATCCGGTTTTTTCTTTGCCATCTTTTAGATTCCAATCTTTATTATGGATTTCAAAAAGATATAACTCGCCATTTTTATTTTTTTCATTGATGTAGCTTTCTGAAATTTCTTGAAACGATACCTTATAGCCATTAGTAGCGACATCTGTAAAAAATTTCCCAATATTTTCGTCGTAATTTTTAGTTGGCTTAAGATTAATAAAATTGTAGCATTTCCAACCTTCATATTTGCCTAAACAATCTTTATAGAAATCAATTAATTTCCGCATGCTCTGCAGGGAAAAAGTCTCTCCTTTTTTAAACTCTGCCTTTTTATAAATATTAAAAATTTCATCTGAAGGCTGAAAGAGTTCGAGTCTTTTTGCCGAAAAACAGACCTTGGGGAACATTTTTGCTTGGTCTGGAAAATATTTGTAAATCATCTTTTCATATTTTCCGTTTTCGATTCCATCGATAAATTCTTTTTTGTTTTTATTAGCAAAAAGCTTATTGCATCCTTTCTTCATTAGGCCTAAATAATACCTGCCGTCTTTTCTTAAAACCACCGCAGAATTATCTGATTCTTTATTCTTGTCCCAACCCCCACAAAGAGTGGCGTTTTCAAAGTTTAGCTTCCATTTTTCTTCACTGTAAGGCTTTTTTGTTAAATAATTCCGCAAAAGATTGTAGTTCTGCACAATATCTTCGTAAGCATCGTTATAAAATTTAACCTTATAACCAAAATCAGGATTGTTATAGAAATCGCCAAGTTCAAAATTCATAGGATTCCAAGCTCGCTTTTTTTCCACAGCAAAATATTTTGCCATTTGATAAATAAACAAAGCTGAATCGGCAAAATTTTTAATAATGATTTTAGAATCAGGACTGACGGCAAATTCCGCTTTTTCGGCAAGTAATTCTTTTAGCTTCTCTTTAAAAACATTATAACCAGTAGTGACTGTTGCTGTTCTATTTTTTTCATTGACCGATAAAATGTTTTCAAACTTTTTTATTTTTCCTGCCTCCTCATTAAAATTTTTATTTTTATCAACACAGACATTGGCTTTTCTTTCCAAGAGCCAATCAAATTCCTGTTTTAGAATTTTTAAAAATTGCTCCCAAATTGGCTCAATATCAATTAAAAATCCTTCACTAGTAACATCTTCTTTATTTAAATAATATTTTTCTTTCCAAAATTTTGACCTTTCTTCGGCAGAAATACTTTCAAGCGCCTCTTTAATATGCTGTAAAGCTATAAGATTTGGAAATTTATATTCCTCTCCATCTTTTTTAATTTTGGGATCCTTATTGTTTAATCTAAATAAATCATACCAATCTCGTACTTCTTTTTGATTAATTATCTCAAATAAATACTTTTTAAATTTTTCGGTTTCGCCTGTCCATCTTAGAGAGATAGTGTTAAAGGCTTCTTTGGAAATATAGGTTTCGCTTAAATTAAACTCCGTGTTTTTTTCTGTAAAATTTTCAAAAAGTCTTCCTAAAGCCTCAACCCTTTCATCTGCTTTCTGGGAAAAACCTTGTAATACTTGGTGCAATTCTTCCTTGTCTTGAATTTCTTTTCTAAAGTTGTCTTTTTCTTTTTCTCCCAATATTTGCTTATCTAGCAAGACTAAAAACGGTAACTTTTCGCCTTTATTCTTTTGACGATATTCGTTTATTAACTCATTTAATCCTCTTTTCTTTTCGCCGCTTTGCAAGGTTTCGCCTCCAATAATTTTATTGTAAAAATCAATTCCTCCTTGCAATAAGCATTGGTTGTAAAATCCCAAAGAAAAAACATTGATCATTGATTCTTTGAAATCTTTTTCCACTTCTGCAAAATCAATTTTGTTCTTTATTTTTTCAAAAATTGTTAAATTACCACAAAATCTTCTTAAGTTTTGATCAATAATTCTGGTGGCAATCGCTGTAGAAGTGCCGTCGTCTTTATATAAATTTTTTCTGGTTTCTTGAAATTTAGTAAAGTAGCCAACAAATCTCTTCCAGTCACTAAAAATGGAAACTTTTTCTTTTAACAGCTTACCGTTTTCGTCTTTTATATCTTCTCCTTTTTTGTCTTTCTTTGTGATTTCTAAAATAACTCCTTCTTGATCTTTGTATCGTTCGGCAAGCAGATTAAAAACCGCTTCTTCGAATAAAATTTCTATATTCTTATTTTTTAATTTTAACCCATTTTCCGAATATTCCTTTTGCCATTGCTCAGCTTTTTTGTTAAAAGAATCAACAACTCCTTTTCTTAGGTCTTTCTCTTTCTCTTTCAATTCTTTTTGGATTTTGTTCTTGGCTTCTTTCTCCTTTTCGTTTTGCCACTTTATTAACAGTGTATAATATTCATCCAAGCCAACCAGAGAAGAGCCACTAAGTGCTTCTTGAATAAATTCTTGATGCAGTTTGTTGAAAAAAGGTTTTGTTTCTTCGTATTTTTGTTTTCGTATTTCATCTTTTCGAAAAACTTCGTTTTTTTCTAACATTTTTTCCGTCTCTCCTATCGGCCTCAATTCAAATCTTAGTGTTTTGGAAAGTTCGTAGAGGTTGGTAAATTCCGAGAGAGTTTTCATGGATTTGGCTTAGAGTTTTTAAAAGAATAATTGATTGTACTACTTTTAGGTTGGCTTTTACAGTAGCTTGTGAGTTTGTATCTAGACACCCCTCTCTCTCATTGACTTCTATTGTCTTTTTGCTAGCTTGCAATGATGCCAAAATCGGCAGAACCCGCACGGTAAGAACAAATCTGATTTAGTAGCGGGTTCTTTGTTTTTTAGGGAGATAGTTTTAGTTTTTTAACTAATCTTGAATTGTTAGTTTGTTTTTTAGGGAGACGCTCGATTTTTTCCGGCGAAAAATCTCGCTAGAATATTGGAAAAATTTCCGGAATTACATTCCGGAACCGAGCAATTTTTCCAATATACTCTCCCTTCAAAAAACAAACTAACAATTCAAGATTAGTCGCCGAAAATTAAATTACGCCGAGTAGTTTTTTTCTGGATGCGCAATTTTAATATCGTGAGCATGGCCTTCTTTACTGCCGGCAACACTAACTTGGTAAAATCTTCCTTTTTCTTGCAATTCGGCAATGTCCTTGGCGCCGGCGTTTTCTAAACCAGAGCGAACGCCACCTAAAAAGATTTCCACCACTGTTTTTACCGGACCCTTGCTTAGCACTAAACCAGAAACTCCTTGAGAAGTGTGAACTTTTTCTGTTTTTTCGGCGCTTGGTTCTTCTTGATAATAACGGTCGCGAGTGCGATTATTCATGGCTTCTTGAACGCTCATTCCTCGGTAAGTTTTGTAAGTTAAGCCATCTTCTTTTTCTACTGTTTCTCCTGGAGCTTCGTTTGTTCCTGCTAAAACTCCGCCCATCATGCCACAATCAGCACCAGCCGCTAGGGCCTTTACCAAATCGCCAGAATACCGTAAACCGCCGTCTATAATCAAAGGAACGCCGGTACCTGCCAACGCTTTTTTAACTTCCGTAATTGCCGTAATGTTCGGTACGCCGACTCCGGTAATAATTCGGGTAGTGCAAATGGAACCACCGCCAATTCCCACCTTTAAGCCGTCCACACCGGCGGCTAAAAGAAACTCTGCGCCTTCCCTGGTGGCTACATTGCCGGCAATTATTTCTAAATCGGGAAATCTTTCTTTAATTGCTTTTACTGCCGAAGCCGCCCAAGTGGTGGCACCGTGCGCTAAATCAATCACGATCACGCTTACTCCCGCCGCAACTAGCATGTCTGTTCGTTCCAAAAAATCACCACTGGTGCCAATGGCGGCCGCCACTAGCAAATCTTCTCCCGCGGCTTTTACCTTAGCTACTTCGCCAGCTTGCTCTTCTACGCTTAGGTTTCGGTGAATCACTCCTAAGCCACCAAGAGTCGCCATTTCTTTGGCCATTTCCCAACCGGTTACCGTGTCCATGGCGGCGCTTAAAAGCGGAATCTTTAATTCTATTTTCTTAGTAACTTTGGTTTTTAAATCCACTTGATCAGCCGGAACACTTGCTAATCCAGGAATTAAAACTACATCGTCGAAAGTTAAGGCTCTGGCTAAAACTTTTTCTTGGTCCATTATTTTATTTTTCTGTTAATAAAGCTGGCTTTTTTGGCATTCGCTAAGCATTGTTTTAATTGAGGTAATGTTAGAACTTTTTCTTTTAACAAAACCTTGAACTCCCGAGCCAATCCGGTTTGCGCTAGGTAAGGACCATCTGTGTTGATGGTGAATAAAACGCCGGCTTTCCAAAAAGTTTGTAAGATTTTTTTCATTTCTGCCCAGCTTTTTACCGAACCGGTAGTTAAGTTCATAGTGGGGCAAATTTCTAAAACAATATTGTGCTTTTTTAAAAGGGCCATAGCTTTGGGACTTTCCGCGGCGCGAATTCCGTGGCCAATTCGATCCGGCTTAATGGTTTCTATAACCTTGATCATTCCTTCTACAGTAGAATTTTTGGTTTCGCCGGTATGGACCGTTATTCCTAGGCCTTTTTCTCGTGCTTTGGCAAAAAGTTTAGTGTATTTTTCAAAGTACTCGCCCGTTTCAAAATTCAAATGAGAAATATCCGTTAAGTCAACGCCAACATTTTCTTTAAAATGTTTTTTGTAAGAATCAAAATCCTTTTCGTGTTTAAAGTAAAAATCTTCTGGACCGGCAATGTCTATACCAACAACTCCCCGCTTGCGGTAAAGAATGGCTTTCTTAACAATTACTTCGTTTAATTCAAAACGCAACCGGCGGTCTAAGCAGAAAATAAGCCCCACTTCTACTTGGTAATCTAGCGTGGCTCGCTCCATGCCACGAATGGCTGCGTGAATTACATGGTCCATGTCTATTTCACCGCCTCGAGTTCTAAACATAGGATTAAAGCGCAGTTCTATTTTAGAAACATTAGAAGACCGATACTCTTTAGAAATTACATTGTAAATTCCTCGCTCAATTGCCTTGGGACTGCTTTGAATTCGCTCGGTCCATTCGTAAACATTGTGCAGGTCTTCCATGGAATCAATGTTGCGTAGAAAGCTGCAAAAATCCCAGTAGTTTTTTACTGGCAACTTAATTCCTTGACTATGGGCAATTTCCCAAAGAGTGTGCGGACTCATGGCGCCTCCAATATGAATATGGAGGTCGATTAAATCCTTTTTTAAAACATTCTTAGAATATTTTTGATTTTCTCCCTGAGAGCTAAAGCGCAACATGGGCAAGAATTAAAAATTGAAAATTAAAATTAATCGTTTAAGTATTCCTGGTAACTTTTGGATTTTAGCTTGACTCCTTTTTCTAGCGAACGGACCAAAAGCTTAGCCGATTGCAGGTTGCCAATTAAAGGAACATTCGCGTCTATGGCTGCCCGCCGTAAATAATACCCCTGGGAAAAATCTTCTCTGTTTAAGCAATTAGGAATATTAACAATCAGCTCTATTCCGTAGCGGCCCAAAAAAGAAAAAAACTCCGCTTTCCCAGTAGAGGAAGGAAGTTTTAAGGAAGAAACGCTAACCTTTCTTCTTTTTAAAAAACGCGCTGTCTTATTAGTAGCATACAACTTAAAGCCTAAAAGTTCAAGTTTTTTGGCAGAAGCTAAGAAATCAAGCTTGGCTTCTAGAGGGCCAATGGAAAGAAGAATTGTTTTTTTCGGTGCGCGAAAACCCGAAGCCGCCAGCGCCTTTAAGAATGCTTCTTCTAAGGAATCACCCAGTGTCGCCACTTCTCCGGTAGAAGCCATTTCCACTCCTAGTACTGGATCAGCGCCAGCCAACCGTTCAAAGGAAAATTGTGGCGCTTTAACGCCCACATAATCCAAGTCTAGCGTGTTGTATTTTTTCTTGATAACCTTCCCCATGAAAGCATGCACTGCTAGGCGGATAAAATTAATCCCCGTAATTTTAGAAGAAAAAGGAAAAGAGCGACTGGCGCGCAGATTGCATTCAATTACTTTTAGGTCATTGCTCTTGGCCAAAAATTGTAAATTAAAAGGACCGGTAATTTTTAATTCTTTGGCAATGTCTCTCGCTATTTTTTTAATTCGGCGAATAGTTTCTAAATAAAGTCGTTGAGGCGGAAGTACAATGGTGGCATCGCCCGAATGCACGCCGGCATTCTCCACATGTTCAGAAATAGCGTAAACAATTATTTTTCCATTGTGGGCAACGGCGTCTACTTCTATTTCTTTGGCACCCATTTCGAATTTAGAAACTACTACCGGATGATCGCTAGAAATTTGCGTAGCCCGAAAAAGATAGTTTTTAAGATGTTCTGAATTATAGGCCACACTCATGGCCTGGCCGGAAAGCACATAAGAAGGCCGTACCAAAACAGGGTAATCAACTCGTTCGGCAAAATCCAAGGCACTTTTTTCTTGGGTAAATTCTTTCCACAATGGTTGGGAAATTTTGAGTCGATCCAAGAGGCTAGAAAATAAATAACGGTCTTCTGCCCGATCAATATCGGTAGGATCGGTTCCTAAAATAGGAATCCCCTGCCGACTTAAGGGCAGCGCCAAGTTGTTAGGAATCTGTCCACCCATAGAAACCACAACCCCTTGTGGATTTTCTAAGTCGCAAATGTCTAGGACTCGTTCTTCGCTTAATTCTTCAAAATAAAGACGGTCGCATTCGTCGTAATCAGTAGAAACAGTTTCCGGATTGTAATTAATCATAATTACTTCTTTGCCGGACCGCTTTAACTCTCGACTAGTATTAACACAGCACCAGTCGAATTCTACCGAAGAACCAATACAGTAAGGACCACTGCCTAGGACCACCACCTTATTATTGGCAGAAGAAAAAGAAATATCGTGTTCTTGGCCGTTATAGGTTAAATAAAGATAATTAGTTTCGGCAGGAAATTCGCCAGCCAAGGTGTCTATTTGCCTTACAAAAGGAACAATCTTTAGTTCTTTTCTCCGCGCGCGAATTTCTTTTTCGTTGACTCCTAAATACCAGCCGATTTGGGCGTCGGAAAAACCAATTTTTTTAGCAGACAATAAAACTTCTTTAAATTTTTCTATTTCCTTGATTCCAGTAATGGTCAGTACTTGGCTTTTTTCTTTTGGTTTTTTACTAGGATAATCGGCCGGAATACTGATTGCTTTTGTAGAAATCAACTGTTCTAAATTTTTAACCGCTTCTCTTTTTAGAACAATGTTTTTTAATTTTTCTAAAAACCAAAGATCGATTTGACTCAGCTTGGCAATTTCTGCGGTGGTCCAGCCTTTTTCTAGTGCCGCCGCAATAGCAAAAATGCGCCTTGGCGTAGGTTCTTTGATTTCTTTTTCCAAGTCTTTAAATTCAAAACTCCAATCGGTAAAGCCATAAGAACCAATTTGCAACATGCGGATTGCTTTTTGCAATGCTTCTTCAAAATTAACACCAATCGCCATTACTTCTCCTACGCTTTTCATTTCCGAACCAATCGCCTGGGAAACTTTTCTAAACTTATTAAGATCCCAACGGGGAAATTTCAATACTATGTAGTCTAGCGCCGGTTCAAAGCAGGCAGTCGTTTTTTTGGTAATAGCGTTTTTTAATCGAGAAAGATTGGCTCCCAGAGCGAGTTTGGCGGCAACATAGGCCAAGGGATAGCCGGTAGCCTTAGAAGCCAAAGCGGAAGAACGGGAAAGCCGAGCATTTAATTCGATTACCCGGTAATCAGAAGATTCAGGGTCTAAGGCAAATTGCACATTGCATTCACCAACGATTTTAAAATGGCAAGCAATTTTTAAGGAAAGAGAGCGCAATAATTGATACTCCCGATTATTCAATGTTTGGCTGGGTGCTACTACAATGGATTCGCCAGTGTGAATTCCTAGCGGATCAAAATTTTCCATGTTGCAAACGCAAACGGAATTACTAAAACAATCGCGTACTACTTCGTATTCTATTTCCTTCCAACCCTTAAGCGATTCCTCTAGTAGCACCTGAGAAGAGTAGCTGAAAGCTTTTTTAATAATCGTTTTTAATTCCGATTCATCTTTGGCAAAGCCACTGCCCCGGCCGCCCAAACAAAAGGCAGCGCGGATAATTAGAGGGTAACCAATTTTCTTAGCCAAAAGAATGGCTTCTTTAGGCGAATTGGCGGCGGCGCTTTTAGGAATTTTGACGCTTATTTTTCCCAATTCTTTGGCAAAAAGATCGCGGTCTTCTGTTTGCCGAATACTTTTAACCGGAGTTCCCAAGACTGCCACTTGATATTTTTTTAAGATCCCTTTTTCTTCTAATTCTAATCCGCAGTTCAACGCCGTTTGACCGCCAAAAGACAAGAGGATTCCAAAAGGTCGTTCTTTTTTAATCACTTCCTCCACAAACTCCATTTCTACTGGGAGAAAGTAAACTTTGTTAGCCATTCCTTTGTCTGTTTGGACGGTGGCAATGTTGGGGTTTACTAAAATAATTTCGTACCCTTCTTCTTTTAGTGCCTTGATTGCCTGAGTTCCTGAATAATCAAACTCGCCGGCTTGACCAATTTTTAAACCGCCGGAGCCGAGTAGTAAAATTTTCTTAGAGTTAATTGCCAAAGCTTTCATGGAAAATATTTTTAAAATAAACTAAAAATCTAGTTAAAGTTTTTTTAAGAACCGTTCAAAAACAAACGAAGTGTCTTCTGGTCCGGGGCTGGCTTCTGGATGAAACTGAACCGAAAAATATTGGCCGCTCTGGTGCTCTATCCCTTCTACAGTGCCATCGTTGGCGTTACAGAACCAAACTCGCCAATCGGGCGGTAAGCTATTTTCTTCTACGGCAAAACCGTGATTCTGGCTGGTAAGGTAACAACGCTCTTCCCCCTTTAAAAAGCAGGGCTGGTTTTGGCCCCTGTGACCATACTTTAATTTGTAAGTTTTTCCACCAGCGGCGAGCGCCAAAATCTGATTTCCCAGGCAAATTCCTAAAATCGGTTTCTTATTATTTAGGGCGGTCTTTACGGTTTGAATGGCTTTTTTATTTTGCTCTGGATCGCCAGGACCATTGGAAAGGAAAAGCCCGTCGTAGGCTTCTTCTTTTTTAATTTCTGAATTTCCTGGAATAATTTTTAGAGAAACTGATTGGTTTAGGAAATATCGGGTAATGCCGTCTTTCATGCCAAAATCAAGACAAAGAATTCTTTTTTTACCAGTACCTAGGATTCGCGGTTCCGGATTGGCCGCTTGTTCGGCTAGCGGTTCCTTGTTGGGATCGCGGAATCCAGCCGAAATGACTTCCTTTACAGATGCCCCGGCAGGAACTATTTTGCCAAGCATGGTTCCTTTTTCTCTGAGTTTTTTGGTAAGAGAGCGGGTGTCTATTCCCGAAATCGCCGGCACTTGATTCTTTTTTAAAAAATCACCAAGCGAACTGGCCATTTCCCAGTGGCTCGGATTCTGGGAGTAAGAAGAAACCAAAAGTCCACTCACTTGAACTTTTTTTGATTCAAAAAAACGGGAGACACCTCCCGCTAATTCTTCTTCTGGAGGAACCCCATAATTGCCTACCAAAGGATAGGTTAAAACTAAAATTTGACCGCAATAAGAAGGGTCGGTTAAGGATTCTGGATAGCCAGTCATGCCAGTATTAAAAACCACTTCTCCCCAAGCTTCCTTGTTGCTACCAAAAGAAACGCCAGAGTAAACACTGCCGTCTTCTAGGATAAGCTTTAGTTTTTCCATCCTTATTTAATTACTTTGATTTCGGCAATATCTTTTTTTGAATCATAGATAGCAAAGGTGGCTGGTGCTGGCATGCGTGGATAACCAATGGTACCGCAGATTGGGCCAGGATTAACAATTAGGGTCCGCTCAGATCTAACAATCCCTGCCCTATGGGTATGCCCCGTGAGAATTAAATCGTAAAGCTGACTCTCTATTAATTCTTCCAAATATCCCGGCTGATGTCCATGAATTACTGCTACTTTTTTTCCAAAGAAAATAAATTCCAAAAGATCGCTTTCTATGGTAATCTTTTTTTCTTCTTTAGTTTCTTCAGTTTTTGGTAGCTCAAAATCAATTTTGTGTTCATAGACGCTCAAAAGCGTGTCGCAATTGCCCAGCACTCCTCTTACCGGAAAAGAACAGTGTTGAAATTTTTCTAACATGGCAGGAAGTGTCCAGTCACCACAGTGCACCAAAAGCGCCACCTTTTCTTTTTCCAGGGCCATTAAGGCTTTGGCCAGATTTTTTTCTTCGTTGTGAGTATCGGAAATAATGCCTAACTTCATAAGAAAAAATAATTAAACCTCTTTAATAAAACCCATTCTTTTTCCCCATTCCCGACCTTCTTTGCGCCAACTTAGAACATCGTCTTTGTCTTCTTCGGCTAGTAACCCTTTTTCCGTAGCTACTTCTAGGACTGTTGGAAAATCAGTTAAAAAATCAACGGCCAGATTTTCTTTTTTAAAATTGACTTCCATTTCTGGGAGCGTATGGCTGTAAATGGCGATTACGCCTAAAACTTCTGCTTGGCATTCTCGCTTTAAGGCGCGAGCCGTTTCTAACGAGCTACCACCGGTAGAAAGTAAATCTTCTACCACTACTACCCGCGAACCTTCCCTAACTATTCCTTCTACTTGCTTTCCGGTGCCATGTTCCTTTGGTTTTGGTCGCACATAAGCCATGGGTAGGCTCAATAATTGCGCCAAAAAAGCGGCCCAGGGAATTGCCGCTGTGGCTGTTCCTGCCAGCACTAGGTCGTTATCCACGCCAAATTGTTCCAAAAGTACGGCTAACTTTTTAACAATCAATTCTCTTTCTTTGGGGTAAGAAATCAAGACCCGATTGTCTACATAAATCGGAGAAAGCATGCCCGAAGTAAACACAAAGGGCTTTTCTAAATTGATTTTCACGGCCTCTTTTTCCAAAATGACTTGGGCAATAGTTTTGTCTTGCATGTTGGTATTTTGATTAGGGATTAATATTCTAGTCAATCTGATTAATTCTTTTTGGAGTACGCGTCGCTCCGCCCAGCGGCTCCGCTTGCTCGAGTTTGAATCCTCGCTCTTTTCTCTTAGAGAAAAACCGGCCCGCTCGGATTCAAAAGCCTCCAAAAATAATCAATCAGGTTGACTAGCTATGAATTATAAATAAAAGAACATCGTTCGTAATTCGTAATTGTTAATTACTAATCCTTCCTCGTTTGTCTCTCTTGTATTTACCAAATTCTGGCGATTCTAACAATTTTTGTGCTTCAAAGACTGGTCCTTCGTGGCAAACTCGTAAACCGGAATCATCTAGGGAGCATTGACCACAAATACCAATCCCACACTGCATAAACCGCTCTACCGATATTTGACAAGGAACTTCTTTTTCTACCGCAATCCTGGCCAAAGGGACCAACATTGGCTCTGGACCACAAGCAAATATTTGATCGATTTTTTCTGTGGCCAAAAGTTCTTTTAATTTATCTGTAGGATAACCCTTTTCTCCTAGCGAGCCGTCATTGGAAACAAAATAGCTCTTAGTAGAAAGTTTTTTAATTGGCTCTTCTTTAATTAGAAGATCCTTTTGCCGACAACCGGCAATAAAATAAGTTTTTACTGGCTGATTTTTTAAGAAAAAGGCCAAATGAATTAACGGGGCAATTCCACAACCGCCACCCACCAAAACAACCTTTTCTGCCAAATCTTTAAGGGTAAATGGTCGACCATAAGGGCCTTGGATTCCTAACATGTCTCCCGCTTTTAATTCAAAAAGCGCCTTGGTAAAAGCGCCAACTTGCATAATAGTTATTTCAAAAAAACCGTCTTCTTCTTTGGAAATAGAAAACGGTTTCATTTCTACTCCGGGAAGCCAAAGCATTACAAATTGCCCCGGTTTAGAATCAATATTACCGGCAAAAACAAAAGTTTTAAAAAGTGCGTTATCGTTTTTGATTTCTTTAATTGGGAATAGGGTTGGTTGTTCGGTAGTGCAGTGAGGATGGATCATGGAAAAAAGTTAGTATCTTATGGCTTATGCGTTTAACGCATTTTCTTGTTTAAGCCTTGGGCAACGCGGCGCCTTTAATTTCTGCCAAGTCGGCTACCTTGTTTTGGATCATCCAATCAGTTAATTCATTTTCTATTCTTTTAAAAACACTGATTCCTCGGTAATAAACACCAGAGCCAACTGCCACTAAAGATGCTCCCGCCATAATCATTTCTAACGCGTCGCGACCGGTGGTTACACCACCCATGCCAATAATTGGAATCTTTACGGTGTTCGCAATATCAAAAATCATGCGCACGGCTAAGGGACGAATTGCCGGACCACTGATTCCGCCAACCATGGCCGAAAGTACCGGCCGTCTAGCTTCTGGATTAATTACCATCCCTGGCCCCAAGGTATTAATGGCGGAAATAGCATCGGCGCCAGCAGCTTCTACTTCTTTAGCAATTTCTTTAATATCTAAAACATTAGGCGAAAGTTTAACAATCAGTTTTTTAGAAGTAACTTTTTTAATCGCCTTAATTACTTGGGTCGGCATACCGGGAACACATCCAAATGGTCGACCATGTTCGGCCTGAACATTAGGGCAGGAAATATTGATTTCCAAAAAATCGGCAATTGTTTTATCTGCCTCTTTAGCCACTTTTTTAAATTCTTCCACGCTAAACCCAAAAATACTGAGGATTAATGGGGTCTTGGGGCGACGGGATTTAAAAAGAATAATTTCTTCTTTTTCTTGATCAATGCCGGCATTAGTTAGGCCGTAACAGTTAAGCATGCCGCTTTCGTAAGTAATCACTTTGGGATTAGGGTGACCGTCTCGGCCTTCTAGGTTGGTGGATTTAGTAGTAACTCCACCGGCGCCGTTTCGTACCGCGCTTTCTAAGGAAGCTGCAGTCATTCCTAAAATGCCAGAAGCTAAAATAATCGGATTCTTAAATTTTACTCCTAAAAAATTAACGCCAAGATTGGGCATTTGGTAAATTAATCGCTGAATTTTTTATTCTTCCTAAAATAACACTTTTGAGGAAGAATGACGAGCTAACTTAATTTCTAGTTTAGATTGCCGAATAAACCATTTCTCCATTTGCCACTGTTAGAATCGGCCAGCCAGTAAGTTTTTTCCCAGCAAACGTGGTCCAGCAACACTTAGTTAAGAGACCTTCTTCGGCTAAGCGTTCTTTATCCGGATCAATCACGGTAAAATCGGGTTTGGTTTGGGGTCGCAAAAAATCGGCCGGATTCTTTAAGTTAAAAATCAAGGCCGGATTGGTAAACATTAATTCTTGAATTTTAGCTAACGATATTCTTTTATCTTTCCAAGCGGTGAGCATTAAAGGAAGCGCCGTTTCTAAACCGGGCACGCCAGGAGGTGGAGTGGCACTTTCTTTTTCGGCTAAGGTGTGGGGCGCATGATCAGTGCCAATAGTATTGACTAATCCTGATTCAATCGCTTCCCAAAGCGCTTCTTGATCTTTCTTGGAACGGAGCGGTGGTCGCATAGCGGTTAGGCTTCCGGAATAGTCGCCTTCGTTTAAAAAAAGATGATGTGGCGTGACCTCCGTAAAAACCAAATCGCCGTTTTGTTTTTTTGATTTTCTAATCAAATCTAATTCCGACTCCAAGCTAATATGGCAAAAATAAAGTCGGGTTTGGGATTTTTTGGCATAAAAAAGCGCTTGCTCTACTTTTTCTTCTTCGGCATGGACTGTTACTATTTTGGAATGTGCCACGGAAAAAATTTCTTTTAAAAGTTTTTCGTCTTCTATTAGTAGGTCGCCGGTGGTGTGGTTCATATAAATCTTTATAGAAACCACTTGTGGGTCTTTTAGAGCTTTTTTGATTTCCAAGAGATTGTTTTTAGCCGAAGACCCAAAATGAAACCGTACTGGCAGAACACTTTTTTTAGCAGCGATTTTTCTTTTTTCTAGGGTAGCTAAATCTAGTACGGGAGGAGCGGTATTGGGCATGTCTAAAAAAAAAGTATAGCCACCACGAGCCGCCGCCAAACTAACCGAGCTAAAATCTTCTTTGTGAGCTTGATTAAAATCTCGAGAATGAACATGGGGATCGATTAGTCCGGGGAAGATTATTTTCCCCTCCAGATTCAAAACGGAGTTTTCGGCACTGGACTTTTGGGTCCACTGGCCATTAGTAATAAAAAGATTACCGGCCGATTTTAATTGACCGTCTTTTAACACCTGACCGTTTTGGAGAGTTAAATTAAGCGCCATAGTTTTTTAGCTCAATAAATAATCCATTAGCGCCATTCGCAAGTACACGCCGTTTTCGGCTTCTAGAAAATAGGCGGCATGGGGAGAGGCGTCTATGCTTTGAGGGATTTCTTTGTTGCGCGGTAAGGGGTGTAAGATTTTTAAATTCGGCTTGGCGGAATCCAAGAGTGAAACATTCAAGCACCAATCGTCCATGGAAACTGTTAGGAGATCCTTTTCTGTAAAGCGTTCTTTTTGGACTCGAGTCATATAGAGAATATCTGATTCTGGAATTATTTCTCTTAAGGTTTCTTTTTCTTGGGCTTGGGGAAAAAGCTTTCGGTATTCTTCTGGTAAGCGCAAGGTTTTGGGCGAAGTAAAGTAAAAACGGTTATTAGGAAACAGGTTGAGCGCTTGAGTTAGGGAGTGCACGGTACGGCCAAATCTTAAATCGCCGCAAAAGCCGATGGTTAGGTTGTCTAGGCGTCCTTGGGTTTCGTAAATTGTAACTAAGTCCAAAAGCGCTTGAGTGGGGTGTTCGCCGGCGCCGTCGCCAGCGTTGATTACTGGAACCCTAGAAACTGCTGCCGCGCGCGCGGCTGCGCCTTCTTCTGGATGGCGCATGGCTAAAATATTGGCATAACCAGAAACAATTTTAATTGTGTCTTCTAATGATTCTCCTTTTTTACCATAAGAAGAAGCCCCGGGATCGGCAAAGCCAATCACTGACATGCCCAAACGCTGAGCTGCTGTTTCAAAGCTTAAGCGGGTACGAGTAGAAGGTTCAAAAAAAAGCGCTGCCAAAATATGACCTCGCCGTTTTTCTAATGAATCACTTAATGATTTTTTAATTTTTAACGCTTTGGTAACCAGTGCAAAAACCTCTTCACGATTAAAATCCTTAATGCTTATTAAGTGGCGCATAATAAATTTTTATAATTATTTTATTAGCTATTGGCATTGTAACCCGCTCCAAGATTATGGCAATAAAGCAACCTAATCTTTCTTAACATCGCTCAATGCTTTTTCATACTTTTTTTTATTAAATTCATAAAAACCGAGAACCAATAATTCTTTTCCTGTATCTATTATTTCTACCCCCACTCTATCGTGAATGACAAGGGGGAAATCGTTATTGTCTAGAGTTAATAAGGTAAGTAACTGTGAATGTTTCTTTAAATAAGAAGATAAGCAACAATCAACAATGCCAATTTGCTTATTATCTATTCTCTTATTCGAATAAATGTTAGCTATTCTTGTCGCGTCTTCAATGATTTCTGGTGTTACCGGGAGAGAAAGATATTTTTCCACAGATAGACCATCTAAAAAATCTTTTTTACCCTTAATATGTTTTTCTATTTTACAACCTCTTAAAAATTCAAACTTAATAAGATTGTTAATTACTGGAGTGCAATGGTTTTTTGCCATTAAAGAAAAGAGCTTATTGAAAAATACGGTTTCACTGTACTCAAACCACTTCACTAAGAGACAATTGTCTAGCAGTAAAAACCGGCGATCAAGATTTAATCTTGACATTTTTGAGGCATCATCTCTGCCATTTTTTCTTTTTTTTCTATCATTTTTGCTTCTTCTTCGTTCTTTTTAACAATCTGAGCCAGCCTTTTTAGCTTTTTCAAATCCCAAATGTAACCGGTTTCTTCTACTTTTATCTTGATATTTTCTTCCATAGAGATTATTAACTTTGAACAGATTGTATCATACAATATCCAAAATTAAAAAAGATAAAAAATAAATAAAATATAGACATCTCACGCCAAGGCTGATCCGTTGGCCACTTTTTTATGGGGTACGGCCAAGATTACTTCACCATCTTTCCCTACAAATCCGGTTACTAAAAATTCAGACATAATAGGGCCAATTTGTTTGGGAGGAAAATTAACCACGCCGATAATTTGCTTGCCCATTAATTCTTTTTTGGAATACAAAACGGTAAGCTGAGCGCTAGTTTTTTTTATACCAATCTCTTTGCCAAAGTCAGCGGTGATTTTATAGGCCGGTACGCGGGCTTGGGGAAAATCTTCTACTTTAACAATAGTGCCCACACATAGCGCCACTTTTTTAAAATCGTCCCAAGTGATTGGTTCTGTTGATTGATCAGTCATAGATGTATTGTATTCCACTAAAAAATTGTGGCAAATTAAAAACTAAAATACAGAGCATTTGATTTTATTTTTTTGGTTATTTTCCGCTAGGATTCACGCTAAAAAGTCAATTTGGCGTGAATTTGATTAAAAAGTAGGTAAAATTCACGGCAAAAATAGCTTTTAAGCGAATTCTTTTTTGCGATTTTTGGGTTGATTAAATTATTATTTTTAATCGGCTTACATGTCTTCCATAACCGGATCATCTTCCACGAACTCGCAAGGAAGACCCAGTTTTTTAAAATATTCCACCATCGCTTGGCAGGCGAATTTTTCTGTTGAATAGTGGGTGCCACCTAAAATACTAATGCCGTGCTGTTCGGCGAATTCATGGGCTTTTTGGGAATGAGCAGTCTTGGCGCTAATGCCGGTAACAAAAAGGTTAGCCCCTTCTTGGGCAATTTCTTGAATGGTTTCGTCTAGTCCCCCGCCTGCCACCACCGCTACTTGGCCGTTCTTTATTTTCTGGTCCCCATAAATAAAGGATCCAACCTGGTGCCCTACGGCAGTTTGGAATTTTTCTTTTAATTCATTAATGGTTTGGCAATCGGTTTGACCAATCACTCCGGCTAGTCCGCCAAAATATGGAGCAAAAGGTTTTACCGGTTTAATGTTTAGGGCCTTGGCAAAATTAACGCTGGTGGAATATTCGCCAAAGTTGTCTAGTGGAACATGCAAATTATAAATAGCGATTTTTCTTTCCTGAAACAATTGCAAAAGCTTTCGATCCATTTGGCTAAAGACCATCGGCGCTTGGCGAATGTCCCAAATAGCCGGATGGTGCACAAACAGTAGAGCTTCTGTGGCATCATCGCTGATGATTTTTTGCATTACTTTGGCCGAAGGAAATACCGCCGAATAAACTTGCTTAATTTCTGGAGTAAAATCGCAAACCAAACCCATGGATCTTTTTAGGAAATTGGCAGAAATAAAATCCCGAATGGAATCCATTTGCTCCGCCCATTCATCACTCATGGCGGGAGTAATAAAGTCTTTTTCTAGTCGGTTGTAGATTGATAGAGAATTCATAGGGAGGGATAATGGTTATGGGAAATATTATTACTGGAAGTGGACTTTTTTTGTTTTTTAAAATTTATTCTTTTTTAAAATCACTCTTTAGTATTTTTTTGTGCAGTTTTTTAATTTCTTTAATATGCCTTTCCGATTTTAAATTTTCTGGCATTGTCCCGCCGATTTCCTTGATTGTATTTCTCACTTTCCGTCCAATTTCAAAATGAGTCTGATTAGCTGTTTCTTGCCCAAAAATTTCTTCCTTAATAATCTTATCATCCGTTTGCGTAATGCGAAACAAGTTGGCCGCTAATTCTGTTGAACCTGCTCGATCTAGTATATCATCTTGACCAATTTGTTTTTTCTTCTTGATTTATTTAGCAGTTAGTTCGTACAGTCCCAAATAACCATGATTATTAAATCTACCAAGATTGTTCACGCCCGCTTTTTTAGCAGTATTAAAAAGTTTATTATTGTGCATTTTAACCTCATCTCTAATAAATAATCTTTTTTGTTCTTGGCCTAATTGATTAAATATTTCTTGACGCCTAGTCTGTACCGCAAAATAGGTTTGAGCTAAAGCAATTTCCTTTTTTCTGGGATCACCGTTTTGAGCGATCAGTTAGCAAGCATAACGAGAAAGGCGATAATCCTTAATGCTTCGGAGCGCTTCTTTTTCTGTCCCCTTAGCGATCTTGATCATTTTGTCGGCGCCGACGAAATGATCTTTGATTTCCTGATGACTTTTGCTACAGGCCTTTTTTGCCTTTCTGATAACACCATTGAATTTCCTCCATTCTTTGTATCCCAAAAGTGGCATTAGTTCCCGTGCCTCCCAATATTCAATTCCGCTTTCGTTAATTTTTTTAATATTTTCAAAATTCTTGTGCAATCCGATTAAAATTTTTCTTTTTGCCATGGTCTTTAAGATAACTTTCCTATGACTCCAAGAACATTATATTAGAGTCCCTCTAAAAACAAAATAAAAAGAAGATAAGGGAAAAATAAAGTTCAGATCTTGGGAAAATTATTTTGTAATTTGGCTTTTGGGAAATTATTTATTTCCTTCTTGCCGTGTATTGTCTTGGCGTTTTTATTGGTAATTACCTTTTTGCCAGTTTTAGATTCAATGTCTAGCCTAGCATTGCCAGCCACGCTTCCGCCGTCACGGGCTATGGTTTTATTTTGATGCAAATCTTTTGGCTCTTTTTTATTGGAAATTTCCGTGGTAGCGGTTTCCGCTAACATGTTCAAAACCAATTCTAAATTGGTCATGTTGTCTCGCAAGTTTTCTTTCTTTAAGTTCTTTAACTTTTTATATTCTTTGGTAGTCATTCCTGTCCAAGCCTTGGTAATTTCATTGGTAAGAATGGCAAATTCCAATCCTTCCCTAACTCCTCTTTTCTCCCATTCATCGGTCAATGCTTTGCGGATTTCTATGCTCTTTAGTCGCTGACCTACCCATTCCGAACTGTAGCCTTTTTGGAAGTAGGTTTTTAGAGCACGGTTAATGGCTAATTCAGGATCGGCCGTTTCTTCTAGTCTTTCGTAACCTACCTTAGCTAACCAAAGTTTGAATGGTTCAGCATTTGGCGATGGAATGGATTGGATAAGACGAAGTATTGTTTCGGTGTCTGCTGTGTCTGTTAGATAAAATTTGCCATCGGTGGCTTGCATTTTCAGTTGGTTACATTTTGTAACCAACTCGCTTCCTTCTTTATTTAAACGATTTTTAAGAACTTTCCAATAATTCCTAGGATCTACGCTTTTACTTAAAACGCCAATTACATCTGTAACCGAAAAATACCAAAGTTCTTTCTCTTCATCCCAATGACGGCGAATTTGCTTGCCATTGAAGATTGTTAGTTCTTTATTTTTTGATTGCTTTTTGGTCATGGGGATATTTTTTGGAATTAGGGGAAGTGGCCGAATTTGTCCTAACACTTCCCTAGGAGAGCCCCTTGCTTCTGTAATAATTGTATCAAGATGCTTCTAAAAACAAAATAAAAAGAAGATAAGGGAAAAATAAAGCAAGCCTCTTTGTGATACAATGGCCAAAAAGGCAAGCAAAATTGGCCAAGAATGGTTTGATTAGTTTTTGGGGCTGATGTTTTTTAGGGAAAATTTATAAAAAATAATAATTAAAAAATATTAAAACATTATGAAAGCTTTTTTAAATCAAATATTCAAGAATGTTCTAGAAATATTTTCCACGCGCAATTTGCTTTGGCATTTATTGGCGATTGTTCTGACTTATATTTTAGTATTCTCTGGTTTTGACTGGAAATTTTTTACCTTTGTTGCTGCTGCTAGTTGGCGAACAGATTTTTACCCGGCTTTGATGTTGGGCAGTATTTTGCCAGTGCTTCTTCCTTTGGTTCTAATGTTAGTGGGCTTGATTGCAAAAAACAAAAAATCCTTGAAGTCGGGACTGGCAGTGGCACAAGCGGCTTTTTTGGGGCTGGTTATTTCTAGTCTGTACAAAGCCTTTACGGGGAGAATCCAACCACCCGGTCACTTATACACCTTATTCGTTAACATTGGTGACCTAAAAGATACAAGTCACCAATTTTTATTTGGTTTTTTGCGCCACGGAGTTTTTTGGGGCTGGCCGTCGTCTCATACCACGATTGCTTTTGCCATGGCCGTAGCTATTTGGACAATATTCCCCAAAAACAAAATAATCAGGTTTATTGCCCCGACTTACGCCTTCTACATTGGTATTGGAGTAGCCGTAACCAGCATCCATTGGTTTTCTGAATTTGTGGCCGGTGCCATTATTGGTTCAGTGATTGGAGTGGTGGTGGGGAAGAGTTTTAGGAAGGTGGATGAGGATTAGGGGGGTGGGATATGAACTAAAAAAGTTAACACAGCGCTTGGCAATATTTTAAATAGTCTTTGATTCTTTTACGGTCTTTTTTGCCTGATCGCTTTTAGAGTAGATTTCTGTTTGGTTTAAAAATTTTTAGTCTTATGTCAAAAAATAATAATCCAAAGGAATTGAGATAATGCTAGTTTCGGAGTCTAATTTTAATTCAGAATCAGAAAAAATAATGCCGTAATCTGATTTTATTTTTTGCATGGTGCTTATAACTTGTTTTTTATCTTTTTTGCCAAGTCCGACTTCCACAATAATTTTTTTACTATTTCCTATTTGTAAAATAAAATCCGCCCCGCCTTGCGCGCTATCATAGCGAATAACTCCAACACCCCTTAAAATAAATTCTCGATACAAATGCGCCCCGATTGAATCTTCCAAAAGCTTTCCCTGTCTAATGGAATAAGCCCCTTCGTTACCGGTAAAATAAAAAAATGACATTCGGATCGCCGGACTCATAAATAAATATTTATTCGGCTTGTTGGCAATTGTCATATTTGATCCGTGCGGAGGAATTTTAACAACTAGTTCGGCTTTTTCTAAAACATCAAAAATATTGGCAATAGTTAAACGATTCATCTTAAATTTATCCGCCAAATTACTAAGGCTGGTTGTATCGTTTTCCGCAATCGCATTGAGGATTCTCTTTACCGCACCTAGCGTATCTTGATCAAAACTGCCAAGCGTTGGCATATCTTGTTTAATAATTTTTTCCAACAGTAAGGATATATTATTGTAAATTGATATCTCGTCCGGCATTGTCAGGGCAAAAGGAAAAGTTCCGTATGATAAATATTTTGCAATGTCATGGCGATCTATTTGGGACCAATATTCATAGACTTGGGATCTCAAATTTAATAACTGATCATACGCATCTTCGGCATTTTTGGAAAAATAAATCGCTTGCCTGATTTTATCTTTTACGCCGAGTATCGGATATATTTTATTTTTTATCATTTGATATTCACCAAAACACATTGGAGTCATCGGCTCAAACATGGCGCGACGAGCAATATTGGGAGTTGATTGCAAAACAATCGCAGAGGATCCCGTTGCGCAGATAAACACATTTCTGGTTCTTTCAAATAACAATTTAAGCGTAATTGCCCATTTGGGGTCGGTCTGGACTTCGTCAAAAAATATCAACACCGGTTCTTTAACGCTCTCCAAGTCTTCGCCAATAATTTTTTCATATGCGGACAATATTTCATTAATTCCAATATCAAAATAATTCCTCACATCTTCCACCGACAAAAATAATACCCGTCGTTTTTTTTCTTTAAATTCAGAACAAACTTGGGCCATAAGGGTTGTTTTTCCCACACCTCGGAACCCCGGAATAATAACCATTCTGTTAGACGATTTCTTATTAAGGAAATCACCCAGATATTTTTTTAATTTTACATACAAAAAACGACGCGGATGCTTTTTCCCGCTCAAGTCGTGAGTAAAATGACTCAAGTGCACATTCGTGGTTTGAATTTGCTTCTGGATATAGGACACCAATTCTTGATCCATCTTTAATTGATTAGTATTTAACTATACAACAATTGTATGTTTGTAGTGTATTGCGGTATGCAACAAGTGTCAAGCTGGTGTTTTTTGTTTAATTTAGAGGATAAATTGCCCGGTTTTCTTGTTGAAGGTGCTCATGGGTTTTCTTTTGCGATCTTTTTTTGCTTGATCGCTTTTAGGGTAGATCTCTGTTTGATTGATGGTATCCGGAGAAATTAAGCAGATTTTTAAATTCAGATTTTGGAGTGTAGTGCGGAATGTTTCTAAATATTTTTTTGGCCCTATTTTTAATATTCAAAATATCAGCCTCGCTGGCTCCATCAATTTCAACAAAAAATTTATCAACACCATTTTTGCAAGTAAGTTCGGTGACTACATGAAAAGAGTTGTTGTTGAAATTTTGAAAATCAATCAACTTAATGCCGGAAGTAGAGATCAACATTTTATAAAATTCCTGTCCGAGATCTTCATTATCAAGAGCCAAGGATACTTTTTCAAAATATCTTTTCAGATCATCTAGCTCAACCCCCTTCGTTTATTCGTGCAAGGCTCTCATAAAAAATATCAGTGAAAATGTTGGTATTTTCATCCCACTTTGCACTGGGCAGAGAAAGATAATCAACAGTTTCTAGCCTACCTCTTGTTTCGCCGGTTTGGGTTTTGCCATCCGTAATCCTAAATTCGCGATAGATTTTTGATTTTTTGTGTCTATTGCCAAATAGGTATAGTTATACCTATTTTGTACCTATTTTATACCTATTTCGCTGTGACCATCTTTCTTATTTTTTGGCATACCTGCTGGCATTTACCTGTTTCCGAGCATAACTATAACTTTAAAACAAAATGTCTTTACTTCCGGCATAGCCTACAACTTGTTGTATTTAACATGCCTTCCTGTTGATTTTTCTATTGGATATTTCTTGGCGTTTTTGAGCATCTTTTTATTGAAGGCTTTTGGTAAATCTATTTTTAAATCATGACTCATAAGCAACACCCAATAAAGCACATCCGCCAATTCGTCTCCGATTTCTTTTTTATTGGTCCCGATATATTTTTTTATTTCTGATTCATTTTTCCATTGAAAGTGCTCCATAACTTCCGTCGCCTCTAAGACAAGAGACAGGGACATATCTTTGGGATTGTGAAACTGTTTCCAATTTCTGGCATTTCTAAAGGCAACTATTGTTTTGGTTAATTCTTTTATGTCTTTCATGTGCTTTCTTAATTTCCCAAAATCCTCCTCACATCCCCTAGAATAGCAGAAAAAGAGAAATCATAAACAAGTTGCAAAAAGAATCTTAAAAGAAAATAAAATTATATTCAGCCCTAGTTTTTGATTCGTTTATAAATTATTTCTTTTTGTTATCAATGCCAATTTTCCAAATTCCTTTTTCCCTAAAGGCCTCAATGGTTTGACGATTCGCTTTGTTGATTAGATTTGAATGGGATAATCTATTATCCTTGGCATACTTGGAAAGAGTGATGATTTTTTTATTTTCCAAATAGGCCAACCTTTTGTGATAGCTGTTGGTCAGTGCTTTTCCAACTATTTCTTCCATAACTTGAGTCGCGCCGTTCAAGTCAAATTCCCGAAAAGCCGTATAATATTTTTGCCGATCAATAAATTTAATATTTATCGGCACAAAACCTTCTCGCAAAAGCAAATAGTTGTTAATAACGCGTCCGATTCGACCATTGCCATCACAAAAAGGATGGGTGTATTCAAAAGTTAAGTGCAATTTTGCTATTCGTTTAATAATATTTTCCTGGCTTGCTGAATTATATTCGGACAACATTTTTTCTAAACGAGAAACGACTTCTTTCGGATTAGGAGCGATATGGCTGCCAACGCGTACAAACTCATTTTTTATTCTAAATCTACCAGCAATGTCATCGCGGATATTGGAAATCAACATTTTGTGCAACGATAAAATAACCGCAAGCGTAAGCTCTTGTTCTTTGGATTTATTTTCAATGTATTCCACTACTCGCGCCAAATTCTTGGCTTCAAAAATTTCTCGCTCGCTAATAAACCGATCCAGATCAATTTGCAAAAGAATTTTTTCCGTCTCTTCGAGCGTTAGCGTGCTGTTTTCTATAGCATTGGAATTATAGACCTGCTCGGCTACTTCGGCTTCAGCGATAAGTTTAATAAGTGCATCCTTGTTAATAGATGCCTTGTAGTATCTTTCGCGAAGTTCGCTTATTTTATTATAGACATTAAGTATCTTTGCCATCGGTTAATATCGTTAATTGTATCGATATTATACATTTTTTCACGCTTTTGTCAACATAACCGTGAAAATAGCCGATAAATCATGTACTTTTCACGGTTTTGACTACGGCTTCCCCTCACCTCTCCTACAATAGCAGAAAAAGAGAGGCTGGGAACAAGTATTTTCTACTCATACAACTTCGCCGCCAAGGTTGGGTCTTTGGCTAACGCTCGGTCTATCTCTTGATCCCACTGGTGGATGGTTTTACCGGCGAGTTTTTTAATTCCCGAGGCACGCATGCCGTTGGTGGTCATGATTTTAAAGATTTGGTTGGCCGGTAACAGCGTGGGGTCGCGATTGATTCCTTTTTGCAAAAGGGCGGCGAATTTGCCGGCTTCCCAAATGTCTAAACGATTAGAACTGGCGGCACCATCGGTGCCCAAAGAAACATTAACGCCGGATTGAATCATTTTAGCCACTGGCGCAATTCCCGAACCTAATTTTAAATTGCTCAAGGGGCAATGCGCCACACTGGCTTTTCTTTTGGCAATCAATTTGATGTCGGAATCAGAAACCCAAACACAATGCGCCAAAAGCGTGCGTTCGTTTAAGAGTCCCAGTTGATCCAAATATTCCGCGGGGGTAACGCCGTGCTGTTTCTTGCAATCTTTTACTTCTTGTTCGGTTTCTGCTAAGTGAATTTGCCAAAGTACGCCGTATTTTTGGGCCAAGCGACCACTTTTAATTAAATTTTCCCTACCAACGGTATAAATAGAATGGGGGGACACGCAAGGAGTAATGTAGGGATCGTTTTTGAATTTTTTTATAAAGGATTCGGCGCGGGCCAAGCCGGTGGCAAAATCGGACGCGTCTGGAATTGGGAAATCTAAAAGAGTTTGACCCAAAACGGCCGTTACTTTTAATTTTTTAGCCACTCTGGCCGTTTCTTCTGGAAAAAAATACATGTCGCAAAAAGCGGCGGTGCCATGGGCTTTCATTTCGGCAATGGCCTTGGCGCTTTCTCGGCGAATAAAAGCGGGTGTTATTTGGGCTTTTTCCATAGGCCAAATATATTCTTGTAACCATTTGGCTAGCGGTAAGTCTTCGGCTACTCCACGAAAGGCCACCATGGCGGCGTGGGTGTGGGTGTTAAATAAGGGCAAGGAAAGTTTAGGCATAGAGGTTGGTTAATTACGAATAAAGAATTTTTAATTTCGATTAAAGCTAGAAATTTTAATTTGGAAACTGGCTCGTTTTGGAATTTGAAATTAAAAATTATTTTAAAATTCTAGTTTCTAATTTTAATCGAAATTCAAAATTCGAAATTCAGAATTAAACAGATTCTCCTGCCTTTAGAATTCTACCGTCCGGTAAAATAATTTTAGAATTATCTTTTCTGTCAACACCAATAGAGCCATATTTTTCGGTGATTGTTATTATGGCATCATCGTGCATACCAGTGCCAACACTATCTCCCACTTTTTTGGCTTCAAGAATGGCGGAACCATGGGCATTATTCCCAAAACCATATTCCGCTTCTTTGATGAATATGTGAGCATTGTCAAAACTCCTTTCTCCGACAAAATTTTTCGCTTTTTCGGCTTTAAGGATAGCGGAACCGTGAGCTTGATAGCCGAAATTATGCCCCGCCTCTTTAACGGATATGTAAGCGTCTTCATAAACCTCACCTCCAGCTATGTCTTTTGCCTTTTCGGCTTCAAGGATAGCGGAACCGTGAGCTTGATAGCCGAATCTATCTCCCGTCTCTTTAACGGATATGCGAACGCTACCATAGGCCTCTTTTCCGGCACAACTTCCCGCCTTTTCGGCTTCAAGAATGGCGGAACCGTGAGCTTGATAGCCGAAATGCATTCCTATTTCTTCAACTTTTAATAATCCGAAACTTAATTCTGAGCCAATAAAACTTAAGTTTTTGGTGTTTGATAAATTTAATTTTAAATCTTTTCTTTTTTCTTCGGGAACGGAATTAAAATAGGCATAGACAAAGGAATTAAGAAAGACTCCTAGTTTGTATTGATATTCTTGAATTTCAGGAAAAAATTCTTTTAAATTATTGGCAATGAATTGAATATCTTTGGAATTGGGAGTGTATAATTTGGGATTTTCTTTGATGTAGTTTAGAAGAGATGTTTGTTTTAACAAATCATACATTTCTTCGTATAAATTAAATGTTTTAGATTTTAATAAATTAGCATTGAATTCTTCCGCCAATTTTTCCTTAATCAGCAAATACAAATCATAATTCATGCCTTCTTTTTCTATGCGCGCCTTGGTTTCTTTTTCTTCTTGAGCCGCTCGATCAACCTGTGATTGAAAGCTAGGTACAAAACTTTTTACGGATTCTGCTCGGGAAACTGGTTTTTCTTTTTCCAAATTTTTCCCCACAGAAAAACCAGCCGGCAATGTTAGACCGGTTTTCTTAACTGCTCCTCCTTCGATGGTTGGCATTGTTACATTTTCAAATTGGGATTTTTCTTTAGACACCTTTTTGAATTATTAATTTTGAATTTTTAGTTTCGATTAAAGACCGAATTTTGAATTTAGAAACGGGCCCGTTTTTAAATTCTAATTTCTAATTTTAATCGAAATTCAAAATTCGTCATTCGTAATTACTTACAGGCCCGGTCGAGGCCGAGCGTACTGGGAAAAGGACATCGTTTCAGAAAAGCTACGAATCGAAATTGGAAATTATTTTAAAATTCTAGTTTCTAATTTTAATCAAAATTCAAAATTCGTAACTAAAAATTCGTAAACTATCCCTTCAGCACCGCCATGGTTTGTTCGGCGCATTTTTCCCAGGAAAAATCGCGTACTCTGGCTAGGCCTTTTTGAATCATTTCTTTTCTTAAATGTTGATCAGTAAGGACTCGCTGTAATTTTTCGGCCAAGTCCGTTTTGGATTCGGTTTTAAAATAAATTGGGGCAGCACCACCGACTTCTGGCAAGCTAGAATTGTTGGCCGCCACTACTGGCGTGCCGGTGGCCATGGCTTCTAACATTGGCAAACCAAAGCCTTCGTAAAGGCTGGGGAAAATAAAAGCTTCGGCCCCGGCCAAAAGACTAGGCAGGTCCTTGGTTTGGTAAGGGCCGGAAAAAATAATGTTCGCCGATTGGGAAGATTTTTCGGCGCGCTCATAAATCTGTTGGGAAAGCCAAGCGCGACTGCCGGCTAGAACTAATTTTAAATCGGTAAAATCAGGGTTCTCTTTTAAAACTTCAAAGGCAGAAATTAGCATCTCTAGGTTTTTTCTGGGCTGTAAGGCACCGGCGTAAAGCAGGTAGCTACTGGGAAGTTGGTACTTGGCGCGGGCGTTTTTTAACGCTTCTTTATTTTCGGCGCGGTCAACGCAAAAAAGCTGCCGGTCATAACCGTGAGGCACTACCGTTATTTTACCGGCGCAATCTGGATAAAACTTTTCAATGTCTTTTTTGGTATTTTGAGAAACGGCAATAATGCGGTTGGCTCTTTTAAGAGCGCGCTTGGTAAAAAGTGAAAGCAAAAGAAAATCTTTTTTAGGAAAGTGTTGGGGAAAAATCTTAAAAGCTAAATCGTGAATGGTGACTACTACTTTTATTTTAGGATTAGTAAAGAAGGGAACCGTTTGCAAAGGCATCCAAAGCACGGCTGGGCGATCGCGCTTTAATTCTTGAGGAAAGCGAGTTTGGGTCCAAAATCGAAAAGCCCAAGAAGTTTTTATTTGATAGTTAGGATAATTCTTAAAAGTCAGCTCCCGATTAAATTCCCCTTTGGCGTAAATTAAAAAATCGTCTTTCTTTTCAAAGACGCCTAAAAAATCTAGAACATTCTTAATATAGATTCGCGTTCCGTCTACGCGCTGGTCGCACAGATCGGCGGCATCAACGGCAATTCTCATGGAAAATCACAAACTTTTTAACAATTCGTTTTCTGTTTTTTTACCCGCCAGCCATTTTTTAAAATCTTCACCAATCTCTGAGTGTTCGCTCCCAAATTCCACCACCGCTTTTAGGTAATCCAGCTTATTACCGCAATCAAACCGCTCTCCTTCTATTAGACAGGCATACAGCGCCTTGGTTCTTTTAAGATTATTAAAGGCGTCGGAAATCCACAGCTCACCGCCAATCCCCGCTTCTGTTCGCTCCAAGGCTTCAAAAATTGCTGGGGTCAAAATATAACGACCGGGATTAGCAAAACGGGAAGGCGCTTCTGCCAAGCGAGGCTTTTCTACAATGGCGGAAATTTCAAAGACCTTCTTTAGTTCCTGTTCAGGGTGTGCCGGCTCCACGATTCCGCATTTTTCTATTTGATCGGGTGGAACTTCTATTACGCCGGCCATTTCTTCTACGATTTCGTTCTTGGTATATTCTTCAATCATTTGCGCAATGGCAGGGGTTTTGGCGCGGATCACATCGTCAGCGTTACAAAAAACAAACGGTTCGTCTTGAATCACCTTTCTGGCACAAAGCAACGCGTGACCGTTCCCCAACTGCCTGTCCTGGCGAATATATAAAATGTTCACCTTTTCTCGCAATTTTTCAAAGTCCCGAATTTCGCCAAACATTCCTCGCCGCACCAGCAAATCTTCTAGTTCCGGTACATAATCAAAATGATCTTCTATGGCGCGCTTGTTCCGGCCGGTAATAAAAATGATTTCGGTAATTCCCGAATTAACGCATTCTTCTACAATGTATTGCACCACCGGCTTGTCTACCAGTGGCAGCATTTCTTTGGGTTGAGCGCGGGTGGCTGGCAAAAACCTGGTACCGAATCCGGCTACCGGCAATACCGCTTTTTTTATTTTTTGATCCTTGATATTCATTTTTTCCTTTGCCCCTCCTCTTAATTAGGTATTTTCTTGATTTGCTAGATTTTTAAAAGCCGACTTTTCCCCTCCTCTAAAAAGTGCTCTTAACTATAACTTTTGGATTTTAACATAAAGCTTGAGGGATGACGAATTCGTAATTAAACAGACTGTGCTTCCCCCAACGGTTGCCATTAAACAAAAATAACTTTGGCGTTATCTTTTTGCTTAGCAGATAAGCCACATTCCTTAATAATTTTGATTTCTGCATTCTCGTAAGCCTGGCTTCCAGGAAAATCCCCTGCTGTTTCTAGCTCCATCCGAGCATTACCGTGCATGTCTGATCCGGCAAAATCTCCGACATTTTGGGCTTTTAAAAAGGCCTCTCCGCGGGCTGATTGTCCAAAAAAACTTTTTACCTCTCCAATTTCCATTTGAGCATTACCATGCATTCCAAAACCAACATAATTATCTGCTTTCCTGGCTTTAAGCACAGCTTCTCCGCAAGCCCCGCGACCAAATTGATCTCCTGCCTCGTCTACTTCCAGCTCTCCAAAGCTTAATCCTGAACCAATAAAAGTTAAATCTTTAGTATTGGGAAGATAAAGTTTTAAGTCTTTTCTTTTTTCTTGGGGAACGGAATTAAAATAGGCGTGAATAAAAGAGTTTACAAACATTCCTAATCGATCGGAATATTTTTCCTTTATCTCTTGATCGGTAAATAACTCCTTTAAGTTTTTAGTGATGAAAATTAAATCTTTGGGATTGGGCGTATATAGTTCGGGATCTTCTTGAATATATTCTGGCAACGAAGTTTGCTTTAAAATGTCGTAAGATACATGAAAATCCCTGCCTCTGCTTTTCCAAAAGTTTTCTTCAAATTCCGATGCCAACCCTTCTTTGATTAAAAGATACAAATCGTAATTCATCCCTTCTTTTTCCATGCGCATCCTAAATTCTTTTTCCTCCTGGATTGCTCGATCGGTTTGTGATTGGTGGCTAGGCATAAAACTTTTTACCGATTCGGCTCGGGGAACCGGCTGTTCTTTTTCTAAATTTTGGCCCACCGAAAAATCTGCCGGCAAAGCGGGAGCGGTGTTCTTTTTAGCCGCTCCTCCTTCGGCGGTTGGCATTGTTACATTTTCAAATTGGGATTTTTCTTTAGACACTTTTTTTGAATTATTAATTTTGAATTTTGAATTTCGATTAAATTCTGAATTTTTTAATTTAGAAACGAGCTCGTTTTTAAATCCTAATTTTTAATTTTAATCGAAATTCGAAATTCATAATTCGTCATTAGGCCTCGTCTCCCGCCTTTAGGATTCGGCCGTCGGGAAGAATGATTTGGGAATCGCCCTGTCTATTACCACCAATTAGATCATAACTTTCCGTAATTGTAATTTGAGCATTCCCTTTAATTTCATTGCCAGCCATGATACCAACTTTTTTGGCTTTAAGAACAGTTCTATCGGAAGCTTGTAGGCCAAAATAAGAATTAGCTTCTTCTACTTCCATTTGAGCGCTCCCTTTAATTCTACAACCAGCAAAATTACCAACTTTTTTGGCTTTAAGAACAGTTCTATCGGAAGCTTCGTCTCCAAAATTATCGCCCGCTTCTTTATTTACTGTTATGGAAGCATTGCCTCTAATCTTCTTTCCGGCATGATCACCTACCCTGTCAGCCACAAGCACTGCATCACCATAAGCCTCCCTGCCAAAATAATCGCCGGCTTCTTCAACCAGTATTTGAACTTTTCCAGAAGCTTTATAACCAGCGTCACTTCCTACTTTCCTTGCCTTAAGTATTGCTTCTTCTCTGGCAAACCTACCAAAATCATTACCGGCTTCTTCTGTTATTATAATCTGAGACTCTTCAAAAGCGCTGTAACCAGCGGTATTTCCCACTTTTCTAGCTTTTAATATGGAATTTCCATGAGCATCCTTACCAAAGTTATTGCCTGCTTCGTCAATCTCTAGCAAGGTTCTATCAGAAGCTTTATAACCAGCACTATCTCCAACTTTTTTGGCACAAAGCACGGATTTTCCATGGGCATAGTAACCAAAATAGTCACCCGCATCCTCCACTTCCAATTTTCCAAAATTCAGTTCTGTTCCAACAAAATCAAGATTCTTGGTATTAGATAAAAGTAAATTTAGATCTTCCCTTTTTTCTTGGTCAACAGAATTAAAATAGGCATGAATAAAAACATTAAGGAAAACACCTAATGTAGGATAGTCACTTTCTTCTATTTTGGGGAAAAAATCTTTTAAATTTTTAACAATAAATCGTAAGTCCTTGGAATTGGGAGTATATATTTCCGAATTCTCTTCTATTAGTTTAGGTAACGAAGACTTTTTTAAAAGCTCGTATCTGTCCCTTGGGAACCAAGAAGCTGAAGCTATTCCTCTGCTTTTTTCTATGTTTTTTTCAAATTCTCCCACCATCTTATCTTTAATTAATAAATACAAATCATAGTTCATCCCTTCTTTTTCTATCTGTATTCTAATTTCTTTTTCTTCTTCTGCTTCTCGGTCCGCTTGTGATTGGTGGCTGGGCACAAAATTCTTTACTGTTTCGGCTCGAGAAACCGGTGGTTCTTTTTCTAAATTTTGTCCCAAAGCAAAACCAGCCGATAAGGTTGGGCCAGTCTTCTTTTTAGCCATTCCTCCTTCCGCCGTTGGCATTGTTACATTTTCGAATTGGGATTTTTCTTTAGACACGTTTTTTGAATTATTAATTTTGAATTTTGAATTTTGATTAAAGACCGAATTTTTTAATTTAGAAACGAGCTCGTTTTTAAATTCTAATTTTTAATTTTAATCGAAATTCAAAATTCGTAATTCAAAATTAAATAATTTGTCCTGCCTTTAAGACTTGTCCATTAGGTAAAATAATTTGGGAATTGTCTTTTCTTGGTCCTCCAATGGAACCATACTCCTCAGTGATTATTATTTGAGCATTTTCTTTAATTCCTTTACCAGCTTCAAATCCCACCTCTCTAGCTTTTAGAATGGCGGATCCAGAAGCATCTTTACCGAAAAATCCATAAGCTCTATCAACTGTTAGCTGAACATTGTCTTTGGCTTTATAACCAGAATAATCGTTTACCGATCCAGCTTCTAGGATAGCATTTCCAGAAGCTTCGGCGCCAAAATAACCATAGGCACTGTCAACCATTAAGCAAACATTGTCTTTAACTTTATAGCCAGCAGAAGATTTGGCCTTTTTGGCTTTTAGAACAGCGTTTCCAAAAGCCAATGCTCCAAAATATTCGCCTACTTCTTTTACTTCTAGTTCACCAAAATTCAGCTCCGCTCCAATGCAATCAAGATCCTTGGTACCCGGTAAAAAAAGTTTTAAGTTTTTTCTTTCTTCTTGGGGAATAGAATTAAAGTAGGCATGGATAAAAACATTAAGAAATGTTCCGAACTGACGATATTGAGTATCTGTCTTTGAATCTGGAAAAAATTCCTTTAAATTCTTAGCAATAAATTCAAGATCCTTGGGATTAGGGGTGTATAGTTTGGGATTTTCCTGGATTGATTGCTGTAGGGAGATATTTTTTAAGGTTTCATATATTGAAATAGTTGAATGAACAATAAAATTGCTCATATTCTTTTTAAATTCCCCCGCTAACTTATTCTTAATCAATAAATATAGATCATAGTTCATGCCCTCCTTTTCTATCCGTGCCTTGTTTTTTCTTTCTTCTTGGGCTTCCATATCCGCTTGTGATTGGTAGGTTGGTAGAAAGCTTTTTACGGATTCGGCTCGAGAAACCGGCTGCTCTTGGGCTAGGTTTTGACCCAAGGAGAAATTAGCCGGCAAAGCGGGAGTGGTGTTTTTTTTAGCCGCTCCTCCTTCCGCCGTTGGTATTGTTACATTTTCGAATTGAGATTTTTCTTTGGACATGTTTTTTGAATTATTAATTTTGAATTTTGAATTTCGATTAAAGACCAAATTTTGAATTTAGAAACGAGCCCGTTTTTAAATTCTAATTTTAATCGAAATTCAAAACTCATAATTCGAAATTTAATAAAGCCCTTGGTTTTCTATCTGCACTAAAGCCATAATCAAAGCCTGCTTGGTATATTCTTGGCGAGTTACTCGTCCTTTGGTAAGGATTCCGATCAAGCCTTCCGCTGATCCTAGTTTGGGATTTTTGGTTAAGCCAATCTTATTAGCGGCTTGAGTCATATCCATTCCTTCTTCCATAATCAGCCGATTCATTTCTGGCGGACATTCAAAACCAGAAGACAGTCCCAAGGAAAATGTTTTGCCGTTGTAAATAACACAAACACAAACATCCATAAAACCATTGCGCGAACCAGGAACCTTGATCAATCCTGATTCCAAGCCAATGGCTAGTTCTCCTTCTCTAAAAACACCACGCGCCCGATTCTTGGCACCTTGTACAGTTTCACGGAAAGATTTTGGCTGATCAGAAACACCGCTTTTAATTTCCGAACCAATAATCTTGGCACCTTTTAGAGCTGGATAATCTTTAGCTATTTCCCTAACCGCTAAAAGCTTGGCTTGATTTTTACTGCCGACAAATATTTTCATATTTCAATATTTTAAAATTCGTAATCCGCCATTAAAAAACAGATTCTCCCGCCTTTAGAATCCGGCCATCCGGCAGAATAACTTTAGAATCACCCCTTCTGATGTCACCAACGGAAGCATAATTCTTCTTAATTAATACTTGGGCTTCTCCTGTAATTCTGTCACCGGCATCCCATCCAACCGTCTCTGCTTCTATTAGTACTTTTTCATGGGCGTGAGATCCAAAATTGTCCTGTGCTTTTTTGGTTTTTAAAACAGCTTCGCCGTGAGCTTGAAAGCCAAAATAATCCTTTACTTTTTTTGCTTCTATTAACGCTTTTCCATGGGCTTTAAAGCCGGCAAAGTCTCCTACTTCTTGAGCTTTTAGTACGGTTTCTCCGTGAGCATTAAAACCAAAAAAATCTTTTACTCCATCCACTCTTAATTCCCCAAAACTTAACTCTGTTCCAATATAATCAAGATCTTTGGTATTAGGAAGATAGAGTTTTAAATCATTCCTTTCTTCTTGGGGGACGGAATTAAAATAGGCGTGGATAAACGAATTAAGAAAGACGCCTAACGAAGAATAATCTGTTTCTTCTATCTTAGGAAAAAACTCTCTTAAATTATTAGAGATAAATTGTAAATCCCTAGAATTGGGAGTATATAGTTTAGGATTTTCTTTTATTGAATCGGCTAGGGAACATTGTTTTAGAATATCATAGCACTTCGGAATATTGTATTGATCAACTAGGTTTTTTCTTTCTAATTTTTCCCTGAATTCTCCTGCTAACTTGTTTTTAATTAAAAGATATAAATCATAATTTATCCCTTCTTTTTCCATTTGGGCTTTTTTTTCTTTTTCTATTTTGCCTTCCAGGTCAACCTGCGACAAAAAGCTAGGTAGAAAGCTTTTTACCGATTCGGCTCGAGAAACTGGTTTTTCTTTTTCTAAGCTTTGACCAACTGAAAAACCCGCCGGCAAGGATGGGCCGGTTTTCTTTTTAGCCATCGCTCCTTCGGCTGTTGGCATTGTTACATTTTCGAACTGGGATTTTTCTTTAGACACGTTTTTTGAATTATTAATTTTGAATTTTGAATTTTGATTAAAGACCGAATTTTTTAATTTAGAAACGAGCTCGTTTTTAAATTCTAATTTTTAATTTTAATCGAAATTCAAAATTCGTAATTGTTAATTCGTAATTAAGCAGATTCTCCCGACCCCAACACTCGACCATCGGGTAAAACAACTTGAGCGTTATCTCTTCGACCATCACTAATAGAACCGTGTTTTTTGCCTATCGTTATTTTAGCATTTTCATTCATTTCTACACCCACATCATCCCCCGTTTCTTCTACTAATATTCGAGCGTTGCCGTGAGCTCCATATCCAGCACAATTCTCCGCCTTTCTAGCTTTAAGAATTACCGAGCCACAAACATTGCAGCCAAAATTATCTCCCGTTTCTTCTACCGATATTTGAACATCGTCATAAGCCTCCTGTCCAGTATCATCCCCCGCTTTCTTGGCTTTAAGAATAGCCGAACCGTGGACTTCGAAACCAAAAAGAACACCCACTTCTTCCACTAATATTCGAGCGTTGCCGTGAGCTCCATATCCAGCACAATTCTCCGCCTTTCTAGCTTTAAGAATTACCGAGCCACAAGCTTTATAACCAAAGTAATCACCTGCTTCTTCTACTTCCAATTCTCCAAAACTTAATTCTGCTCCAATAAAAATCAAGTCTTTGGTGTTTGGTAAATTTAATTTTAGGTCTTTTCTTTTTTCTTCGGAAATAGAGTTAAAATAGGCATAGATAAATGAATTCAGGAAACCACCCGCTTTAAAATAATCTTCTTCGGAAACATTCTGTTCCGCTAACAATTCCTTTAGATTACTAGCTATATAGAGAACATCTTTTTCGTTGGGAGTATATATTTCGGGATTGTCTTTAATGTAATTAAAAAGAGAAGCTTGACTTAAATTCTCATAAAGCTCATCGCCCCAATTTCCTTCACTCTCTAGAATTTTTCCCTTAAATTCTCCCGCTAATTTATTTTTAATCAAAAGATACAAATCGTAATTCATACCCTCTCTTTCTATCCGTGCCTTGTTTTTTCTTTCTTCTTGGGCTTCCATATCCGCTTGTGATTGGTAGGTTGGTAGAAAGCTTTTTACGGATTCGGCTCGAGAAACTGGTGGTTCTTTTTCTAAATTTTGTCCCAAAGCAAAACCAGCCGATAAGGTTGGGCCAGTCTTCTTTTTAGCCATTCCTCCTTCCGCCGTTGGCATTGTTACATTTTCGAATTGGGATTTTTCTTTAGACAGTTTAGTTGAATTATTAATTTTGAATTTTGAATTTCGATTAAATTTTTAAATTATTTTAAATTACGAATTCTAGCTTGAATCGAAATTCGAAATTCATTATTTAAAATTCGCTTCCCGTCTTAACAAATCCCCTGCTTGTAATATTGTATCAAAAAAAACTTGATAGCGGTGCTGATGGCCGCCATTGGCCGTCGCTACCTTCTTTCCTTTGTAATCTAAGATTTTCTTAATTTTTAGGGAAATGTTTTTTTGTGGCGTAATGGCTTCTAGTCGATCTTTTAGGGAAAATCCATTGTGCACATAGACCGTGGCAAAATCTTTTTCTTGATTTTCTACTTCCCCCACAAATTGAAACTTGGTTTCGTTGTTGCGGTTTAGGAAATTATGTTCTGGTTCATTACCCAGTAAAAATCCCGTAGTGTAGCCACGATGCACTAAATTATTTAATTCCCTTTTTTCTTGTTCAATGATTTTTTTTAATTCTTGTTCTGTGGCCTTAGCTTTTACCGCGTTAATTATTTGACGGTAAGCGCGCGTTACAATTGCTAGGTAGTAGGCGCTTTTGGCTCGCCCTTCAATTTTAAAGAACCCTACCCCGACCTTAATTAATTCTGGAATTTGCTCTATTAGATTCAAATCGTAACTGTTGAAAAAATAAGTACCGTGCTGATCTTCTTCTAAATCTAGATTGAATCTTTGTTGATCGTCTATTACGCGCAATAATTTTGAATCTTTAATTTTTTGGACATGGTACGCCCACCGACAAGGTTGCGCGCAGTCACCCAAATTTGCTGAGCGATTCATTATCCATTTAGATAAAATACATCGGCCGGAATAGCTCATACACATTGCTCCATGGACAAAACATTCTAGTTCCAAGTCTTTGGTTTTTTGACCGATTTCCTTAATTTCTTTCAAGGTAAGTTCTCGGGCTAAAATAATTCTTTTAACGCCCGCCTTTTGCCAAAAGTTAGCCGCCAGAAAATTAGTAGTGTTGGCTTGAGTGGAAAGATGGATTTCTGCTTGGGGCCAGTATTTCCTAACCAGCATAATAATCCCCGGATCGCTAATAATCAGCGCATCTGGCTTAATCTTTTTTAAAAACAAAATATGTTTTTTTACTTCTCCTAAATGGCAGTTATGCGCATAAATGTTTAATGCCACAAAAACTTTTTTACCCAACTGGTGTGCATATTTTATGCCGACAGTTAAATCTTCTTGGGTAAATTTATTAACGCGAGCGCGAAGCGATAAGGCTGGCAGACCGCAATAAACGGCATCGGCGCCAAATCTAAAAGCCGTTTTTAGTTTGGCCAAATCGCCGGCTGGCGCTAATAATTCTATTTTTTTTGAATCAAGCTTCATTGAAAAATAATAAAATTGCATTCCTTAAAACCAATGTCCTTCTCCCAGTACGCTCGCCCTCGACCATGGCTCGCTCCACTTTGCTCCTGTTTTTCTTTACCTAAAAAGCTTAAAGCTTCACAGAGACCAGAGGAGTATCTATTCAGTAGACTAAGAGCCTTGTCTAATGAATAGATACTCCTCTGGTCTCTGTCAGCGGGAACAAGGAGCCTCCTCTAAGGACATTGGCTAGAGGGAGAATGAAAGCCAAAGCCCTGTATCGATTTTTACAGCCCACCTATTGAATAACAATATTCGCTGATTCTCCTAAGAATTTGTTTAGAGGATTTTCGGAAGACTGAAACAATGCCCCTTCGGTTTGAAACTTACCTTTTGAAACAACTCGGGCGTGATATTTAATTAAAGTAGAAGTGCATCCCTTGCCGGCCAAAAAATTACTATAAAGGTCAAAGATCAATCGGTTCCCTTCTACAAAATCAAGATTCCAGCCTTTTTCGCAAGGATTATCGCTCTCTATTTCAGTCGCTACCTTTGCCATGCCTCCTTCAGAAATTCCGGTAAGCGGTTTTAATCCAGCCGGAAGCACATCGGAAACAGAATAGTCACCGCTGGCATTTGGACCCAAGCCAATCTTTAATTCAACCGTTACCAAGTCGCCGTCTTTTATAGCTTCTCCATTAGGGCTTGAATAACTCCGAACCAAGCTAATATTTGGATTATTATCTTCGGTTTTTTTGCTGACTGGCTCTTCAAAATAAATCGCCAAGCCAACAGTCCCTTTTATTTTATTTATCTTTAACGAATCTAGTTCTGCTTTGGGCATGTTTAGACTAAAGTCGCCTTCCTTTTTAAAGTCAAAACTTTCTTTTCTTGCTTTGGTAGAAAATTCCACTAAAGCTTCTTTATCTTTCTGTTTTTCCATTCCCGCTGTGGCCAGCATTACTTCTTCTAAAATATCTAGTTCCTTTTCGGGATCATGGTTTAAGAGATACTTGTTTAGGGCATACATATCTTCGTGACCAATCTTGGCCGCTAGAATTCCAATCACTGCCGTTACTTTTTCGGGACTGGTAAAACCGCTAGAAATTCCATTGGCTGACTTTAAGAATGCTTCACCATTTTCAAAGGCAAGTTTTACTTTTATTTTTTGATCATAAATTTTTCTTGCTCCCTCATTGTCCCCCAGCTTGGCCAAAGCAAGGCCCAAATAGGTATAGTCTTCCAAAAGAAGGTCATTGCTTTGGGCCATCTTTTGGACTTTATTTAAAACCGGTTCTCCTAAGGAAGCCGACCCGTAAAGAGCCAGAGTTACTCGGTGAGTGTCTGCTAAGTCACTATAAAGTTCTTTGTTAAAATATTCAGCCATCTCTTTCTTGTAAACCTGTTCTCCGGCCAAGTCAGCCATTTTAGCTGAAAATTCTAGATCAGCCGGACCATCTCCAAAAATAGACAGACCACTTTCATTTCTAAAGAAACGATCTAATTTTAATTCTTCTTGGGGGAGATCTTCTTTGAAATATTTTTGCAATGCCTTTTGACTAAAAAAGGAAGCGGCTAATTGATCCAATCTTGATCCCTGGGCAAATACATTCTTGGAAAAATCAGGATAAAAAGAAGCTTTGCTTTGAGAAGTAAAGACCAGCTCTACAGTTCCTTCGGCATTTTTTCCAATCCCTCCCATTCCTTCTTTTAATTGATAGGTTTCAAAAACCTTTTCCTTTCCTAGGCCATTCTTTACTTCTATCTTCTTGGTAAGTTTGTCTACCTTATTCCCCTGAGTAACCGTCACTGTGAGCGCGTGGCTCCCTAAAGGAAGCTTGCCTAAGCTAAGCCAAGCAATGTTTTCTTTTAGCGTCTTTTCAATATTCAAACCAAGAGAAGGACTTTCTAGTTTGTAAGTTACCGGTTTGTCTTTATCCAAGGATGTTCCCGAAGCTCGGACTTTAATTTCCGGCTCATCACCTGCCATGTAAGTATCGTTTAGAATAATGTCACCAAAAAAACCTAAGCTTACGGGAATCAACTTATAGGCCGATCCGCCAGTCATTTTTTCTGGTTCATAAGCGCGAGCGATTGCTCTCCAGCTAGTAATGTCGTCGGGAGCTTTAAATTCGGCATGGGCTTTTCCGTCCTTGTCTGCCTTAACTACCGCCCAACCCGCCAAATCTTTAAAGTCAACCCGATTACCGCCACCGCCCTTGCCATCATTGTGCGCAAAGAAACCATTGGCCAAGTAAGTATGCTCTTTCCCAATTATTAAATTGTAAACTTCTGTTTGGGGAGCAGTTTCTTTTTTGATTTCCCAAATTCGCTGCTCACTACCATCTCCTAAGGTCAGGAATTCGCCCTCTTTTAATGATCCAGCCTTCTGCCACTGTCCACCAGACCAAAGTGGATGATCTTCGGTTACTCGGAGTTTTTGATTGATCACTAAGTACCCATCTACTTTGTGACTGGTTGTTTCTTGTACAACTGCTTTAACTAAAGCTTTCTTTTCTTGAGAGAAGGTTAGAATCTGATCCCCTCTTTTTATTTCTTCAATATTTTTCAGGTTTCCATTGGCCATGGTGATTTTGGTTTGACCAACAAAACACCCACCCATCCCATCGCCTCTTCCCAATGAATTATATTCAGTAAAACTAACGGTAGGGGAAAAAGAAATCGCCTGGTAAAAATCGTCGGCCACATTCAACGACCAGCTAGGATTGATGGCGCTCAGGGCCTCATCGGCCAAGAAAACATTTACTTCCGCCGGTACGCCTTTTTGTTCTTGATCTTTAACTTCTAGATCTAGTTTTATTTCTTCCCCTGGGCGATATTTTTCTTGATTAGGATTAATCTTGATTTCTAGTTTCTTTGATTCATTGTTATAAGCAACGCTCTGGTAGGCTTCTAAAAAGCCATGCTCCCAAAAAACCACCGCTCTATATTGAACCGAAGGAATTAAATCTTGAGAAAAAACTTCTTCTTGATCTTTTTGGTCAGAAATCCAAGCTCTTTGAATGTCGTTTTGCAAGCGATAAAAAAGAATTTGTTTTGGTTTCATGTCTTCTCCAGCTTCGTTCAATAAGTTGGCTGAAATTTTAACCTTCTCTTTTTCCCTAAAAGATTGACCGAACCAAGAATTGAGATTTGTTTCTCCGCCATCAATACTCATTTTAAAATTAACCCCGGAATCAATGTATCCATCCCAATCGGCAGATTTTATATCTAGAGAATCAGAAGCAACCTTTGATTGTTCGTCTTGGGTACTAAAAACAAAGAAGTAGCGCAAACCTTTATTTTCTCCGGTAGCTGGTAGCTCCTTTTCAAAGACCCAATCTCCTTGTTTGGAAGTTTGTCCGTCCCATTCTTCTATTAAGTCTTTCTTTTCTTCTTGGGCATATTTCTTCTTAACGCTCCGGGTAAGGTAATCGTAATATTCACCATCTTCTTTGCTTTCATAGTATTTCTTAAATAATTTGGCATGGATTTTTTGCCCACCTACTGGGTCTCCCAAAAGAGCATTAAAGGAGTAACCCAACTGACTCATTTTATATCCTTCAAGATTAGTTCGATTGGCCTTTACCGTTATTCGGTGAGTTTCATTTTTTATTTTTTCTTGAGAAGGTTGCAAGATAACGGAAGACTGGAAAACTTCCACCGAAGATTCGCTAGTAATTTCTCCTTCTTCGGCAAAATGAGGATGAACAAAGAAATAAAGTCTTTTGGAATCGCTGAAATAATCGTCTTGTTCTTGTCCTATGTAGTTTGGAGTAAAAGCTACCATTCCTTTTCCTTCTTGATCCAAGACCAATGTTTTTTCTTCGGAATAACTACCGTAAGAAATCCGATAATCCACCGTTGTTCCCGGATTGGGAGTGCCATCGTAAAACTTTCCAAAAATTTTGAATTCTACTTTTTCCCCAGTAAAAACGGCATCCTTAGAAACTTCTGTTGAAATCTGGTAGGCCGGTTTGTCGTAAGTTTCTACAGAAATCCATTTTTGACTAATTAGTTCACCGTCGGGTCCACTAACCACTAGCATATATCCTCCCGGCTTAATGCTGGTTAAAGCTAGTTTCCCTTCTAGAGTATCAGAAATCGAGACCGTCTTTTTTTCGGCGACCAGAGGAATATCTTCGGCACCTGCTTTTCCAGAAATATAGTTTTCGTAGATTCCCACGGTTAGAACGCTGTCTCTTAAATTTTTATCCCTGCCTTTTACTATTGCCCAGTACCTTACTTCATCATTAGGTAGATAGGTATCCCTGTCGGCGGTTAAAACATCCCAGTAGGAATCGCCTTTACTGGGGTTGCTCCCCGGAACAATTTCTGGCTCTTCTCCAGGAACATTTATTTCCCAAAACCAAGGCATAATGTCTTTTTCTAAACCACTGGGAACAGCAAACTCCATTAGGCCATTTTCCTTAGTCACTCCCATTGCCTTGCTAGCACTTTCTTTACCTTCTATAACGCTAAGACTCGCTTTATTAATGGGAGCCTTGGTTCTAGCATCAAAAAGCCAGAGTAGTCCGTTACCAGAAGCCAGGGAATAATAATAAGCCGAATTAGAACTGTGCAAATATCCGCCTCTTTCTTTATCCCCCTGCTTTACGGTGAAAAAATAATATCCCCGTTCCGGTGGTGTTGGAAATTCAATAATTTTTCTCCACTCCACTTCCTTGGTTTCTGCCGTAAAGGAAGCTACCTCGCTAACATTGGTCGGTCGATATTGGTCTAGTGTTTTTTCGTAAGAATAAGAAGACCATCTATAATCCCAGTTGCGGCTTAAAAGATATGAGTCTTTAAAATCTTTGGCGTTAGCAAACTTGTATAACTTAACTTCAAATTCTCCATTGCCAGAATAAAGAGAGATAATGGAATTTTTAAAAGGGGAAGTTTGAATAATATCTTTGGAGAAATCAAAATCTTCTTGAGTTCTTACGCCTTCTTCTCTCTTGCTTTCCGTTTCAAAACTAAATGAATAATCTTTGCTGGTAGTTTCTATTCCATCTACCATAGTGACTCCCTTTGCTATTTTTATTTGGTAAACTTGTTTTTCTTTTAATCCGCCTTCGGGAATTAGAGTCACTTTGTTTTCTTTGATCTCTATTCTAAAAGGGACTGAAGGAGAAATGGTGATCAACTTTTGAATCTCCGGAGTAATACTTCTATTAAACAATAATTCAATGCCCGTATTAATAGGGACACCATTGGCTTCGTCTCTGGGAGAAGATGAGACTAAAGAAAAAGGAGCTTTTACCTGCCAAGCCCATTGGTAATCTCTTTCCCCTACTCCTTCTGCATCAATAGATATCTTGTAAATTGAATCTTCTTCTAATTTATTTTCGGGAGTAATTTTATATTGATACAAGCCTTCTTCTTGGCTTTTTTCTTCGGCGGCAGCTGACACTTGGGGGACTAAACCATCGGTACTTTTTATTTCTTTAACTCTAAAGGCAATTTTTGGTTCAAAAACCACAATCTTTTCTACCACCGATTCTTTAAGCTTTTCGGAACTTTTAAAAATAAACGAAGTCGCAGGATCAATTCCGGCATCGTTATTTTTTTCTGGATACAGAACAAGAGTGGGATTCCCCTTAAAAGCAAACCTTGCCTTGTCTTTCCCAACATACAAATAGACCGCCGAAAATAAAACAATTACGGCTAGAATCGCAAAAGCAAAAGCCGGTGGTTTTTGGAACAAAAAGCGACCAACGCTAGCAAATTTTTCCTTAAAAGATCCCAATGGATTAGTCGTTTTTATTTTTTCGGCCTGTTTGGCTTGCAACGATTCAATTCCTTCCTTAATTCTTTGGTCCATCTTATTTTTAAAAGATAGATTAAATAGCGTATTGGGCTTTAGCCTGGAAAGCTCTAATAACATTTTTTCTTCTGCTTGATTTTCTTCGGTTGTTTTTAATCCTGGTATTTTCATATGTTTAAAAAGCTAAACAGAAAACTAAAATCACTAAGGCAATACCAATGGCTTCTGCCGTTCTTATTTTAACCAAGCAACGAGAAAAAACTGTACGGCAGTGGGCTTCATTCTTTCCGGACTTTTCGGCAATTTCTTTAAAGCTCATTCCCTGCCAAACCCTCATTATTACAATCTCCCGTTGGCTCCGATCCATTCCCAGTAAAAATTTCTTGGCGGCTTCTAGGCGATCCTTGTTTTCCGTATCGATTTGAACATTTTCACGGGAAGCCAAATCCCAAACATCTTCAATGTTGGTGTGCGTCTTAATTGTCCGGTAATGATCGATCACCATGTTCCGAGCAATGCGGTAAATCCAGCTAGAAAATCCTCCACCTTCTCTTTCTTCAAAGGCGCTGATTCCTTCTAAGGCTTTTATAAAAACTCTGCTAGAAATATCTTCGGCCGTTTCCTTATGAAAAGTTTTAAAATAAACAAAGTCGTAGATCTTTTTTAAATATCTTTCATAAAGTAGGGAAAAATCGTTCAAGTTTCCCTCTTGGCAATTTTGTACTAGCTCTGCATCACTTGGTCCTTGGGTTTGGTTTTCTAGTAAATCTCCAAAGCCTTCCTTAAAAGTCATCTGTTAATTTTACCTAGTAATAAATTTTTGTTTTTTGTAGCCTTCTATGATTCTTAAAATTACACCATGAACTCCATCCAAATACCACAAAAATTAGTGCGGGATTTGGGCGGAGGAAAATTGACACTCCTAAAAGTATAAATTAATGTCAATTTTCCGTAGCCAGATATGCCGTGTTAGGCGATGAAACTAAAAATTTCCTTTCCTAAAAATAAAGAACTTTTTGGCAATTTACTGGCCAAGCAGAACCGCATTTTTAAATCCAGTTTCAAGGATTTGCATAAATTTTATATCCAGAGAGTTGTCGCCGGAGTGACAAGGGGCTTGAGGAGTATCAAATACCAGCGAAAAACCTTGGAGTTGTTTTATTTCTCCTGGCATGAAATTTTCTGAATTAGGATCTGTGGATACTTTGCCAGACACTTTTGAAATTGCCCCAATCGATCCTTCTTCGCAATCCTTACTCATTGAGTTTAGCGCCTTGGTTGAAAAGTACACGCTAGGAGTTGGCTTGTCTTTTGTGGCTTGTGCAATTTTGTAAGTTATCTCCTTTGCACTTAAAGCATCGACGGGAACCTTGAATCCCAATTCTTTTACTTCAATGTAATTTTGAGTGACGGCTGGCGTTGTTGGATCAGGTTGCGTTACTACTGGCTCTGTTGGTACTTGCGCCACAGGAGCTGGCGTTGTTGGTTGTGTTTGACTCACTATTTCTTGACCACACCCAGCCAAAAACAAAATTCCCAGGGACAAGGCGCTTAATGTTACGATTCTTTTCATAATGTTGTTTGTTAAAAAATTAAAATATAAATTGAGAGAGATTTTTGACTATTTCCGATAACGTTTACGCATCATCTGAAGTTTTCATCCCAACTTAGCAGGATGAATTTTTAATTTCAGACAATGCTTTGTTTAATTATCTCCACCTAAACCTTCATCGGACTAAGGGATGAAAATTTGGGCGGAGGGAAAATCACATCCTTAGAATATATTTGAGTGATTTTCCCGTAGCCAGATATGCGTTGTTATCGGATGTAGTCAAAAATCTTTTTCCTTATTAAAGAAATTTAATTTTTTGGCAATTTTTTAGTAACAGTATTTTTTACCAAACTGATTGGTTATGTCCTTGAAGAAATCGGCATATTGGCTTGGCACGGTATCCAATTCCTTGCAATTAAATCCGTCCATGCTTACAAGCACAGTCCATTTGCCATCATCTTTTTGCCAAGCAATCCAATCCCATTTGTCTTTTGCCCACCAAGATCCTTTCACAGCTTTTTGTGATTCGTGAATGGTGCCGATTTCTACTTTCTTATCCCATACACCTTTAGTTCTGGTATTCACGGCATCGTAGGCGACAGTTTCAAGAGCCTTTTTATCTAGCACCGGCTTTGTTTCAACTGGCGCAGGAGTATTATTAGCTTGTTTATTTACTGCTGGCGTTTGCGCCACAGGAGCTGGCGTTGTTGGTTGTGTTTGACTCACTATTTCTTGACCACACCCAGCCAAAAAGACTACCCCAAGCAATAACGAACCTAGTGTTACGATTCTCTTCATAATTATTTCTTTAAATTAATTAAACTTATCTTAAATTATACACCAATTATACACTGAGTTATCGACCGAGCAAAATTGCCAAAAATTCTTTTCAAAAATAGAGAGAAAATTTTTAGTTTTTTCGCAGAATGTTTCGGCATTATCTGCAATCCCTCTCTAATTTTCGTTGTTTAAGTGCGATAATTCTAAAACTACCATAAACACCCTTACTGGGTAATACTTGGCGTTTTTTCTGTATTTTTTTGGCTACACCTTTTAAAACGAATGAGATTAAAAAACGCAACAAAGTAACTTTTTTGTGAACCAGTGTTCTTAGAGGAGGCTCCTTGTTCCCGCCATAGAGACCAGAGGAATAAAAAATAGTCCTTGATTGTAAACAACCAAGGACTATTTTGGTGAACCGAAGAACGCTTAGCTAATCCAAGCTTTTGGGGCCTGAATTAAACTAAAAACAGATTTCGGTTGCTGAACTGCCGCTGTCGTAAGAAAATTCCACTGGTAGGCATTGACCTTGGATTTCAGATCCAATAATCACCCACTTGGTGGAATATTCGCCAGACCGTTTTTGGCGTAATCTTGTTTTGTAGGAATTCTCCCCAATTTTCACGCTCACATTCCTGATAGAGGAGATGTCCGAATCAAACAGTGGCCAGGCTCCGAATTTTACAGCGACCATTCCTTCTTCCGTATTTTCCCTTGTCTCCAAGAGATAGAAATAGAGAGAACTGACCTCTATTCCAAGGAAGGAGGAAAAAACTTCCCCGTTTTTTAAAACAGTCCCTACCTCGGCTTGAATAAATCCTGTGGCTTTAACCCGGAATTCTCCATTGACCGTTGGTGAACCTGCATTAATTTCAATGATGGGGGTTACCTGTGCAATATCATCATTAACTTTGACCGAGGTCACCCGAAAACTGGCAACCTTTGTTCCGTTAACAAAGAGTTCTACTTCTCCGTCCTTGGGCATTTCTTTGAATTCTCCATAGAAACCAACAACATAATCATTATCTCCTGGATAGGAATACCATTCGATTTTGTTGCCGCTGTCATCGGCTAAGCATTTACTTTTTTTGGCGGTGTTAAGAGCGCCGTTGGCGTTGGCCGAAAAACTTGGGGAAGAAAAAAACATTCCGCCCACAACGATTATCAATGCTGCTGCTACCATTCTTGCTAATCTTTCCATTGTTCGTTTCCTTTCTTTCTTGTTTTGTTGTTTTTTAAAACACGGTCGATAAAGTATTTTCTTACGGTTCCAAGCAAAAACATTGAGCACAAGCCCTGACTATTAATCTCCTTTCTTGTATGTATGTGGTGCGTGTGTGATTGGGTTGGTTTTTTAAGGTGCGGCCGAAAGTTAATTTTTTCGGCTTCCAATAGAAAACGAACCAAATCAAAAAACGCAACAAGGTTCAATAAATTACGAACAGTGGATTCTTAAACCCGTTCTCCCTCTAGTCAGCATCCTTTTCCCAGTACGCTCGGCCTCGACCGGGCCTCGCTCCACCTTGTTCCTGTTTTGTTTTGTCTAAAAAGCTTCGAATCTAGTTGGCGAGAACAAGGAGCCTCCTCTAAGGATGCTGGCTAGAGGGAGAATCTGTAATCCATAATCCCCAATTGATTGAACCTCTTCTTTTTTAATGCTAAATTGTAATAAAATAATTCACCCAAAAATGACTATTGTTACTTTTTCTGGTGTAGACGGCGCTGGCAAGTCTACTCAAGTTAAGTTGTTTACTGATTACCTAAACAAGGAAAAAATCCCGTACAAAAAAATTCACATTATTAAAAATTCTTTTGCGGCTAAGTTGGGATTTAAAAAACCAGCGGTATCTTCTTCTGGTCGCCACAAAAAATCTTCTTGCTGTGGTCCTTGTGATTCTAGCCATACTTGCCCAATTAGTCTTTTTTTAAGAAAGCTAAATTTACTAATCGATCTTTCTTTATTTAAACTTTCTGTTTTTTGGAATCAAAAAAAACCACTGGTAGTAATTTTTGACCGCTATTTTTTTGATTACCTAGTGAACATTTATTACCTAGAAAAAGAAGACGATCCGCGCCTTTCGCCACTCTTAAAAAAACTAATCCCTAAACCAGATCTTTCTTTTTTCTTTGACCTAGATCCTAAAGAAGCTCAAAAAAGAAAACAAGAACAAGGAATAGAGTATTTAGTCGCTAAGAGAAATCTCTTTTTAAAACTAAAAAAAAGTTTTGGCTTAACCATAATCCAAGCCGAAAAAGATCCCCAAGCAATTGCCAAGAAAGTTCAAGAAAAGTATCAAAACTTATCTTCAATAAAAAATGTCTAAGCTAGCGCGTTCTTTTATTTTGATTAATCTTTCGGAAATTGTTTTTGTGCTTTCGGGCTACTTTGTTCATGCCTATTTGGCGCGCATGCTAACCCCCGCCGAATACGGTCGTTACGGCTTGATTATTACCTTGGCCACTATGACGATTGTTTTTATTGGTGACGGCATTCCCAAGGCCCTTTCTAAATATATTTCCGAATATCCAGAAAAAGAAAAAATCATCAAAAGAAAAGCCGCTTTGGCCCAAACGGTTTTAATTAGCGCCGTCTCCTTAATCTATTACTTCTCTGTCCCCTTGATTGCTCTGTTCTTTAAAGACGATTCTTTAATCCCCCTTTTAAAAATTTCTACCTTAATTATTCCCGCTTTTGCTGCCGCTAGTTTTTACAACAATTACTTTAATGGCTTGCACCTTTTTGCCAAACAAGCTCTTCAGGCAAGTGTCCGCGCCATTACCCGAGTTATTTTTATTTTGGTTTTAGCTTATTTTTATGGAATAGAGGGCGGTATTGTGGGTTATGTTGTTTCCCCGGTAATCGTTTTTACCTTTTCCTTTTTAATAGATCAGAATAGAAAGAAGCCGATTACTGGCGATTTTCCTTATCAAAAAATAATCCGTTTTGGTTTGGGCGTGATTTGGTTTATGGTGGCTTACAATCTAGTAATCAATGTGGATCTTTTCTTGATTAAACGCCTTCTACAAGATGACTATTTGGTGGGAATTTACAATGCCGTAATTAATGTTGGTCGAATTCCTTTTTACTTTTTTTCACAGCTAGCATTCTTGCTTTTGCCTACTGTTTCTAAAATGATCGCCGAAAAATCAAAAGAAGAAGTTCGGATTTTAATTCGGAGTTCTCTGCGTTACATTATTATGCTAATTGTCCCTACCGTTGCTGCCATTATGATTTATGCCAAACCAATTATCCGGCTTTTGTATTCCCAAAAATACGAAGTCGGCTCTTTGTCTTTAGAAATATTTGTTTTAGGAGTCGGCGCGCTCACTGTCTTTTTTATTACTACCTTTATTTTGAATGGTGCTAATAAAGTACGTGCTTCTGCCATTTTGGCTTGGACGGGACTGTTGATTAATATTGCCTTAAACCTTATTTTAATTCCTAAATTTTCAATCGTTGGATCGGCGAGCGCAACTACGGTGACTTCTTTTTCTTTAATGATCCTTTCTCTTTATTGGGTAACAAGAGTCTTTGGTTCCTGTTTTGATTATGTCTCTCTTTTAAAATCAACTGCGGCAGCGATTATTGCAGCCGGTATTTTTGCTTATTTGCCCAAAACAATTTTCTCTCTTTTTGCCGGAGGAGCCGCTTATTTTATTTTTTATTTTATTATCCTTTCTTTCTTAGGAGAATTAAAAACAGAAGACAAGGAAAACTTAAAAAAGATCTTTATTGGATCTTTAACTAGAAAAAAACAGCCCCAAATAGAATCTAGTGATTAGTCTAGGCTGTTGTGCATTCTGTTTCTCATTAGAATTTTTCTGGGATTTTCTTTTAAGCCAACCTTTGATGGAAGTTCTTTGGGGGGCAGAAAAGAAGTTTTTGGTTTTTCTAGATTGACTTTTGGTTCTTCTAGGTCAGTAAAACCTACGCGACTAAAGAATTTTAGGTAAATTATTTCTAAAAGACCTAAAGTATTCACCAAGATAAACAGCACGAACCAACCAGCTTGACCATGACGAGCGCTCTTCCATAAGGCCAGTGCTTTCCAGGGAATGGTCCAAGCAAAAGTCAAAACTAGGATAATAATAACCGCTTTTGGATTTTCTAACGGAAAGATGTTCATTGTTGTTTGTTTTTGTTAGGACTTACGCATTTGCTTTTGTTTTTTGATTATAGCAAAAACACCATAAGAAAAAAGCCCGGGTTTTACGCCGAGCTTTTTTATAAATTCCTTTGCTAAAAATTACTCTACTACCGCTAGAATATCTTCGCTTTTTAGAATTAAGTGATCCTTGCTCTTAATTTTAATTTCTGTTCCAGAATACTTGGCAAAAATAACGGTATCTCCTTTTTTAACCGCCGGTTTTACTAATTCTCCTTTGACCATCTTTCCTTCGCCAACGGCAATGACTAAGCCTTCTTGTGGCTTGTCTTCGTTGGCAGTATCTGGAAGAACAATCCCAGAAGCGGTTACTTTGTCTTCTTTTTTAATTTCCACTAAAACATTGTCTGCTAGCGGTCTAACTTTGGTTGCCATTTTTATTTACTTAATTTTTAAAATCAAAACTTGACTCCATTTTACAGGAATATTAGCACTCGTCAAGATTGAGTGCTAAAAGAGTTTTTACGCTAACACCTCCAAACCTTACCACCGACCGCCGCCGCCGCCGCCAAAACCACCACCAGAAAAACCGCCACCGCCAGAAAAACCGGAGCTACCACCGGCAAAGCCGGAAGCGTTCTGGCTATTAATTGTTTTTTCTAAACCATTTCCCATTTGGGAGACACTATGCATAAGATACAGACTAGAAAAAGGATCCAAAGAAGAACTCTCGTACCAAGTAGGAGGTTTTAGGAGAAGATCTTTGAACTGTTCGGCCCAAGCCTTTTCTACCCCCAAAACAATGGCAAAAGGAAGTAATTTGAAAAATCTTTGGGGACTTTTTTGAGGAGAGTTGTGAAAAGCGAGCCGATCTTTTTCGGCCACTACAATATATTCTTTTAACCCTAAGATTTCTTCTTTCGCTGCCACTCCTAAGGCCGTTCTTTGAGGCATAATCCAGGCAAAGATGGCGGCAATTCCTCCGGAAATTAAATGAGCTAAAAACAAAAATTCCATTTTGGCCCAGATTTCTACAAAAATTCCCAAAGCAGCAATAATCACCGCCAAAACAAAAAAGTATCCCCTTACCCGCTTGGGGCTCTTAGAGAAGCAACCAAGAGAAACTACTGAATCGTAAATCTTTTCTTTGACTATTTCTAATTGAGCCGGAAAATCGCTATCCAAAAGATCTAACGCCTGATGATCTTTACCGTTTTTAAATAAATTATTTAAAAAATGAGCTTCAAAAGGTTTTAATTTTTGGTCAAAAGCTTTTAGCTTAATTAATTCATATTTTTTAGAAGAACCTAAGAAAGGAAGGTTTATTTTGGGTTTGATTTCTTTAATTTTTAGGTAACCCTTTACCGCTAAATCAATAATTAGGGCGGTGATTTCTAAGTGGTTAACGCTTTCGTCAACGATTGCGCCGACTTCCCCGGGAGTTAGTCCGGCAGGAGGCTGATAGCGAGCAATGATCGTCCCTTTGCCCCGAGGATCCCTTCCCCGTTTAAACCAAAGAGCAAAGAAAATAAAAAAGACAACAATCGGTAAAAGACAAAGATAAATTAAATTCCAATTGTCTATTAACAGCCAAAAAAGAACAGTCTTGGGGGAAGGAGAATTAACTATGCCCTTAGGCCAGCCTAAGGCTATTGTAAGGCCTTCTTTTGGACCTAAAGTGGACTCGTCGTTTAGAGTAAATAGAACTCGGCTAGGGCTTTTTATTTCTCCTAGGCATAGACTTTCTTTACCACCAGAAACTCCCGTATAACAAGCCTGCTTTAAGTCTTTATTTTGAACATCCTCTGGCAGTGCAATTTCTATTTTTGATTTAAGAATCGGCTCTTGCCAGGCATTGCCAGTAACATTCCAATAAAATTCATCGTGATCGGGAAAAGAATTTAACGCCCGATAAACCCGATACTCAATAAAATAAGTCTTTACCCCAGAAACTAGTTCTTCTTGGGAGCCGATCTTAATCTTTAAATTATCTCCTTCCTTAGAAACGGAAAAAGGCTCTGGGGAGCTATTTTCTCCTGTTACTAAAATGTCTTTGATTCTTAAATTATAACGAGAAGAAAAATTTTGTGCCTGCTTAATGTTTTCTGCCTGTTCTTGGGATCCAGTAGTTGATTTTAAGGTATATTTTACGGGAATAGTTCTAAAAATTCCGTGACCAGGAACCGTTCCAAAATCATAAACTATTTTTTCTTTAATCTTTACAGAGCTATCTTTTTCTATTTCCGCCAAGACAGAAAATTCCTTAATTACTTCCTGGCCATTGCCTGGGATTGACTCGGGTTGGTCGGTGGCCGCTAGGGAACCGGTAGCTAAGAACAGGAAAAGAAAACTTCCTATAAAACCCAAGAAACAATTGACCAGAAATTTTGTTTTATTTATTTTTATTCGCATAATTCTAACTTGGTTAGACTCGCTTTTAATTCCCGATCCAAATCTAATTTAAAAGAAAAATCTTGACCCGATTGATCCTTAAAGCTTAAACCTTGCGCCATTAAAAACAAGCGGTGATTTTCTTTTACTGGAAAGAACGATCTTTTAAACCGATAAAGGGGATCGCCGACGATTGGAAAACCTAACGATTTTAAATGAACTCTAATTTGGTGCGTTCTGCCAGTATGAGGAAAAACATTAACAGCGGTGTAATAAAAAACTTGATTCTGAGATTTAGAATACCGATAAATTTCTGAAACCTTAAAATTGGTTAAGGCTTCCTTTCTATTTTTGGCATAAGGCGCGGTTGAGCGAAGCGTGGTATCTTTTGGCGATCTTCCTATTGACCAATCCATAATTCCTTCTTTTTCTTTTATTTTTCCATAACAAAGTGCCCAGTAGCTTTTTTTCATTTGCCTTTTTCCAAACTGATCCTTGTAATAAAGAAAAGATTTTTGATTGGTGGGAATAAGCATTAATCCCGTAGTGTCCTTGTCTAAGCGATGAACAATTCCCGGCCGGAACCAAGATTCACCCACTGTTCTTATTTCTGGAAAATGAAGGGCCAAAAAATTGGCCAGTGTTCCTTTGGTGTTTTTTGAATCAGGGTGCACCTGAATACCCGCTGGTTTGTTGACTATAAAAAAATTCAAATCGCGGTAAACAATCAGATCGTCCAAATTTTTTATTCCCGGAATTTCTCTTTCTAGGAAAAACGATTTTTTTTGTTCTTCTATTTGCATAGATCTCTCTCTTTGGCCAGCTCTTTTAAGTATTTGTAAAAATCGTCACCTACTTCTTGGTGCTTTAATCCAAATTCTACGGTCGCTTTTAGGAATCCTAGCTTAGAACCACAGTCAAATCTTTTTCCTAAAAATTCATAGCCAAAAACCGGCTTGGTTTTTAAAAATTCAATCAAGCCGTCGGCCAAGCGCTGTTCGCCGTCTTCGGAAATACCGCTTCTTTCTATGGCGTCGAAAACTTCTGGAGTAATAATATATTTTCCCACAATTGCTAGGTTAGAAGGGGCTTCTCCTTGTTTAGGTTTTTCTACCAAGCCGTCTAACTGATGGGTTCGCGGTCTAATTTCTTTTCCACTGATTATTCCATAACGAGAAACATCTTCTTGGGGAACTCTTTCTAAACAAACTACTGGTGCCTTAAATTCATCATAGATTTCCACTAACTGTTTTAGCGCTGGAACTTCTGAATCAATAATGTCGTCGCCAAAAAGCACTGCTACTGGCTCGTTCCCTATTAGATGGCGGGCCTTTAGGAGAGCGTCGCCATCGCCCTTTGGTTCTGGTTGGCGAACATAAGCAAACTTAGCCAAACTAGAAATATGCCGGACTCCTTCTAATAGGTCTTGTTTATTTTTTTCCACCAAAGTGTATTCCAGTTCAAAAGATTTATCAAAATGATCCTCTATGGCTCTTTTGCCACGCCCAGTAACAAAAATTACCTCTTTAATTCCGGCCGCCGCTACTTCTTCTACTAAGTATTGGATTACTGGCTTGTCTACAACGGGGAGCATTTCTTTGGGCATATTTTTAGTTGCTGGCAGGAATCTAGTACCGTAGCCGGCTACCAATAAAATTGCTTTTTTAACCATTATTCTAATAAAAAATTATTCTTTCCAATGTAAAAGGCGACCGCTCCAATGATTAGGGAAAAAATAATCCCTACAATTCCTTTATTAATGGCAATCCTGGCTTGGCGCATTTTTTCTTCATCACCAGAAGTTAGGTAATATTGAAAAAACGCCGATAAAAGCCCAATGACCGAAACCGTTCCCACTATTCCAGAAAGAAAAGTTAGGGAGAAAAATAAAACTTCCAAAGTAGATTCGACTAAAATTGGTTCTTTCAAAATTTTGAATTAATAAAAACCACTCCAAAGTTAGCACAGAAACAGCTAAAAATAAACCTCTGCACCGGTGTTTAATTCAGGGAAAATTCCTGCCTTGGTTTCTAGAATATAGCGAGCACTTTCTTTGGGAAGAATTAAAGGACAAATATATTTTTTACAGGGCGGAAGATTCTTTCTTGTTGCCACCACTTTTTTTTCTTCGTTAATCCAAAAAACATCTAACAAAAAATTCATTTTCTGGGTATTGATTGAATAGTGGTCTTGGCTAGGAAAAATCATTAACGCTCCAGTGGTCTGTTTTTGGTAAGCTAAACCTTGTATTTTTTGTTCTTTGGTAACAAGTTTTTTTGCCAAAAAACAATTTTCTAAAAAACAAACTTTGGTTTTTGAGCTAAGAAAAGAAGAGAAGGTTAAAAGAAGAAGACTTAGTCCTCCAAAAAATAAAAAGAGAGAGAAATAAATAAAGAGAGGAGATAAAGAAAGAGAGCGTCTAAAAAAGAGCATGGCTAACAACTTAATAACAGAGGCTAAAATTCAGAATCTCCTCCAAACCACTTATCAATCGCCGTTACTATAATCCAGCCAGAAAGTCCTACAACCACACCAATCACCGAATAGAGCATTCCCCGCTTGGCGCGTTCTATTCGGTCTTCGTCTCCGGCAGAGGTTAGGTAAATAATACCAGAAACAGTAAAGCCAATAATCGCCAACCCGCCCAAAATAAGAAGAAGCCAATTCATTAAATTCTTAACAACACCGGAAACAAGATCGGTATTATCAGGAAGCTCTGTTGTTGGATAGGTTAAGGCCATTTAATCTAGGAGATTAAAAATCAGAACCATCGCCAAACCAAGCTTCCACTGCAGTAACCACTACTAGACCAACCAACCCTACGATTACGCCGATAACTGAGTAGATCATTCCCCTCTTGGCGCGTTCTATTCGGTCTTCGTCTCCGGCAGAGGTTAGGTATAAAATTCCC
>CAZRBB010000002.1:178763-230732 GCA_964598205.1 uncultured Candidatus Saccharibacteria bacterium
CTTGGCGCGTTCTATTCGGTCTTCGTCTCCGGCAGAGGTTAGGTATAAAATTCCCGAAACTACAAAGCCAATAATCGAAATAGCACCCAAAATATAAAGAAGCCAATTCATTAACGCTTTAATAATATCCGAAACTGCAGTAGATTCGAGCTCACTTTCTCCTGCCATACTCTTGCCTTTACTCCATTGAGCATTGGCCGGCAAAACAGAAGCTAGCGCCAAGAACAGTGACCCAGGTAATAAAAGGAGCGCCTTCCCTTTACCTTTTAGTCTTTCCTTCATTTTTTTTTAGTTTAACTTTATTATTAATAATGTAATCTTTTGTTTTTTTCTTTAACTGATTCTTAAGTAAAGTGAATCATAGAAATTGTGAGTAATTTTTCCACCTGCTTTACAATAATCAGGGATCCAATGGCTATTGCTAAACCAATAACGGAATAAACAATTTGCTTTTTGCCGTTTTCGGCCTGTTGCTCGTCTCCGGCTGAGGTCAAATAAATGAACGCCCCCCATACAAAACTGATTATACCAATCATCCCTAAAATTGACAAGATTAAGTTTAGGGCATTGTTAATAATCGCAGAAGCCTCCTTGGCTGCGCTAACCTCTGCTGGAGCATCTTTGCCAAAAATAACATACAGTTCTTTTAGGAAGGTGCGCCCACCCAAAACAACAGCCAAGCCAACCATAGATCCTAGCATTATTTTTTTAGCAGTAGTGGTTCGTTGTTCGTTTCCCTGAGAAAAAATATAGACCAGCCCCGCAATAATTAAAGTGGCAATGGCTATTCCCGCTACAAATGTTTCTAGAGTTGTTAATATTTTAGTAAAAGCGGTTTCAAAACTATCTACTGTTAGAGGGTTTTTTATTTCAATGCTTTCTGCTAAGACTAGCTGAGGCAATACAAAAATTGCCCCACCAAATAATAAGCCAACTATTTTTTTATTGATTTTTTTCATTGTCCAAAAAGATTAGCAATCTGCTTAACAATAATTAAGGAACCAATAGAAATACAAAGTCCAATAATAGAATAGATTAAGGTTTTTTTACCAACCATCATTTTCTCCTGGTCCCCGCCAGCATTTAAATACCAAAAACCGCCAATCAAGATTCCAATTATACCTAGCGCAGCCAAAGAAGTTAATAAAAGATTGATCACCTTTTCTAAAAGAGAATTAGCATCACCAACTCCTGTTAAAAGAGTTGAGGAACCAGTGAAATCACCTAGGAAAGTTTCCCCTCCCAAGGTCACTGCAATTTGCTTAACAAAAACAGCTGTCCCAATAGCCACTGCCAGTCCCATTACTGCATAAATTATCATTCTTTTGGCGGCTTCTATCTCTTTTTCCCGACCAGTAGCCAGCATATAACGAATGCCACCGATCACTATAAAAATCAAAGCCAGCCCTACCACCATGCCATAAATGATGTTTAGAAAATTAGAAACCAAATTAACCAGCATTTTGTCGGCAGTATCGCCAGAAGTTACCGAAGATATTGGATTATAAAGTTCCGCTTTGACTAAGATTGGTAAAAATAAAGCCAATCCTGCTAAAAAAAATATTTTCCCCAAATTAATCTTTTTTTTGTTTTTCAATAGATTGATCATCTTAATTATTTTGGTCAGCTTTTTGGTCCTTCAGTCTGTCTTTATGTTCTTTCATAATAACTTCTATTTTACTTTTTATTTCCTCAGAAGCAGCCCTTAATTCAATAGATCCCAAGGCCACCTTATCTATTACTGATTCAAAAATCTGACTCATTTTAGCTTCATCGGGCTGATACCAGCTTTGAGCCGAAAGAGCCTGTTGGGCAAAAACTCCGGTTACCGGCTCACCTATTTGATCGGCAATAATATCTCGACGAGAAGCTGGCTGATTGGTTTTTTCGGCATAGGAAGCTACCTGCTCTTTTTCTCCTATAAATTTAAGAAACCTCCAAGCTTCTAGGGCTCGACTAGGTTTTTCTAGCGATTTTTTAGAAACGGCATAGCCCCAATAATTAGCATAAGCGATTTTTTCTTGAGCCAATGCCCCATCCATTTGTGGAACTTCTGCTATCTTAAAATTTATTTTAGGAGCTTTCACTTTTAGATTTTCTACCGCGTAAGTGTAATTGAACATCATGGCTACCTGTCCTTCTTGAAAAGCGTCTACCGACTGATGTCTTTTTATGTTCCAGGAATAATGAGGAGAAGATCCGTTAGCAAAGCTTGTATAAAGTTCTAAGGCGTTACTGGTCGGGTCGGTATATTCATCGGATCCCTTTTTTTGCACCCTGCTATCTAGCAATGATGCTAGTTTTTCGGAATCGGTAATAGAAGATCCCCCTTGCATAATCATTAAAGCTAAGATGTCTCCTGCCCGATAAACATTGCTTGCTGTCCCCATGGCCACTCCGGACTGAATAAAATTGTCGTATTCGTCTTTTTTGGTAAGTCTTCTGGCAGTTTCTTTTAATTCTTCCCAGGTACGCGGTGGCTTGGCAATTCCTGCTTCCCTAAAAAGATCCTCGTTATAAAAAAGAGCTAAGGTGTCTATGGTAAGCGGGATTCCGTAAATCTCTTTATTTTTAATAAAGTCCTTAGAAGCAACATCCACAAAAGCTTCGTTGTATTGGCGTTCTGTTAGGATTGGTTCGGTTATTTTGCTTGGCTTGGAACAGCCACTTGCCGAATCTACCGCTTTATTGTAGGCAATCACAGCCGCCTCCATGCTCAGCATTAAATCGGCATGTTTAGCCAACCAAGTATTGTGAATAGAAAAAATATCCGGGCCATTACCCGCGGCAAAAGCTTTGATTAATTCCGATTCATATTCCCCGAACGGTATTTTGCGATATTTTATTTGAGAAACTTGTTTATTTTTCCCTTTGTACATCTTAATAAAATCGTTCATTACATCAGAATCATCCCAAACTCCCCAAATCTCTATTTCATCTACTTTAACAGACGGCTTGGGTCGCAAGCCACAACCGGAAAGGATTGTTCCTGTTAACAATAAACAGACAAACAGCCAAAGAAACTTTTTTTTAGGCAAATCCATTGTTCTTTTTGATTGTTATTTGTTCTTTTTTAAATAAAAAACCCCAATGATAAAATCCTGAATCCAATTCTTTTTGCATCCGGAATTCTAATTTGTCAAAAATTAATTTCATTTTTTTAAACCCCTTTACAGAAAAGGTTTCTTCTTTAATAAAGAACGGTTTTTTTTTCCAATCTAAAACCGCCAATCGGCCATTCTTATTTAGAATCTGCGACACTTCCCAAAGAAAACGCTCATCGTCTTCTACATAAGAAAGAGTATTGGCCAAGATCACTAAATCAAAAGAATTCTCTCCTAATTCCCGCAAAAGTGATCCTTTTTCTTCCAGATTAAATCTCTTGGTGTCGATATTAAAAAGAAATTCCAGTTTGGCACGACTTCTAACCGCCTCTAGTTTTTTTTCTAAAATATCCACAGCCACTACCTTCCCATCTTCTCCAGAAGCCTTGGCCGAAGGAATAGAGAAAAAGCCAGAGCCACAGCCCAAGTCAGCAATCTTGTCTCCCAAATTAATTTCCAATTGGGAAATAATTTTCTCTGGATAAAGAAACTCTTTTCTTAGATTTTCTTTTTTCATTTTTATTTCTTTTGCGCCCCGAACACAAGAAAAGCTAAATCTTAGTGGCTTGAGCTAGTCGATCTCCCTTTTTTAACCTCATAATCTTTACTCCCTGAGTCACTCTTCCTAGTTCGGAGATTCCACTAATTTTGATTCTTATTATATTACCATAAATGGAGGTTGCAATGATATCCCCTGGTTCGTCCATGGAGTTTCCTACTAAGGAAGCATGAGCAATTTTACCATTCTTTTCCATGACTTTAAGGGTTTTAATGCCACTTCCACCACGATTTTGTAATTTATAGCGAGAAAGATCGGTTTTCTTGCCATGGCCGTTTTCCGTAATTACTAAAAGTTTTCGGCCTTTGGTTTCTCCCTTGGAAATAACACTCGCTCCTATTACTTGATCGTCTTTCCTTAGTCTAATACCTCTAACCCCTGCTGCGGCCCTACCCATTAAACGGATAGATCCTTCTTTAAAGCGAATAGACTGGCCAAGAGCAGTAGTTAAAATAATTTCATCGGTACCAGAAGTAACTCCCGCCCACCATAGTTCATCTCCGGCGTTAAGACGAATAGCAGCAATGCCGGTTCTCCTTACATGCGCAAACTCGGCAAGCGCAATACGCTTCACCGTTCCCCTCTTGGTGGTCATAAAAATATTCTGCGATTCTGGACAAAAGTGAACTGGCAGTACAGCGGTGATTTTTTCTTTTTGAGAAAGCGAAAGGAAATTGGCAATAGCTTGACCCTTAGAGATTCTTGATCCCTCGGATATTTCGTAAGCTTTGGCTACATAAACTTTGCCGGTTTCTGTAAAAAAGAAAATATCGTCGTGAGTATTAACCGTAAATAGATGGTTAATAATATCGTCTTCCTTAGTAGAAGCACCGATCACTCCGACTCCACCTCGTTTCTGCACGCGATAATTGCTAGGGTTCATTCTTTTAATATAGCCACTACGACTAATCAGAATAATTGCATCTTCCTTAGGAACTAAATCTTCTTCGGAAAATTCGTTGACTGAGTTTTTAAAAACCTTAGTACGGCGTTTGTCTCGATATTTATTGCCTGATTCCAATAGCTCTACTTTAACCAAGGCTTTTATTTTTTCTGGAGAGGCTAAAAGATCTTCTAGCTCTTTGATTAGTTTTAACTTTTCGGCAAGTTCTTCTTCAATTCTTTTTCTTTCTAAACCGGCCAATGTTTGAAGTCTCATTTCTAGAATCGCCTCGGTTTGCCGTTCGGAAAAAGCAAATTTTTTGATTAAGTTTTGACGAGCAACTTCTTTGTCTGCCGAACTCTTAATGATTTTTATTACTTCGTCTATGTGGTCAATCGCCTTCTTTAAGCCTTCTAAAATATGAGCACGATCTTTAGCTCGGTTTAATTCAAAACGGCTTCTTCTAGTAATTACTACTATCCGATAATCAAGATAGAAAGAAAGCATTTCCTTTAAATTCATTACCCGAGGTTGAATCCCTCCCTCCAAAGACAGCATGTTAAAGTTAAAGTTCTTTTGAAGATCGGTGTGGCGATAAAGCTGATTTAAGACCCTCTTGGGCTGAGCATCTCTTTTTAATTCAATCACAATTCGAATACCGTCTTTGTCTGATTCATCTCGAAGATCTCTAATCCCCGCTATCTTCCCTTCTTTCACCAAATTGGCAATTCGCATAATAGTGGCTGCTTTATTGGATTGATATGTCACTTCTTTTACAATAATTGCGAACCGATCTTTTTTATTTTCCACAATTTCTGCCAAGGCTCTGGTTACTACTTTGCCACGGCCAGTAGAATAAGCTTCTAGAATATCTTTCCCAGCATAAAGAATACCGCCAGTAGGAAAGTCAGGCCCTTGGACAAAGCGCAATAAATCTTTTACTTCTGCTTCTGGGTTTTCGATTAAATAAATGGCGGCGTCTAGTATTTCTCCTAAATTGTGTGGCGGAATATTGGTAGCCATTCCCACTGCAATTCCTACCGCGCCGTTAATTAAAAGTTGCGGTAGGGCGGCCGGTAAAACTTTTGGTTCTTTTCTAGAAGCATCGTAATTGTCTACAAAATCAACGGTGTCTTTTTCAATGTTCTTTAAAAGTTCATCGGCGGCGCCAGTCATTTTACATTCGGTGTAGCGCATATGAGCAGCGCTGTCTCCGTCTATAGAGCCGAAATTTCCTTGACCTTTTACCAAGGGATATCTTAGGGAAAAATCCTGCGCCATCCGAACCAAGGCATCGTAAACTGCCATATCGCCATGAGGATGATACTTACCTAAAACATCTCCTACCACCAGTGCTGATTTTCTAAACCGCGCGCTTTGGTTGAGTCCCAATTTGTGCATGGCATAAAGGATTCTTCTTTGGCTGGGTTTTAAACCGTCGCGGACATCTGGCAGGGCACGAGAAACAATAATGCTCATTGCATAATCCAAATAGGAAACCTTCATTTCTTCTATAATTCCTCTGGGCTTTATGTAACCAACTTCTCTTTTTAGAGCGCTTTCTTTCATGGTTTATGGTTTTAATTGTTCTTCTGTTGGCACTTCTTCTTTTGGTATTGCCTCTTCTTTTGAATCGGAATTTTTATTTGTTTCTCCTTCTTTTTCTAGAATAACTTTCATTTCTTCTTGTACTGATTGACTTTGTTCTTTTAATAAACCAGTGGCTTCTTTAATGCTTTTTCGACCTTCTTGCCATTGTTCTTTTAAATTTTTAATTGCTTCTTCTTGGCTTTTAGAGGAAGGACTTGGGGTAGCTAAGCCTCCAAAAAACTTAAAAGAAACAATCCAAATTAAAATAAACGGAATAATTAAGATAACAACTAAAATCATTCTTGTCTTTCTTCTTTTTTCTTGGGGATCATTCCTACGATCTTCTAGCCATTGCTTAATTTTTTCTAACATAGAATTAAAAAATTAATCCGTAAATTCCAAGAGCTTTATTTCTTCTTTTACAAAACCGTTCTTTTTTATTACGAATTTTTTATCCACTCGTACTGGCTCCATTCCTAATTCCCGATAAAAGGAAGAGACTGGTTCTAGATCATCTATTTTTAATCCGGGAACAGAAAAGTGCATTGGCACAATAAAAGTCGGCTCTAGCATTTTAATGGTTTCTACCGCTTCTTTGGGGCCTAGGGTATATTTCCCTCCTACCGGAATCATTAGAACATCTATTTCTCCTAAAAGATCAATCTGTTTTTTTTCTAAAAGACAACCCAAATCCCCTAAATGACAAATTTTTAAACCTTCGGTTTCTAGTTTGTAAACAGTATTGCTCCCTCTAACGGTTCCTAGTTCGGCATCATGAAAAGTATTAATCCCTAAAACGCTCGCTCCTTGATAGGTGTATTCTCCGGGACCATTAATTAAGAAGAATCCTTTTTTAAGTTGTTCCTTGGCATTGTGGTCAGAGTGATCATGAGAAATTAAAACCAAGTCAAAGTCTCCAACTGGCGGCTTTAATCCTAAAGAAGCAGGAAAAGGATCAAAGATAATTTCTAGTTTATCTTTTTCTATGGTTGGTGTTTCGGCTTTGACTTCTAACTTAAAGCAGGAGCGGCCCAAATAAGAAATCTTCATAGCAAAAAAATTAGAATTAAATTCCTCTTGTTTTTAATCTAACAGAAAAGTCAGGAAGAGAAAACAACTGAAATTAATTTCTAATTTAAAATTTTTAATTTCGATTAAAATTCGAATCAATAATTTCAAAACAGAGTTTGTTTAAATTTCTAATTTAAAATTTAATCGAAATTAAAAATTCGTAATTCAAAATTCGTAAGCTACATATATTTCTATTTAACATAGTTCTTTTGGTATAATCCGTTCATGCTTAATTTGGAAGAAAAGTTTTCTAAAATAAAAAAGAATAAAAAAACGCTCTTTGTTTTAGTGTTTTTGCTTTTTTGGCTTAGTTTATTTCTTTCTCAAAAAATAAATCTAGTTAATATTGATCTTGGCAGACATATTCAAAACGGTCATTTTTTTGTTGAACATTTTAAAGTACCAAGCACAAATTTATATTCTTACACTTTCCCCAATGTTCCGTTTATTAATCACCACTGGGGATCTGGTGTAATTTTTTATTTTATTTGGAAATATGTTGGATTTTCTGGATTAACTTTTTTATACATAGCGCTCAGTCTTCTTTCATTTAGCCTTTTATTCCTTTTTACCAAAAAATTTGCCGGCTTGGCCATAACCACTCTTTCGGCTGTTCTGGTTATTCCGCTCATTGGAGAGCGAACAGAAGTGCGGCCAGAAGTTTTTAGCTATTTTTTGGCAATCATCTTTTTTGTTTTACTTTGGAGGTTTAAAAAAGGCCGCTCTTCTTGGCGCCCGCTCCTTCTCTTGCCTCTTTTGGAACTTTTTTGGATTAACTTGCATATTTATTTTATTTTGGGCATTGGTTTTTTGGGAATTTTTTTATTGGATGCCTTGGTGAGGAAAAAATTTAAAAAATTTAAGACTTTGTCTTTGATTTTATTGCTGACACTTGGTGCTAGCCTGGTTAACCCTTTCGGAATTAAGGGTCTTATTTATCCTTTAAATATTTTCCGTAATTATGGTTATCGTGTCCTAGAAAATCAATCCGTTGGTTTCCTAGACAAGATTGGTTTTATCAATAACCCCAATTTATTTATTTTTAAAATAGTTTTATTTTTTCTTTTTGCTAGTTTTATTTTCTTGCTTGCAACTAATAGGGCTAAATGGAACTGGCCACTTTTGGGAATTTCCCTAACAGTTAGTATTTTAGGATGGAATGCACTGCGAAACTTTGGCTTGTTTGGTTATTTTGCAATGCCGGTGATTGCTTATAATCTAAAATATGGTTTAGAAAAAAAATTTAAGATCAAGGATTATTGGTTTGGGTTTTTTATTTTCTTTTTAGCTAGTTCCTTTTTCTTCTTTTTTAGCTATCTCTCTCGTTACAAACTATTACAAGGAAATGAAAGCATTTCTTTTAAAAAAGAGGAGTCAAAAGATGCTTCGGCTATTTTCTTTAAGGAAAATGGGCTTTCTGGACCAATTTTTAATAATTACGATATTGGCGGTTTTTTAATATTCCACCTTTTTCCCCAAGAAAAGGTTTTTGTGGACAATCGACCAGAAGCTTATCCGGATTATTTTTTTAAAGACATCTATATTCCAATGCAAGAAAGTGATGAATCTTGGAACCGATTATCTTTAGAATATAGCTTTAATGTTATTTTTTTCTCCATGAACGACGCCACAAACTGGGGACAGGATTTTTTAGTTAAGCGAGCAAAAGATGCTCAATGGGCACCAGTTTTTGCCAACCAAGAAGCAATTATTTTTCTTAAAAGAAATGAAAAGAATAAAGAATTAATTTCGAAATTCGAGATTCCTAAGGATAGATTTAGAATTACGCCACCATGAAAAAAATATCCATAATCGTCCCAGTTTACAATGAAAAGAACACGCTTGTTGCTATTTTAAAAAAGATAAAGAAAGCTTCTGTTTTAGACTACGAAAAAGAACTTATAATTATTGATGATTGCTCCTGTGATGGAAGTAGCGAATTGCTTTTGGAATTACAAAAAAAGTACGGTTTTTGCTTGTATCGACATGATAAAAATTACGGAAAAGGGATGGCATTGCGGACTGGTTTTGATTTAGCTTCTGGAGATATTTTTTTAATTCAAGATGCTGACTTGGAGTATGATCCGGCTACTTGGGTAAATCTTTTAATTGAATTTAAAAAGAAGAAAACTCAAGTGGTTTTTGGTTCAAGAAATATTAGGCCCAAAAGAAGAGGCTATCCCCATTTTATTCTTGGAGTAAAAATTTTAACGACCGCGATAAATCTACTTTACGGAACAAAATTGACCGATAGTTATACTTGTTACAAGTGCTTTAAAAAAGAACTCTTAGCCGACTTGGATTTGGAATCAAATGGTTTTGAAATAGAAGCAGAGATCGCTACTAAATTCCTTAAAAAGGGGTATTCTATTAAAGAAGTTCCTGTTGACTATAATCCTCGCAAATTTAGCGAAGGGAAAAAGATCGGTTGGCGAGATGGACTTTTAGGTCTTTGGGTGATTGTTAAAAATCGATTTTGATAATAAAGACTTACGTGCTTGGCATATTTCTTCGAATCAATGTCCTTCTTGAATACTCCTTGTTCCCGTTAAAGAAACCCAATAACTATTTCAAGCAGAAGCAACTCAATTCTGCTTGAAATAGTTATTGGGTTTCTTTAACACCTGTCATCCTAAGCGGTAGCGAAGGATCCATCTTAATTTTAAAATAATAATTTTGAATTTCGATTAAATTTTAAAATTCAGAATTCCAAATTCAATCGAAATTCCAAATTCGTAATTCAATCGAAATTCAATCGAAATTCAAAATTCGTCATTCGTAATTGAATAAAGGTCTTGCTTTTTGGAAAATAAAAAGATAGATTAGGGTTAATTCTCGTTTACAGAGACGAGTTTTTTAATTATTAAATCTGCTAAAAAAATGACTCACAAATCTAAAAAAACACCTCGCTTTAGAGAAGAAACGACCCAGGATAATCCAATGGTTAAGCTTTTGGAAAATTTTGAATTTTCCATTCCAGAAGTAGGTGAGCTAGTAAAGGGAAAAGTATTAGAAATTGGTAAAAGCTCTATTTTTGTTGATCTGGGAATTCTTGGTACCGGTATTATTATGGGCCGAGAAATGAAAGACGGTTTAGGAATTGCTGCCGGTCTTAAAAAAGGAGACGAAGTAGAAGCTACGGTTATTGAAATGGAGAATGAAGACGGCTACATGGAGCTTTCTCTAAGAGAAGCCGGCTACGAAAAGACTTGGGACGAGTTAGAAAGAAAAATGAAAGAAGGAGAAACAGTTGTTACCAAAATCCTGGCTGCTAATCGAGGAGGCTTAATGGTTGAATTAAACGGTATTACCGGCTTTTTGCCCGTTTCCCAGTTAGCTAACGAAAACTATCCTCGTGTAGAAGATGGCGACAAAAATAAAATATTACAACTCTTAAACAAATTTATTGAGCAATCAATGAATGTTCGAGTAATAGATGTGGATCGCATTGAAGAAAAATTGATCGTTTCGGAAAAAGCAACTTCCCTAGAAAGAGAAGAGATGGAATTAAGAAAATTCAAAGTAGGAGACACCGTAGAAGGATTAGTCAGTGGTATTGTGGACTTTGGTGTTTTTGTTAAATTCCCACCTCAAGGTCAGGACATTAAAAGCGTTTCTCCTAAAGATATGCTAGAAGGCTTGATCCACATTTCCGAACTGGCCTGGCAGTTAATAGATAATCCAAGAGACATTGTAAAAATTGGAGAAAAAGTAAATTGCAAAATTATCGGCATCGACAATAATCGAATTTCTTTCTCCATGCGAGCTCTTAAAAGGGATCCTTGGAACAAAGTAGAAGAACGGTACAAGTCTGGAGATATTATTGAAGGAGAAATTACCAAGCTCAATCCTTTTGGTGCTTTTGTGCAACTAGACAAAGATATTCATGGTTTAGCCCATATTTCTGAATTGAACCGCTTTGCCAAAGGCAGAAATTTAGAAGAAATCTTAAAAGTCGGCTCCACTTATCAATTCAAAGTACTTTCCGTAGAACCTAAAAATCACCGAATGGGCCTAGCTCCTTTTTCTAAGGAAGAAGAAGAAAAGATAGCCAAAGAAGAAAAGAAGACAAAAAAAGAAAAAGAAAGCACTAAAGAAATTACAGATTCAAAAGAAGAAAAAGAAGCAATAATTGAGAAACCGGAAGTAGCAAAGAAAAAGAAGGTCACCAAGGAAAAGAAAAAGGCGGCACCCAAGAAAACCAAGAAAAAGGCATAATTTAATAAATTTCCATAGATGTTTCCTCCGAGCCGATACTCTTCTCGGAGTACGCTCGGCCTCGACCGGGCCTCACTCCACCCTGTTTCTGTTTTGTTTTGCCTAAAAAGCTTAAGGCTTTAATGGGTGGAAACAAGGAGCCTCCTCTAAGAGTATCGGCTCGAAGGAAACCAAGAAAACTTGTTCGTAATTCATAATTTAATAGAGTGCAGTCTTTTATTTCCAAGGTAAACCAAACAATAAAAAAAGAAGGTCTTTTAGATTTTGGTGAAAAGATTCTTTTGGGAATTTCTGGTGGACCCGATTCTGTGGCCCTTCTTTATTCTATTCTTAGTCTTAGAAATAAATTTTCACTAGAAATATCTTTAGCTCATGTTAATTACCAGGGCCGAAGAGGAGCAATAAAAGACGAGCTTTTTGTTCGCAAGCTAGCCTTAAAGAACGCACTCCCCTGTTATGTTTTTAGGGTAAAGGATAAACAAATTTTATTTTTTGAAAAAGGAGAAAAAAAGGAAGTAAAAATTAAAAAGGCATTGTTTTTAGAAAAAATAAAGACCATTGGCAATCAGGAAAATCGTTTCCGAATTTGGCGCTATCTTTTTTTTAAGTGGCTAGCCCAGGAAAAAAAGCTAAACAAAATAGCGGTCGCCCACCAGGCCAATGATCAAGCCGAGACGATTATTTTTCATTTTTTGCGAGGCAGTGGTTTAAAGGGTTTGGGTGGTATGAATTACCGAACGGGGAGCTTGGTCCGTCCACTCTTGGATGTTTCCCGAGAATTAATTGTTCGCTTTCTTTTAAAAAACAAACTGACCTTCCGATTGGATCCTACTAATAAAGATCTTCAATTCACCAGAAACCGAATTAGGAAAAATTTGATCCCTTTTTTGGAAAAAGAATTTAACCCTCGATTAGTAAAAACTATTAACCGTAATGCCGAATGTCTTCGGGATTCTCAAAAAATAATCACCGACTTGGCCACAAAAGCGCTACAAAAAGCTACCCTTACTTTTACTCCGTTTAAGGAAATGACTCTTGACTGGCCCCAACTCAATAAAGAGATAACAGCTCCCTTAAGAACCGAGATTTTACGGCTTATTGCTTGGCGTCTTAAAGGAGATATTGTTGACCTAGGAAGAAGTCAATCAATTGAAATCTGGAAGATTCTAGCAACTTCTCCAAAAATCGCCCCCTTTGTTTTTCTTAAAAAATTAACAGTCCAGAAAGAAGATGGTCGGGTTTGCTTTAAACGGCTAAATCGTCTTTAATTAGATAGCTTAATTAATAAAAAATAAAAGATTATTTAGAATTTTATGAAAAATTTAACTAAAAACATTGCGGTTGCCCTTTTAGTATTTTTGGTAATTTCAGGGATTTTTTCTCTTTACAATAGCAATCCAGAAAAAGTAACAGAAATCCCCTTTAATGAGTTGGTAGGAAAAATAAATCAAGGAGGAATCAAAGAAATTGCGATCACCAAAAATAAGCTAAAAATTACCGCCGAAGATAAAACGCTTTTTTCTTCACAAAAAGAACCAGAAACCAGTCTTACTGAATCTTTAATTCAATACGGCGTTACCCAGGAAAATCTACAAAAAGTAAAAATTTCGATTAAGGAAAATAGCGGATTAAACTTTGTTGCCGGCACTCTTTTGCCAATCCTGCTTCCTTTCCTTTTAATTGGTGTTTTCTTTTTAATGATTATGCGGCAAGCACAACGGGGCAATAATCAAGCCATGAATTTTGGTAGTTCTCGCGCTAAGCTTCGCGACCCTTTGGATTTAAAAAACCGAGTCGCCTTTAAAGATATTGCCGGATTAAAAGAAGCCAAGGAAGAATTATCCGAAATAGTAGAGTTTTTAAAATTCCCCAAAAAATTTGAAAAGTTAGGTGCCAAGATTCCCAAAGGAGTATTACTTTTAGGGCCTCCCGGTTGCGGAAAAACACTTTTAGCTAAAGCCGTTGCCGGAGAAGCTGGTGTCCCCTTCTTTCATATTTCTGGATCGGAATTTGTAGAAATGTTTGTTGGAGTTGGTGCTAGTCGCGTTCGTGATCTTTTTAAGAAAGCCAAAAAAACCGCTCCAGCAATTGTTTTTATAGACGAAATAGACGCCGTTGGCCGACAAAGAGGTGCCGGCTTGGGCGGTGGGCACGATGAGCGGGAACAAACCTTAAACCAAATCTTAGTAGAAATGGACGGTTTTGAAACAGGGGCTAATGTGATTGTCATTGCTGCCACTAATCGACCCGATGTTCTAGATCCAGCATTACTTCGCCCTGGTCGCTTTGATAGACATGTTACAATAGATAACCCGGACATTGCCGATCGAGAAGCTATTCTAAATATTCATGCCAAGAAAAAGCCACTGCAAAAAAATGCCGATCTAAGAACCATTGCCCAACGCACTCCCGGATTTTCTGGAGCCGATTTAATGAACCTAATGAATGAAGGCGCAATCTTAGCAGCAAGACGCAATAAGAAAACCATTGGCATGGAGGAATTGACCGAGGCGATTGAAAAAGTTCTTTTGGGGCCAGAACGAAAAGGCCGAATTATTTCTAAAAAAGAAAAAGAAATTACCGCCTACCACGAAGCTGGCCACGCCGTTGCTTCTCATTTTTTAGAGCACGCCGACCCTGTGCATAAAATATCGATCATTTCCCGTGGTCGTGCTGCTGGTTATACCTTAAACATGCCAGACGAAGACCGTCATTTTAAAACCAAAAGCGAGTTTGTAGACGAAATCGCTGTTCTTTTGGCAGGATACACAACAGAACAAATTGTTTTTAACGAATTGACTACCGGCGCCACCAACGATCTAGAGCGAGCCGCTAAAATCGCCAGAAACCTTGTTACCCGTTTTGGCATGAGTGAATTAGGGCCAATGGTTTGGGGAAACAAAGAAGAAACTATTTTCCTAGGAAAAGAAATCCACGAATCCCGCAACTATTCAGAAGAAATGGCCGCAATAATTGATCAGCGAACTTCTAAATTTATTACCGATTCCGAACAAAGAATTAAAAAAATACTAAAAGAAAAAAAGCCTTATCTAAACAAAGTCGCCTCTGTTCTTTTGGAAAAAGAAACCATTGAAAGAGACGAATTTGAAGCTTTAATGAAAAATGAAAAATAAAAAGGATCAAAAAGAACGCTGGAAGACTATTTTGAATCGAGCACTAACCAACGCCTTCTCTCCTAAAAAATTCTGGACTTGGGGAGTTGTTTTTTCTTTATTCTCCGCAACTATTTTTTTTCAATTTGTAGAAATAGGAGCTACGCTTTTTTTTGATGGAATCAGGAATCTGCTTTTAAATCCGGCTGACCAGGAAAAAATAATCAAAGAATGGTCCGAAGGATTGGCCACGAATCCGCTTCCTTTTCTTAGAATTTTCTTTTTGGTTATTGGTACTTTTGTAATAGTGAAGTTAGTCGGTTTTGTTTTAGAAGGAGCATTGATTCTGGCTTTTAAGAACAAGTCCGCCAAAATTCCGGTGGGATTTTTACAATCTTTGTTTTTTGGAATTAAAAATTTTAAAAAAATATTTAAGATTAGGTTTCAACTTTTTTCCCTATTGGTCTTGGCTACTTTTGCCATTTCTCTCCCCTTAAATTCCCTCCTTGTTGGGAGCAGTAAATTCCTTGGCGAATTCTTAATGTTTGTGGGACTTGCTCTTTGGCTTGTGATCTTTTTTATTTCAACACTGATCGGCCAATTAGCAGTTTTCTTTGCCGTTTTAAAAGAGCAAGACGCCAAGGAAGCCTTGAATCAAGCCTATGCTCTTGTTTTCCTTGGACTACCCAAAAGCAAAAAAGAAATTGCGCTGCTTTGGCTGGGAGAAAAAAGTAGCTTACTTACTCTTTGGCTTTTAGAAATTTTTTTCGTGGTAGAGATCACCCCCCGAATCTTTTTTTATCTTGGTTATTCGGCCGCACAAATGCTCCTCCCCGCCCTTCTTCTTTCTCTCTTGTTTTCCATTCCTTGCCAAAACATAAGAATTATTTTTTCTAAGAATTTATGGTTTCTTTTTTTTAAAAGAAAGAACGCCGTAAAAATAAAAAAGACCAAGGCGATTGCTGAAGTTTCTAAAACTAAGGTTGTTGTGGAAAACTAGCTCAAGAAAAACATGAGTCAGCGAAGAAAAATACTTTTGACCGTTACTCTACTTTTTCTTTTTTCTTTTTCGGGCAGTCTCTTCTTTTTTAACCTCCAAAAAATAAAAAAAACAGGAAAGGAGAAAGAAGCACTAAGGGAATCCCTTGCCCAAAAAGCCGAGGAGCTAAAATCAAAAGAAAAAGAAAGAGAAAAAACCGAGGAAGAAAAAGCGGTTGGCTTTTGCGGTAATGATTATCTTCCTCTTGTTCCAGGAGCTAACTGGCGCTTTGATTTAAAAGAAGATGGAACCAGCGATGTTATAGAGGTCAATGCAATAGAATCAGAAAAAGGAAAACAAGTACTTACTTATCACTTTAAAGAAAGAGACTGGACCAATAAAACTACTTTTCTTTGTCTTCCTTCCGGCATTAAAACCGATAATTTAAATTTCTTTTTGGGAACAGAGAGAAGTTATATCCTAACAACTCCCCTTTCCGCTAGAGGAAGTATTTTCCCCAATAATTTTAACGAAAATTATCTTTGGCAATTTCAACTAAAAACTCAAAACGAAAGCGTATCTAAAAACAATTATCAAGACATTGATCGCCGATTCAATGAAGATTTAAATTTGGAACTAGAATTAAAGAACCCTGAGCCAGTAGAAACTCCTGCTGGTATTCTAGAGGCTAAAAAAATAGAATTTGTTTTTTTAATAGAAGAAAAAAATCCCTTATTCGAAGAATGGACTCCCTATGAAGGCGCTGGCTCTATGGCCGAAGAAACGGACAGTCCCAAAGAAGATAGTGCTGTTTTTTCTTCTAGAAAGCGCCAATTAAAATGCTCTATTTGGCTTGTTAGTAGAATTGGAATTGTTAAATCTGTTTGCCAAGAAGAAGGTCGGGAGCCGATCATTCTTAATTTAAGAAGTTTCCAGATCCCAGCAATTAAGAACTAATGATTGACCCGCCTAAAAGAAAATAAACAATTGCTCTTACTACTCCATAAATTAACTGACCAGAAAAAAGTACAAAAAAAATCAAAAGAAAGACACCGTATTTTTCAAAAAAATTTCGCAATTTTTCTGAAAGCATTGGAAAAAAATCCAAAACAATTTTAGATCCATCCAGAGGTGGGAAAGGAAGAAGATTAAAGATCCCTATAAAAACATTGGTACCAATAATCACCACTAATAGTTCAAAAAATTGGGCCGAAAAAGAAGCGGTGATTTGATCGGGAAGGAGGCGCAACAATAGGGCCACAAAAATTGCCACCAAGAAATTAGATCCTGGACCAGCTAGACTTACCCAGGACTCTGCGTGCTTTCCCTTTAGGTTGTAAGGATTAACGGGAACAGGTTTGGCCCAACCAAAAACAAAGGGAGCATTGCTCCACAAAAGAACCAGCGGTAACAGTACCGTTCCAAAAGGATCAATATGTTTTAAGGGATTAAGACTTAAGCGATTGGCATATTTCGCCGTTGGATCTCCCATTTTATTAGCCACAAATGCGTGAGCAAATTCATGTACAGTTAGGGCGATCACAAAAGCAATTGTTCTAGAAAGCCACAATAAATCCATTGACATTTAAGATTAAATGTTTAGTATTAACCAGTATAGTCTAGGAGGTTAAAAAACTCAAACTTAAAAATCAGCTTAACCAAATTTATGGCCAAGTCTTGTGATATTTGCGGAAAAACTTATAACAAAGCACAGTATGTGAATAAGCTTCGGGGTAACTACAATCCCGCTGGTATTAAGATCCAAAGACCGAATCTTCAAAAAAAGAAAATCGAAGGAATAAAAATGCTTCTCTGTACTGACTGTATTAAAACTATGGTTAAGGTTAAGCGAGTCAGAAAATACCAAAATAAAAGTGAACAAAAATCTTAAAAAAAATCGTTTTAATTGGTCTTTTTTCTTATGGGTTTTGGTCCTTTTTTTTGTATTTCTATTAATAAGAAAAAGTACCCAAAAACCTTCTTCTTTTCAAGTTGTGCCAAAAGAAAAAGATCTTACTGTTCAAAGTTTTAAGGACTGTGCCCAAAAAGGCTATACTGTTTTAGAAACTTCTCCTAAAAAATGCGTTACTCCAGATAGTCGAGTTTTTTTAGAAGAATAGATGCAACAACATTCTAGCTAATTGGAATATCTGCTCAGTAGACATGGCTCTTAGTCTACTGAGCAGATATTCCAATTAAATAAAATGAAGAAAAACTATTCACCAAGCAATTCCTCTACTACTTTTCTTTCATTCCAAGGGTAAAGTTTTTTGCCAATTTTTATATTTTCTTCGGCACCCTTGCCGGTTAAAAGAATCGTGTCTCCTGGCTGGGCTAAAGAGAGAGCTTTCCTAATTGCTTCTCGGCGGTTCATAATTACAAAAAGATTTTTATCCTGCTTAAACTTTTTTCTTTGAGAATTATTTTTAGATAAAATGCCCCCTAAGATTTCTTTTACAATTATTTTAGGGTCTTCTCCATAAGGATCTTCGTTAGTGAGGATTAAGAAATCGGCAAACTTAGAAGCGATTTCCCCCATTATTGGTCTTTTTCCGCGATCTCTTTGGCCACAGGCACCAAATACCCAAAATAAACGGGAGTCAATGGTCGACTTTTGAGAAAGAAGCAAGAGGCCAATTTTTTCCATGGAATCGGGAGTTAATGCGTAATCAATAATGATTTTAAATCCCTTTTTATTAGCGACTTCTTCTAGTCTTCCTGGAATTCCCTTGATTCGAGCCAGTGCTGTGGCTGAGACTGAAGCCGGTATTTTTAGAATTTTAGCTACCGACAAAGCGGCCAGCGCATTCTCTACATTGAATTCTCCAAGAAGTTTTAATAAAAAGTGGTCACCATTTACACTAAAAATAGTATCCCCTTCTTTCTTTTTTTCTATCTCCCCTAAAAGCCGATTAGAAAAAGGTAGTTCTCTTTTTGGGTTTTCTTTTTTAAAGCCGTAAACCCAAACATTGTCTTTTAGTTCATAAGGAACAAATTTTTGAATTTTAGAAAGACTTAAATTAACCACTCCCGCACCACCGCTTTTAGAAACCATTTTGAACAATCGACTCTTGCTTTTTCTATAAGCACTCATGCTGCCATGATAGTCTAAGTGTTCCCTGGTAATATTGGTTAGGACTGCAATCCTAAATTTAGTTCCCCAAACACGATTCTGCTCCAAAGCATGAGAAGAAATTTCGGCCACCAAGTAATCGCATTTTTCCTTAACCGCCGCCTTAATAAATTTTTGAAAATCCCAAGCACTTGGTGTAGTAAATTTTGTTCTATTGATCCATTCTTTTTTATCTAACTGAAAATTAATCGTAGAACTAAGTGCCACCTTAGCCCCGCTCTCTCTCAGAATAGCGGCGATTAGCTGTGTGGTGGTAGTTTTGCCATTAGTTCCCGTCACTCCAATCACCAAAATACGGCGAGAAGGAAATCCAAACCACAAATTAGCCAGAACCGCTTTACTCCAATGATATTTCTTCTTCAATTCTTCCCACATTTTTTTCTTTTATTTTCCTCTTTTTTCTTGATTTTTCTTGATTTTTTCTTCTGCTACCCTAATAATTTCTTCTACTGCACAAGAAGGAACATATTCACTCATAGAAACATAGGCATCAACCCCTGCTCGGTAAGCGCCTTCTATTTCTTCTTGACTATAAAGATTATCTACTGCCACGATTGGCGTATTTTTTAATTCAGAATTACTTCTAGCTTCTTTAATTACCCGAATCCCATCTAGGCACATTACTAAATCCACTACCAAAACCCAAGGTTTTAACGCTGCTAATTCCTTGGCCACTCCCGACAAAGGAATGCTTTCTCTTCCTTCAAAAAGAAATCCTTTTTCTTCAAAGATCCGTTTAAAAATTCCCAAAATAAAACCGTCGTCGTTTAACATCACCACTAAATTCTTTTTAGAATTCCGGCCTTTGGGGGGCAATTTTTTCTTTTGAGGGAAAAGAATCTTTTTTATTTCTTCGGCAATTTCTTTTAACTTGTAGCGAGTCTTTATGCAATAGCTTACTGCCCCATTTTTAAAAGCCTTCTGAACTATTTCTTTGTCGTCTACATTCGTTAAAACCATTTTTAAAATATCTTTCGTTTCGGGATTTTTATTTAATTCAACAAGCAGAGCTAGTCCATCTTTTATGGGTAAAATAATATCGGTAATTATTAAGTCTGGCTTGTGAATCAGTGATTGATCAAAGCCATCTTCTCCATCGGAGGCATGAAAAATAGCGTAGCCTTCGTTTTTTAGAAAGCGAGTTAAAATTTCTTTTACCGAAGAATCGTCTTCTATAATTAAAATCTTCTTTTTAGGCATGGCTTTATTGAATCAAAAAACAAGGGAGCTTAATAAAGAAAGTGGACCCATGGCCTTCTCGGGATTCGAACCAAATTTTACCGCTAAAGGTTTCTATAATTCTTCTGGCAACATACAGCCCCAAGCCACTTCCTTTCTTGCTATGCGATAAAATATTGCTGGCACGAAAAAACTTGCCAAAAATAAATTCTTGTTCACCAACGGGAATCCCCGCCCCTCTGTCTTTTACGCTAAAAATAACAAAATCTTTTTCTCTTTTAAGACCAATATCTACTCGCCCCCTTTTTTTGCTAAATCGAATAGCATTGAGAATTATGTTTTCTAATGCTATTTTTAGTAACTTACGATTTCCCCTTAGAAACCGATTCTGTAATGGTTCTTCTTCAAAATTTAATTTTATTTCCCTTGACTTGGCATAATTTTTACAGTCAAAAATAACGGAACTAATTAATCCGGCTGGCTCTATAATTGTTTGATCCTTTTCTTTATCAAAATCTTCAAATTCTACTGCATCTAGTAAATCTTTTACTAGATTAGTCATACTTTCGTTTAAGTCGATTACCGAAAAAACCCGAGCCTTTTGCCGAGCATTAAGATTGCCGTCTGTTCTTTCTAAGAGAACTTCTAACTCCCAGCGAATAGCAGCTAACGGATCTTTCAGACGATTAGAAGCTAGTTCTATAAATCGAGTTTTAAGTCGATTGATTTTAGCCAGACTAGAAAATCGAGAAATAATGGAAGATCCAACCGTAAGCATGACTACTGCCACAAAAGATTCAGAAATAATCAGAATCCGAGGATCGCTATAGCTTTTGGTAATTAGAAAAAGAACAATCATGGTAAAAGAAATGACCACACCCATTGCTAAAAAAAGAAAATTGGGTGTTTGCCAATACTTTACCCCTAATTCCTTGGCTGCTTTTTCAAAGTTGAACTGATCTGTCCATTTTTTCATAAAAAAATCTTAGTTATTTTTGTTTTTCTACAATAAATTCTCTAAAAGTATCCCAAGTCTCTCTGGCCGCCTTTTCCCAGCTAAATTCCCTAGATCTGATTAGACCTCTTTCGGAAAGAAAGCTCCGCCGACTGTGATCAGCTAAGAGTCTTGAAAGCTGTTGGATTAGTTCGTCTTCCCTGTCGGGATTAAAATATTCTGCCGCTTCTTGGCACAATTCTGGTAAGGCCGAACGACTGCTTGTTAGGACTGGCGTCCCCGAGGCCATGGCTTCTAGAACTGGCATACCAAAACCTTCATAAAGAGAGGGGAAAACAAAAAGATCGGCACCATTAAATAGCGTGATTTTTTCTTTTTCGGTAACTTTCCCAGTAAAAATAACTCGATCGGCAATTCCTAGTTCATTCGCCAACCTTTTAACATCAGTCACTAAAGGATCAATATGTTCCCATATTTCCCCAGCAATCACCAGCTTTCTTTTTTCTAAAAGATTGGCATAACTCTTGGTTAGCTTTTGAAAAGCCCTAAGCAAAAGTTCTAAATTTTTTCTTTTTTCTAAACCACCAATATAAAAAAGGTAAGGGTCGTTAATCCCCATTTTTTCTAGTTCATTAAGAAGTGCGCGCCTATCTTCTCTTGGAAAGAAGTCTGGACTGACTCCATTTTTAACAACCACAACTCGACTTGGATCCACTCCGTAATATTTAATCAAATCTTTTTTGGAATATTCAGAAACGGTAATCAGTTTACTGGCTCTTTTAAGAGCGCCCTCGGTTTGATTAGCGTAAATACTTTTTCTAAAATTGTTTAAGTAAGTCTTTTGATAAACCTTGGGGACGGCATCGTGCACTGTCATTACATGAGGCAAGAGAGGAAAGTGACTAACAGAGTTGTAAGGTGTAAAGAAAAAACCAACCCCTTCTTTTTTGACCTCTTTAGGCAAGAAGATTCTTTCCCAGGCGGTCTTTCTTACCAAGTCGTCTCTTTTATAAAGAGGAGTGGCAATTACTTTTTTTTTAACATTGGATCTTCCTTTTAAAAAATCCCAATTGATTTTGTCTTCAAAAAAAAGAATAAACGAATGGCTTTGACTTTCTTCCAAATTTAAAATTTCCTTAACTAAATTTAAGGTATATTGACCAATACCTGTGTTTTCTTTCCGCACAAAAGAAACATTGATACCAATTTTCATAAGGGAATTATAGCAAAGATGAAATTTTATTGGTAATTTACTGAATTTTGAATTTCTAATTTTGAATTTCGAAATAATTTAGGAATTATAATTTTAAAATTTATTCGAAATTCAAAATTAGAAATTCAAAATTTTAAAATACTGGTTTGCCAAAAAACACCGATTAGGGAATAATTGAGGAATAATAGTTCTATAAAAAATCCCCAAAATGCAAAAAGAAATTGTCACCGTAATTGGCATTGGTTATGTTGGATTACCTTTAGCTTGTATTGCTGCTACTAAAGGATACCAAATCAATGGACTAGATATTAATCAAAAATTAGTAGAAAAGGTTAATCAAGGAAAACCTCCCTTTAAAGATGAACTAGTAAAAAACCTCCTCCCCTTCTGTGTGCCTAAAAAATTAAAGGCCACTACCGATCCTAAGGTTATTAAGAATTCAGATGTCGTGATTGTTTGTGTTCCCACTCCGGTAGACAATGTTTTTCAACCAGACTTTAAACCACTGATTAGTGCTGTCCAATCAATCAGCGAAAATTTAAAAAAAGGCCAACTTATTGTTGTTGAATCCACAATTAATCCCGGAGTTTGCGAAGAAGTTGTGTTGCCAATTTTAGAAAAAGCCGGCTACCAAGAGGGTCGAGATTTTTTCTTGGCTCACGCACCAGAAAGAATTAACCCGGGAGATCCCAAGTGGAATGTTTCTAATCTTCCTCGAAACGTAGGAGCACTTACTAAAACCGGCCTTAAAAAGGCAGTAGCCTTTTACAAGGCAATTATAGACGCTCCAATTAACCCAATGAAATCAATTAGGGAAGCTGAAGCTACCAAAACCATTGAAAACGCCTTCCGAGATATTAATATTGCTTTTATTAATGAAATTGCTAAATCTTTTGACCAGTTAGGAATAGATGTCTTAGATGTTATTAAAGGAGCTTCTAGTAAGTTCTCTTTTATGGCTCATTATCCAAGCTGTGGCGTTGGTGGCCATTGCATTCCGGTTGATCCTTACTATTTAATTAAGCGAGCAGAAGCAGCCGGATTTAGCCACGACTTTTTAAAACTGGCTAGAAGCATTAATAACGACATGCCTCGCTATACCGTTGATCTTTTACAAGACGAGCTAAACAAGTTAGCCATGCCAGTTAAAAATACCAAAGTTGGTGTTTTGGGTTTGGCTTACAAGGCTAACATAGACGATACTCGGGAAAGTCCCTCTTTTAAAATCATTAAGACATTAAAGGACTTGGAAGCAGAGGTTATTACTTATGATCCTTACCTTAAGGAAAAATCTACCGTCTCTTCCCTAAAAGAAATATTAACCAAAACAGACGCCTTGATTTTGGCTACCGATCACCAAGAATTTATAAATAATTTAGACGGCGCCACTCTAAAAAAGTACCAAATAAAAGCAGTGGTAGACGGTAAAAATTGTTTAAACAAAGAAGATATTTTAGCCGCGGGTGTTGCTTATAAAGGCATTGGTCACTAATCAACCAACTATGAAACTACTCATCAATATTCCCGCCTACAACGAAGAGGCAAAAATTCAAAAAACTATTAAAGCAATAAACAGGAACATAAAAGGTTTTAAAGAGGTAAAGATTCAGGTAATAGACGACGGCTCTACAGATAAAACGGCTCAGATTGCCAAAAAAGCGGGAGCAGATTTTGTTTTTTCTAGTGGCCTGAATCGTGGCTTAGGTAGCGCCTTCCGGGTTGCCGTACATAAGGCTTTGGCTGGTGGTTTTAATGTAATGGTGAATTTAGATGCCGACGGTCAATTTGATCCAGCAGAGATTTTTCTTTTAACCGATCCCCTACTCCAAAAAAAGGCTGATATTGCCATTGGGTCTCGTTTTTCTGGAATAAAACCCAAAAACATGCCCTTTCTTAGGAAATCTCTTAATTGGTTAGCGGCCAAGAGCGTAAGTTTCTTTTTAGGAGAAAAAATAGACGATATTACCTGCGGGTTTCGGGCTTATAACAGGGAGGCTCTCTTAAGGCTTAATTTGGCGCATCAATTCACTTATACCCAAGAAACCATTATAGATGCCCTTGGAAAAAATTTAAAAGTCCTTTGGATTCCTGTTCATGTGCGTTATTTTAAGGACCGCAAATCTCACCTTACTAAAAGTTTGGGGAATTTTATTTACCAGTCAACAATGATTATTGTTCGCACCTTCCGAGATACTAATCCCCTTAAATTTTTTGGATCCCCGGCAATTTTCTTAATCTTTTCTTCTTTTTTAATCTTCCTGGTTTTTAGTTTTTTCTATTTCCAGGATTTTAAAATTACTCCTTACAAAAATTGGTTGTCCCTAGCCAGTATCCTTTTGCTTTTGGGAATTCAATTCATGGTTTTTGCTTTTTTGGCCGACATGATTCGTACCAGCCGGAAAATCACGGAAGACGAAATTTACGAAACCAGAAAAAAACGTTTTTCTATCCAAAAGCAAAAAAATAAAAAATCATGACCGTTACGAATCCCTCTCCCCTAAAGGTTCTTTTTATTTCTCGTGCCTACCCTCCCACTATTGGTGGAATGGAGACTTTTAGCTTTGAGTTAATCCGTCATTGTTCGCTTTTGGAAAACATTAAGGCAACCGCTATTGTTAACCGACAAGGGAAAAAAGCTCTTCTCTTTTTTTTGCCAGCAGTTTTAACTAAAACAATTTTCTCTGCTTCTAAATACGATGTTATTCATTTGGCAGATGCGGTTTTGGCACCGATTGGCGATATTTTAAAAATGATCCGCCCCAAAACTAAAGTCGTCCTAACCATGCATGGCCTGGACTTAACCTACGCAGAAAAAAACCGATTTTATAAACAAGTAAATATTGAAGCCATTAAAGCGCTAAACGGCTTAGTAGCAGTTAGTGAGGCTACAAAGAGACAAGCAGTTTCCATGGGAATCCCGAGTGAAAAAATAATTGTTATTCCGAACGGCATTAACGCACAAGTTACCAAATCAGAGAAAGATTCACCTTCCATGGACAATCTTTTCTTGGAAAGAAAATTAACACCTCCCACCGCTGGCCAAATTCCGATCATCAGTTTAGGACGGCTTCAAAAAAGAAAAGGAGTGGTTTGGTTTATTAAAAAAGTTTTTCCTTTTTTAGATCAACGAGCAATTTATTTAGTTGCCGGTGGCGGACCAGAAGAAGTCGCCATTAAAGAAGCAATCCAAGAAAGTTCAGAAAAGAAAAGGATCTTCTTTTTAGGACCAGTAAGTGAATCAGAAAAGAAAATTATTTTTAATAATGGCCTTCTTTTTGTTCAACCTAATCTAACCGTTGCCGGCGACATGGAGGGGTTTGGTATTACCATGCTAGAAGCTTCTTCTTGTGGCTTAGTGGTTATTGCCTCGGCAGTAGATGGCATTCCCGAAGCGATTCAAAATAAAAAAAATGGTTTTCTGTTAGAAGAAAAAAACGCGGTGGCTTACAGGGAATCAATCAACCGCTTACTAAAAGATCCCCAGAAAACTAAAGCGCTAGGAAAAGAATTCCAAGCTTATACCGAAAATCATTTTGGGTGGGGGGAAATCGCCGAGCGCTATGGGAATCTTTTTAGTAAAATAAGCAAGGCTTAATTATTTAAAAACCAAGTGACATTTTTTGATTGTTTAAAAATTTTTGCCGGAATCTTTTTTCTCCTTTTTTTACCAGGATTCTCTTTTTTATATCTTTTCCCCAGGTTTAAGGCTCCGCTTTTGATCTGGGAACGGTTGCTTTTCTCTGTGGGATTTTCTTTGGTTTTCCTAAACACTCTTATTCTGGGCTTAAACCGAGCGGGAATTTCTTTATCTACTTCTAATATTTTTTCTGTTATTTTTCTTTTTTGCGCTATTCCTTTTGTTCTTTCTACTTTTTCTTTTAGACAATTCTTTCCTTGGTTGAAAGAAAAAACTACCTTAAAAGCGGTAACCAAAAAAAAATCTCAAAACAAAATCAATGATTCTCTTAACGCTAAGAGCCAACCTTTTATTGTCCCCGCAGTTTTTATTTTCCTTTCTTTTTTGATTACTACTCGTTTCTTAGCTAAAGACATTGTTCCTAATAATACCGATCTTGGGCACCACATTTACTGGTCCCGAATGATTACGGAAAAAGAATCCCTTCCTGAATATAATACCGGCGGAGAGGTGGTGGTTGGCGAACATATTGTCTTTGCCGCCTTAAGTAAAATTACTGGAGTCTCTCTTTTGTCTTTCTTCCCAGTTTTTGTTTTGTCTTTGGCAAATTTCCTTTCGTTTATGGCCGTTTATTGCCTCTCTCTTAGGATTTTTAAAAGCCAAAAGAGTGCTTGGGCAGCTTTCTTTATTTTAGGCGTGCTCTACGCCATTCCCGAGCCTTTTGGTAAATTCGTTTCCGGTGGGGTAGTGGGTAATGTTTGGGGAAATTTTTTAATTCCCCTAGTTCTTTTGAGCTTACTTTTAGCGCACTCCAAAAAAAGCGCTGGTTTTTTGGCTGCTGGTATTTTTCTAAGTTTTGGACTGGCCTTTATTCATCACCTTTCTACCTTGGTTTTAATTCTGGTAATTACAGGAACTCTTTTGGTGCAATTATTTTTTTCTTTTTTAGATCGACGGCCATTTTTTACTCCTTGGCGAAAACTCCTTTTAAATCCACTACCCTTAATAATGCTTGTTTTAGCAGTAATTTTTGTTTTTGGAGTTTATATTCCTGATTATTTAGGAAAAGAAGTTGTGGCTGGCGTGGCGCAAGCCCCGATTAAGGACACGCATCAGGGAGTTTCTTTAAAAAGTTTTATTTTAAGCCTTGGGGAATGGCGAGTTTTGCTGGGAGTTTCTGGATTAGGACTTTTTATTTTTAGAAAAAAGAGAAAGAAACAATACGCTGACTTCCCTACAGCGCTAGCCCTAGGTGGAATCGGTATTTTGGGCGTTTTATGTTTTTTTCCAGAATTAATTAAGATAGATCTTCCTAGTCGAAGAGTTGTTAATTATCTAGCAGCTCCGTTAGCTGCTTTTGCCGGTTATTTTGTTGTTTTTTCCTTCAACCAATTTCGCTCCAAACTCAGTCCCCAAGTTTTTACCGTGATTTCCGCTGTCTTTTTGACAGCACTGACCCTAAATGGCCTGGGATCTTCCTTAAAGAATTTTCAGGCAGACTATCATTTTCCCGAAACTGTTCAGGTTTATAGAGCTTCTGAATACTTGGCTTCCCGAACAACCAAAGATGATTTAATCTTAAAAGACCATACTAATTTAGCGGCCGACACTTGGATTAAATTCTTTTTCTTAAGAGGTTATGATTATCTTCTTTCTAGAACTTTTGATTACAAGTATGAACAATCAAGGAGTCGGGAACAGTGCACCTTTTTAATGGCCACGGTCCCAGAATCTACTGAAGGAAAAAATTGTTTTAGCCAGACTGGTGTTCGTTTTTTGTTCCTAAAAAATGGAGTGGATAATTTTTTCTTCAACGCCTCTCCTAATTTCTCCCGTATTTATGAATCCCCCGAGGCGGTAATTTATTATAAAAACAATTAGATGCATCTTACTTCCCAAGTAAAACTAATTATTCTTTCGGTGAGTTTAGCCATTTTTTCTGGTGGCTTCCTTTGCTTTGCAGAACAAAGAGAAGTTCGGCTGGCTAAAAACAGTAATTTTTCGGTTGCTTATTTTCTAAACCCCAAAGATGATTCCCTTGATTTTGCCGTAGAAAACAACTATTCATCTCCCATGGAATACCGCTATGAAATCAAAGAAGAGAATGGCACAGTTAAAAAGAAGGACTCTTTTGTCTTAGCTTCACAAGAAAAAAAAGAAATCAAAATTTCAGAAATTAAAAAGGGAGAGATAGAAATTAAAAATCAAAAAGAAACTCTTTTAATAAAGAAAAATTAAACTTTCTTAAAAATGAACCAAATCAGAAAAGATATTTTATTAGTTACTCGACCAATGTGCCCTCCTTGGGACGAAGCCAGCAAGAATTTTGCCTATAATCTGGCTAATCGCATTCCAGCTCATAATTTTCACTTGTTAACTTACAAAAAACTTCCTCATTCCCAAGATAATTTCCGCGAGCACCCCATTTATAGTTCAGCTTCACTGCGAATGAGTCTTGGCCAAAAATTACGACTGCTCTTGTTCTTTTTTGCGATTCCCAAGGAAATAGACATTATTCATTTTCTTTTTACTCCCAGTCGGGTTACCGGCGGTCTTTTAAAAAATTTGCTTCTTCCGGCTGCCGAATTCCAAGCCAAGAAAAAACTCCATACATTGCAAACCGCTGCCACTCTAGACTTTGAAAGACTAACCGCCAAAAACATTAAACAAATTCTTTTTTCCGAAAAAATAATCACTCATTCTCGCTATTCCGAAAAATTCCTAGAAGGGTTTGGTTTAAAAAATGTTTCCCAGATCTATCCGGGAATTGATTTAGAAAAATTCAAGAAGCGGAAAAAAGATATTACTCTTTTGGAAAAATTAGGAATAAAGTCAGAAGAAAAAGTCCTTCTTTATACGGGCGAATACACGCGCCTCCAAGCGATTGATCTAATTATTAAATCTCTTCCCAAAGTCAAAGAAAAATTTTTCGATTTTAAAATAATTTTGGCTTGCCGCATTAAATCTCACGCTGATCTAACTAAGAAAAAAGAAGTTAAAAAACGATTAGCCGAAATGGGATTACTTTCTTCGGTTGTTTTTTTAGAAACTTTTTCTCCAATGACTAAGCTTTATAGCTTAGCCGATGTTTTTCTTTTTCCAGTAAAAACAATGCGAGGCAAATTCGACATTGCTCTAACTGTTGCCGAAGCACTAGCTTCTGGCATTCCCAGTATTATTTCCGATCTTGATCCAATTAAGGAGGCGGCCGCCTACCCTGATTCCGCTTTATTCCTAAGAGAGAGAACCCCCGAAGAACTTTCCTACTTGATTCTCCAAATATTGCAGAACAAAGATTTGGCTTTTAAGCTAGAAAAAAGTGCTCAGCTAGGAGCACGGGAACGGTTCAATCTAGACGATTGCGCTAAAGAATACGAAGCTGTTTACAATTCTTTTTAATTAAAAAAAATTTTATTATGCTTCCTATAAAATACCATTTAGAGGGCGAATTGGAGCCAGATTCCGAAACCAAGCTTCAACTAGAAAATCTAGCCCAAGAAAAAGATCTTTATTCTCATATAGCCGTAATGCCCGATGTTCATTCTAAGTCCGGTCGCAAATGCCCCACTGGAACTGTGGCGGCTGCTTCTCATTATCTTTTCCCTCAGATTCTAGACACTGCCCCCAATTGTGGTATGCGCTTAATCCTTACCCCTTGGAAAAAAGGTGACTTAAGCAAAGAAACAATAAATGAAATCTTTTTAAAATTGGTAAGCTCTGTTCCTACTAGAACTTACATTGGCAATGTTTTTAGTTACCAAACGATTTTGGATATTTGTCGCCTAGGATCTAAGGCCCTGCTTAAGGGAGCCAATGGGGAGGCAGAGTTAAACAATATTTACCGCGGAGGCAATTTTTTTGCTACACCGCCTTCCGAAAAAGAAATTCTTAATTCCCTTCCGCGAATTTTTCTTTACGCAGCCCAGTTGCGACTAGGAATTTTAGGAGAGGCAGGCAATCACTTTTTAGATTTAGTGGAATTTTCCGAATTAAACGACCCCAAAAAAGCAGCCCTCTTTGGGATAGAAAAAGGAAGTTATGCTTTTTTAATGCACACTGGTTCCGGAATTATGGGCCAATACGCCAGTTATTTTTTTACTCCTAAAAAAGAAGAGCACTTAAGCATGAAGCTAGTTACTAATCTAGGAAGATTAACTTTCCGATCCCAAGCCGTTTCTCTTTCGGAGTTAATTAAATTGCAAAAAGAAGTAAAAAATTACCGAGACAAAAAAGAATATTTTAGGATTGACCCTGAAACAGCCATTGGCAAAACCTACCTCACTGCTCATCGTGCCGCTGCCAATTTTGGCTTTGCCAACCGCACAGTTATTATGCAGAACATTAAACGAACATTAGAAGGGGTTCTTGGCAAGACCGTTGAACTAAAGGTGCTCTGCGATATTCCTCATGTTTTTGTAGAAGAAGAAGAGTATCAGGGAAAAAAACTTTTTGTACACCGCAACGGTGCTTCTCGTGGCTACGGGCCAGAAAAAATGAAAGACCATTCTTTGTTTTCCCAAACCGGAGAGCCGGGCATTCTGGCTGGATCCATGAGTACGCCTAGCTACTTTGTGGCAGGAACTGATCAAAACCACTCTACTTTCTTTTCTATTAACCACGGTGCCGGTAAAAGCCCTACCGCCAAATCGGGTGCACCAAGAAACAAAGAAGAGCTTTCCGCTATTATGGAAGAAAATAAAATCAAACTTTATAATGCTCGCTCCAAGGGAGTGGTTTATCAGTCCGGCAAATACTACAAAGACATCAACACTATTTTAAAAAGTGTTCAAGATTTTAACATTGCTAGTCCGATTGCCAAAATGCAACCGGTGGCTGTTCTAATGGCTTAGTTACGAATTAGCAATTACAAATTTTGAATTTCGAAATAATTTGAAATTCAAAATTCTAATTTCAATCGAAATTCAAAATTCATAATTCATAATTAAAACAACCCCATTAACTTTTCCCAAATTACTTGAAACTTGCCTTCAAAACGAAGAACATCTTTGACTGTAATATAAAGCATAAGGGCGATTAGTAGATAAAATCCGGTCAAATGAAATCTTTGTTCGGTTTTTAGGGATACAGGCCGACCTTTTATCTTTTCTAAAATCAAAAATAAAATTCTACCGCCATCTAGGGCTGGAAAAGGAAAGATATTAATAATGGCGAGGTTAATGGAAAGAATCGCCGCGAAATGAATTAAATAAGGAAGTCCCATTTCGGCTGCTTGATTGGTTAGAACCACGATTCCAATAGGGCCGGCTAATCCAGCCGTTACTTTTTTCCCAGCAAGAGAGTCGGCTAATAAATTATACAAAGAGGAAATCATTAATCTAGTTGTTTCCCAAACCGCCAAGCAACCAAACCTTACCGATTCCCAAAAAGGATGCGAAACAACAGCCGTCCTTACCAAAGAAATTCCCAATCCACCTTCTCCCTGTGGTGGATTAACCCGAGGAACTCCTTTTAATCTATAAACATCATCGCCTCTTTTTATTTCTAAAAGTACTTCCTCTCCTTTGTGGCTTTTTAAAAATTCGATTACTGGATTTACTTTAGAAACTTCAAGTGAATTTCCTTTAGAAGAAACTTTTACCAAAATATCACCCACCAAAAGTCCAGTGTTAGCGGCGGGAGAGTTTGGAGATACTCCATTAATTACCACTCTTGCTCCTTCTTGATTGGTCGCTTCGTCGGTGATTTCTTCTGGAATGCCAGTGTAAAATCCTAAAGACAAAATAAAAGCAGCAAAAATAAAGTTCATTAGCACTCCGGCCGAAAGAATAAAGATACGACCACTAATTGATTGGTGGAGAAAGTTGGCTGGGTCTTTTTTTCTAGAAGAGTCTTCGTCGCTTTCTCCTAAAATCTTTACAAAGCCACCCAAAGGAATCCAGTTTAAAGAATAAATTGTATTTTTTCTTTTTATTTCTTTATTGCCCCTCACCCACTCCCATTTTTTTAATTTCTGATTAAATACCAAGCCTAAAATCCGAGGTGGAAAACCAAAACCAAACTCTTCCGCTTTTACCCCCAAAGAACGGGCCGCCATAAAATGGCCCAATTCATGAACAAAAATCAAAAGCCCAAGAACAACAAAAAAAGCAAATAATGTAAAAATCATAAAATTAAGAAGAGAAAGATTAAATAGTGTTTATTTCTTTGGCTTTGGCATCTCTTAGATCGTCTGCTTCTTTGGTAAATTTATCTACCAGCTTTTGAATTGCTTCTTTTTGGGAAAAAAGTTCATCTTCAGAAATTCGTCCTTCTTTTTTTCCTTGATTCAAAAGTTCAATCGCTTTTTCCCTTTTTTGCCTAATCTCCACTCGGCAGTCCTCGCTTCTTCTACTAGCAATTTTTACCAATTCTTGGCGTCTTTCTTCTGTCATTGGCGGTAATTTTAAAATCACTGCTTCGCCATTGTTACTGGGATTCAAGTTAAGATCCGATTCGCTAATCGCTTTTTCCACGCTTACCAAATCGTCTTTATTCCATGGCGTAATCATAATTGTTTTGGAATCGGGAATGGTGATTTGAGACAACTGCTTTAAAGGAGAAAGACTACCGTAATAATCTACCTTTAAATCCTCTACTAGTTGCGCATTAGCCCGGCCCACTCGAATACCAGCCAAATTCTTTTGGTATTCTTCAATGGTTTTTTTGAGTTCTTTTTCTAGATCGTTAATCATAATATTTTATTAATTACGAATTATGAAATAATCCACAATGTCTTTTCTAGGCTGATGCTCTTCTCGGAGTACGCTCGGCCTCGACCGGGCCTCACTCCACCTTGCTCCTGTCCTCTTTTGCCTAAAAAGCTTAAGGCTTTATAAGCGGGAACAAGGAGCCTCCTCAAAGAACATCAGCCCAGGGAAGAAAATAAATATTTAAAAACCACAACTAAAGATCTACTACTTCTTTAACGCTATAGTTCTTAACTCTGCCCTTATAATAATTTTTAACTGCAATATCTGCTAAAAGTCCGGAAATAAAAAACTGCATGCCGGCTAAAATCATAAACACTGCCATAATTGGCCAAATTTTGTCGTAAAGCGAAACTCCACGAAACAACCGCATAAAAATAGAGAAGAGGAGCAAAAGACCACCAAAAAAAGAAAACAAAATACCAAGACCGCCAAAAAGATGCAACGGCCGGTTGGCATATTTTTTCCAGAACCAAACGCTGACCATGTCTAAAAATCCTTTAATAGCGCGTTTCCAATTATATTTGGTAACTCCCTGGGTTCTTGGGCGATGATTAACTTCTACCTCTCCTACCTTAAATCCTTGAATTTTTAGGATCGCTGGAATAAAACGATGCATTTCTCCGTAAAGATCAAGATGAGAAAAACATTCTCGCCGATAAATTTTAAGAGTGCAGCCGCTGTCGTGAATGCCGTCGTCAATCAGGATCCGGCGCAAAAAGTCCGCTCCGCGAGACATAATAATTTTAGAAAAAGAATCTTTTCGTTTTTTGCGCCAACCAGAAACTATGTCGTAGCCATCTTCTAGCTTGGAAACCAATAAAGAGAAATCAGCGGGATCGTTTTGCCGATCACCATCTAGGGCAATAACCGCTTGGTTCTTGGCCCGCTTAAAACCGCAATCCAAGGCGGCGGTTTGACCAAAATTTTTACGAAAATTGATTAAAGTTAAAGGAGAAAGACTGCGGCACTCTTCTTCTGTTTTGTCTGTTGAGCCATCGTTTACAAAAATCACTTCGAATGGTCGGTTCAATTTTTCCAATCCAGCCAAAATCTCCCGATGTAATTCAAAAACACTTCCTTCTTCGTTAAAAAGAGGCACTACTACGGAGATAGATTTTATTTCTTTTGATTGATCGGTGCTTAACATGGTTTTATTTTAATCAATAAACTACTGGCGAGCAAGGAATTAAATTCTTTTCTTCTGCTCCCAATATTCAAACAACTCGTTTAACCGTTTAAAAGAAAAAAAGAACAGTGGCGAAATTAAAAAAGTGTTTATAAAAATCATTTTAAATAATTGTTTTCCCCAAAGAAGACTGGTCAGAGAGAATGAATCTGTCTTGTAGAAACTAAAAGAGAAGACTAGTCCATTTAAAACTAGAACCAAAACGGCGGCAAACAACGAAAAACCAAGAATTGTTAACCGGCCAGACCAAATCTTCTTTAAAAAAAAGTGATTCAAAAAAGCCAATAAGGGAAAGATTAGAAAAAAAAGACCACCACCTAGGTTAAAATAAAGGGCGTCAAAAGCTAGACCTACTGCAAAGGCCCAAAAAAACGACTCTCCTAATGGCCGAAAAAGAGAAATGGATAAAAGAAGAATAGCAACAAGATTAACTCCCCAATCGTTAAGAAAACTAACAGCAGGAAAGAATCCGAATTGAAGGCTGAAAGCCAAAAGAAACAGAACAAAAATTAAAATGTTTTTCATTGAAAAATAGTGATCGTCTTTATTGGAACCCTTTAGAGAGAGCAAGGAAGTATCTATTTAGCAGACAAGGCTCTTAGTCTGCTAAATAGATACTTCCTTGCTCTCTCTGGGCAAACACGACTCTCAACCCTTATTAAAAATCCTAAATCAAACAAGTTATGTTATAATTTATATCATTAAATAAAAAACAAATGAATCTAAAAAAGTTGTTGGCAGGGCCAAAGTTTTTTGGTGTTGTTCTTCCTTTACTTGTTTTTGCTCTTGCTCTTTTTTTGCGAACCTACGATTTAGCTTCTTATCCTCCGGGACTCTACCCAGACGAAGCGGCCAACACTACCGATGCTTTTACCGCCTTATCTGGCAAGCCTTCACTCTATTATCCAAACAACAACGGCCGAGAAGGCCTTTTTATGAATTTAATAGCGGTAAGCTTTGCTCTTTTTTCGGCCAATATCTATTCACTCCGCATTGTTCCGGCATTGATCGGTTTTTTTACAGTGATTGCCGTTTACTTTTTGGGAAAAGAACTATATGGCAAGCGTGCCGGCTTAATTGCTTCTTTTTTAGTAACGGTTTCTTTTTGGCATTTAAATTTTTCCCGTATTGCCTTTCGTGCCATTATGGTTCCTTTGGTTTTAGCTTGGGGAGTTTATCTTCTTTTTCGTGCAAGAAGATCGCTTCTTAATAATCGCTCAAAAACCAATCGTGCCGGACTTTTGTTTTTACTTGCCGGCGCTGTTTTTGGTTTGGGATTCCATACTTATATTGCTTTTCGAATTGCACCCGCCGTTTTTATTCTTTGGTTTCTTTTGGCTTTGCTTTTAAGACCTCAGGTTAAAGGAGAAGCTAAGAAAATATTTATTGCCGGTCTTATATTCTTAGGTGGCTTTCTTTTAACCCTTTCTCCAATGGTTTTTTACTTTGCAAAACACCCCGAACATTTGGGTGCTCGCCAGAACGACAATTCAATTTCCGTAATGGATCCTAGGAATAATCAGGGGCATTTGGTTCTAAGTGTTGCTAAAACATTTGGTCAAACCATGGGACAGTTTTTTATAAAAGGAGATCAAAACTGGCGTCATAATCTTCCTTCTAATCCAGAACTTTCTCCTTTTGTTTCTGTGATGTTTATTTTTGGACTATTCCGTTTAGCCTTCCTCTTTCTCCGTGGATTGTTCCACCAATTCAAAAAGCCTAAAGAAAAAGAAGAAATATTTAAAGCCGGTGTTCTTTTGGGCTGGTTTTTTGTAATGCTGGCACCGGCGTTCTTAACAGTAGAAGGATTGCCACATGCGCTTCGCTCTATTGGTTCCTTGGTTCCCGCTTATCTTTTAGCCGCTAGTGCCATCGCCCTGATCTGGGAGTCTCCCTGTTGCATATTAAAGGATCCTAAGAAGAGTGAGTTAATGTGCCATTTTAGAAAAATTATTTTGGGATCAGCTTTGGCACTAACCCTTCTTTACGACACTTCTTCTTATTTTTTAGTTTGGGGAAAGTCTACTCAGGCAGCACACGCCTTTGAACGGCGCCTGGTCAATATTGGCAATTATCTAAACCAAAGAACCGAGACTGATCCTGTTTATTTAATTGTTAATCAGGATTCTAAAAAGATAGATACTGGATGGCCCGTTTCCCTAGAAACAATCCGCTTCTTGGCGCATTACCGCTTAAGCGAAATTACCTTTGTTGCCCCCAATCAACTTCCTGATTTTAGGTCAAAAAAATCTTCCTATTCAATTATCTTGCAAAAAAGGGACGATTCAATTGAAGGAGAACTTTTAGAAAAATTACCACTGGAAAAGGAAATAAAAAACATTACCCCACTTTTGGCAGGCACAGAATTTGAAGTTCTAAAAAAGAAATAGAAAAAATTTATTGCTTTGGGCAGTCGCCCTCTTTAAATCCCACTACTTCTAGGGAAGTTTTTTGTGATTTTAATTCTCCTGAACCGCAAGCCGAACAGGCATTAGAAAACTCTAGCCAAACCTCACTGGTTACTTTTTGATTTTCCGTTTCCCTGACTAAAGCACAGACCTTACCCGCCGTATTACCTTCTTGGCAAACCTCTTTCTGCACTAAAACGCATTTAGTAAGGCCGTTATCTGTCTGTTCTTTGCTTTGTTGGTCGGTTGATTCTTCGGTGGTTGTTGTTGCCGTTGTTGCTGGCGACTCCTCTTTTTTGATTTCGGTTTGGTCACCAGAAGCTTCACCTTCTTTTACTGGATCAGTTCCTGCCTCCTCTAAATCCTCTTCTGCTTTTAGCATAGCTTTTACTTCATCTTCTATTTCTGTTTCTGCTTTGCTTCCTTCTGTTTCTGCTAGCTTTTTATTTATTTCTGCAGAAATATCTTTGGGATTTTTATTATTAATCTGTTCGGAAATTTTGTCCTGCTGATCTAAGAGAGGTGTCTCTATTGGAGGTCTTTCTTTGGAAGAAAAATAAAGACTCCAATCACCGCAGCCAGTAATAATAATTCCTGCTCCAACAAAGAGCGCCACCTTTAAAAAGATACTGCTCTTTGGAAAATTGTTTCTTTTTGTTTTGAACATTGATCGCTTAAAAATCCTAAGACCTAAGGAGCAGGATTAACCGGAGCCTGGTCTTGCGGTGTGGAATTTGGTTGGGTCTCCTGATTAGTGTCTAGATTGGATTGATTCTTGTTGTTTAAGATAGTTTGACTATCTTGCTCTTCTTTCTTTTGATTGTCTTCTATCTTTTGTTGCACTTCTTCCACCTTTCCTCTGTCATTGCCCACTAAAAAGTTAGTTTTTCCTGCGTTTAATTCACTAATGATTTTCTTAATATCTTCATTATCTTGGTTGTTGTCTAGGACTTTTTGAAATTGTTCCTTGGCTTTGCCTAGTTCATTCTTCTGAGCCAAGGCTAGCCCTAGAACATAACGCGCATCAGAATAATTTTCCCAGCGTTTAACAACCGCTTCTGCAAGATTAATTACGGCGTCGTAATTTTTATCCTTGTAATAAAGGAGAGAAAGCCCTAAAGCCAGATTGTAATTGTCTTGGGTTAGGCTTAAATTTTCTTCGGAAATTTTGATTGCTCCTTTTAAGTCTCCTTTTAATTCAAAGACCGTTACTAAAAGTAAGCGAGCAGTAGAATTGTAAGGATAAACTTCTAGCGATTTATTTAGATTTTCTTCAGCGCGAACCAAATTGTCTTTGGCCGCTTGAGGAACTTCTTTTAAGACGCCGTTGTTTTCTTTGGCCGCCTTAATCACTTCCATGTCGTAGCGAGCCAAGTAAATACTGGCTATTTGGTTGTAAATAAAGGCGTTGGTTGGGTTAAGGTCACGCGCACGCTCGTAATTCTCCAATGCTGGTTGGTCGGCACCACCCACTAAACCAATAATGCCATGGTAAATAGAAGCTAGCTTAACATAGTTATTGTAGTTACCTTTATTAATAGTAATGGCCGAACCTGCCGCCTGAATTCCCTGGGAAACTGCTCCCCAAATATATTCGCGATCAGCATCTGTTAAGTCTTTGCCTTTTTCGTTAATTCTTTTTTTTGCTAAAAGCAGAAGGGTATCTGAAAGCGCTGAATAATGCAGGTCGCGGTTTTGATTGTAATAAATAGAGCGACCTAGTTCCATACCAATGTCTTCCAATGATGGGTTTTCTTGGGACGCCTTTACCAATGCCTTTTGATAATAATAAGAAGCCAAATACTTTTGGCTGATCACATAAACAACAGCAATGAATCCTGTGATAATACCTACGAACAGAAGTGAGATTACCAAAGAAATCTTAGAGAATTCTTCACTATCTTTTTCTTCTCGACCTTTCATGCCAATCCTTGCGGCCAAAACAGAAACCGAAGAGCGTTCTTCTTTAATCTTGATTACCTCTCCTTTGCTACTTAAGGCATCTAGTACGGCAAAAATAAACCACCAAGCAAAAAGAAGGGTGAGTGGAGCGTTAATTAGGAAAAGAATCACAGTTAGGAAAAGCCAGAATAAAGCTAATGGCGTAATTAAGCGGTCAGTTTCTCCTTTTTTATTATCTTCACTTTTTTTACCAAAGAAGATGGCATAAACATAAGTACCCGCATAACGACCCATTACAAAAACTAAAAACAAGTAACTAGCAGAAACGATTAAACCACTCATGCCAAGCAAGGTTCCCACAAAACTAACTCCTTGTTGAAAGTCAATCCCAGACATTTCTGCCATGGGTGCTTTGTATTTCCCAAAAACATAGTTAAAATTTCCTGGCCCCACTCCAAACAAAGGCTTTTCCTTAACTGCCTGCCAAGAAACTTTCAGGGTTTGATTCCAAGAAGGAGAATATTCCGGAGGAAGATCTTGAATGGTAATAATTGGCTTTTTAATAAAGAAACCGAACAAACAGTAAACAAATATAATTGTAGGTAGAAGAAAAATAGCTGATTTTTGCTTGCTGTTCCTCATGATTCCCACCATCATTAATACCGCCATGGCGATTGTTAGAATCAGCCAAATAAGCTTAAAATTAATAATCGTAATTATTAGAAGGGAGATTAATGCTAATAGATAGGTCATACCCCGAAGAAGCTTTCCTTCCACTTTTTCTGTAATTAACGCCAAAGAAAAAACTAATAGGGCGCCAGCGTAAGCACAAAGGGCAGAAATACTTCCAATGGTATTAAATCCATGGCCAGAGGCTTGAGCGAATTTAAAAAAGTTGGCTCCTAAAAGATGCAGGAAAGCGGTCCCAAAAACCAAGAAGCTAGAAAAAATAAAATTTAAAACCAAAGCCCGAACTTCTTTTCCGGTTTTAAAGTTGTTAGAAATTACAAAGAATAAAAGCACAAAAAACAAAAGAGCCATTAAAGACATTCCTTCTCCACCCAAATAGCCCCACAAACTGTTCTCTCTATATATAGAGAAGATGGAAGAAAGAGTATAGGCTGCCATAAAAACAAGAATCGGAACCGAAAGAAAACTCTTTTTTAATTGCAGTTCGTTTTCTGAAACCATCCTTCCTATCCAAGCCACACCGGCAATCCCAGCAAGCATTACTAAGAGAGCAAGCTTGTTAAATTCAATCGGGCTAGCCGTTATTGGAAGAAAGAACAATGGCAAAAGAAAAACCGCTAAATGAACACAGATCTTAATCGTCCAATTTAAGGAACGAGAAGTGCTTTGCGTGGATTCGCTTGAGGCAACTCTATTCCCAAAGAATAAGCCCAAAAGCTTGTTTTTAGATTGAGAAGAAGCTGGCTTAGAAGTTAAATGATGAAGAGGAGGATCTGTTCTTCTTGGTTCTGACCGGTTGCTCGTTATAGGCTGTTTAGGGGCTACTCTTTCTCCGAATTTAATAGAGACAGATTTAACATTTTCTTTCATAATGCTCTTTTATTTTCTTTTAATATTTTATAATGGAAATGCAAAGTAACCAAAACTTCCCTTTATTAAAACCTATTTTGTTTTTCCACGCAAGAAAGGTGGGTTTAGTTACAAATGCCAAATCACGAATTAAGAATTTTTAGTTTTGAATTTTGATTTGTAGCTTTTCTAAAATAATGTTCTTCTCGGAGTACGCTTGTCCTCGACCGGGCCTCGCTCCACCTTGTTCCTGCTTTCTCTTGTCTAAAAAGCTTAAAGTCTAGTTGGCGGGAACAAGGAGCCTCCTCGAAGAACATTGTTTCAGAAAAGCTTAGTTGGAAATTCGTAATTAAATAAAATTTGGCTTGAATCGCAAAAATTTTGTAGAATGAAGTTGGTTTGTAATTGTTAATTTGTAATTCGTAATTTAAATGAAAATTTTGGTTACTGGTGGCGCTGGTTTTATTGGTAGTCACCTTTGCAAAAGGCTTTTAGCCGAAAATCACGATGTGCTTTGCGTAGATAATTATTTTACCGGTAGCAAAGAAAATGTTCTGGATTTATTAGGTAATCCTAGGTTTGAATTATTGCGTCACGATATTACCTTTCCTCTTTTCGTAGAAGTGGACCAGATTTATAACTTGGCTTGCCCTGCCTCCCCTATTCATTATCAATTTGATCCGGTCCAAACCACCAAAACTTCTGTTCACGGCGCCATTAATATGTTGGGTTTAGCCAAAAGGACTCGGGCGCGCATTCTCCAAGCCTCTACTTCCGAAGTCTATGGCGATCCAGAAGTTCATCCTCAGCCGGAAACTTATTTGGGAAAGGTTAATCCAATAGGGCCACGATCTTGTTACGATGAAGGCAAACGCTGCGCCGAAACTTTGTTCTTTGATTATCACCGCCAAGATCTGTTAGACATTCGCATTGTCCGAATCTTTAATACTTACGGTCCCCTAATGCACCCTCGCGACGGCCGAGTAGTTTCTAACTTTATTGTAAAGGCGTTAAAAAACGAAGACTTGGAGATTTACGGCGAAGGCAAGCAAACGCGGAGCTTTCAGTATGTGAACGACTTAGTAGAAGGTTTGATTTTAATGATGAATAACGATCATGACTTTATTGGTCCGGTTAATTTGGGCAATCCAGAAGAATTCACTATTAAGGAATTGGCCGAAAAGGTGCTCCAAATGATACCTGAATCCAAAAGCCAAATTAAAAACTTACCGGCTCAAATAGACGATCCGCAAAGGCGGCAACCAGACATTACTCTAGCCAAAAAAGAATTGAATTGGGAACCAAAGATCAAATTAGAAGAAGGACTGCAAAAAACTATTGAATATTTTAGAGAAATCGTAAAATAAAAATTCAAAAAACTTACTCGCCGATTCCAAAAACCTTCTTAATAATTCAGTCCTTGAAAGTACGCGGCGCTCCGCCCAGCGGCTCCGCTTGCTCTAGTTTGAATCCTCGCTCTTTTCTCTTTGAGAAAAACCGGCCCGCTCGGATTCAAAAGCCTCTCAAAAACTGAATTATTAAGAAGGTTTTTTTGAATTGGCACCCTAGATTATTTTTTGGTAATCGCTTTGGCGAATTTTTCCGCCTCTTCTTTTCTGATAAAAGGAATGGTTTTTTGGGTTAGTTCTTGGACTCGTTCCCTAAATTCTTTGGCAGATAATTTTTTAGAACAACGGTTAAGAGTCTTGGCTTTAGCAGCAATAGTGGCGATCACCGATTGATTGATGGTTACTGGGTCACTCTTTTGGGACCGAATCTTTTTTTGATTCAACTTATCCAATTTACTAAACATTAAAAAAAGATTGTTCAAGGAGTATTCCGGCAAGTAACGGACTGGGTCAAAAACCGGCATTTCTCCTTTTTGGAATTTTAAACATTCATAATCAGAAAGTAAGCGAGCGCCCTGAATCCGCCAACGCTTCCAAAGAAGCCTAGGCAAGGCAACAACAGTGCTTCCTAAAATTTTAGGCACTACTTTTTTATCTTCCCACGATTTCTTTTCCAAAAAATACTTAATCAATCCTATTTTTTTCCAAAAGATTTCAGTTAATGCCTTGTAGGGCTTAAAGTCTTTAATTAATGTCCAAAGAAAATTGCGGTGAATGTAATAATACTTCCAATTATAATTTCTTTGCTTGGAACTGCCGGAATGATCGTGGTAAACAACGGCCAAAGGCGACGCGAAAAATTTATATCCCATAATCCGCGCCCGAAAACTCCAATCAATGTCTTCAAAATAGCCGTAATAATCGTTGTCTAATGGGCCAACGGTTTTTTGGTAAACCAGCCGACGCACCAAGGCCGCACCAAAGCAAGCACCAAAAACTTCTTCTTCGCAATCGTACTGGCCAATGTCTAGCTGACCAATCCCGCGATTAAACGGCGAGCCGTTGTTGGTAATCACCGTCCCCACCGAATCAATCAAGTTTTTATTTTTCAAAAAAAGCATTTTCGCAGCCACCCCGCAAACACGGTACTTGCCTTGGCGTTCCACCGTACTAACCATTTCTTCTATCGCCGTTTCTTGGGCCACAGTGTCATTGTTTAAAAACAAAATGTATTCCCCCTTAGTTTTGCCAATAGCTAAATTGTTGCCGCGAGAAAAAAATAAATTTTCCTTACTTTCTATTAAACTTACTTTGGGATAATCTTTTTTGATTAGCGCCACCGAACCATCGGCCGAAGCGTTGTCTACCACAGTCACCTTAATATTGGTGTATGTTTGCCGGCGGAGCGAATCCAAGAGATTGGGTAAATATTTTTCGCCATTGTAATTCACAATAATCACATCTACCAAGCCTTCCTGGTAGGGCAATGGCTGAGGCGAAAATTTTTCTTTTAATTCGTTGATTACCGCCAAATATTTTTGGCCGGCTTTTTCCCAGGTAAATCTTTGGGCGTTCTTTTGGGCGCCAACGGATTTTTCTTTTAGCAATTTCCGGTCGCCACTTAAAATTTTTATTTTTTTGGCTAATTCTTCTTTGGTTTTTACTAAAAATCCGGCTTCCGGCGGTAGCACTTCCGAATGAGCCCCCAAGCGGTAAACAACGGCGGGGACGCCAAACCGGCCGGCCTCCACCAGCGGCAAATTAAACCCCTCCCATTTTGAACAACTAACATACAGGGAGGCCACCGAATACAAAAGAGTAATTTCTTGTTCGGTAGCGTTCGGAAAAACAGTGATCCCCTGCCGGCGTAATTTTTGAGCGTCTTTTTTGGTACCGAATCCCGCCATTAGTAGCCGCAACTGGGGAATTTCTTTTTTTAATTCGCCAAAAATTTCCGTAAGCTCTTTGGTTCCTTTGTATGGTTGTTGCTCATGATTCAATCGCCCCACATAAAGAAGAGTAAAGTCGCCAGCAGTGATTTTTAATTTCTCCTTAAACGCCGTTATTTCTTGGTTGCTGGGTTTTGAGTAATGATCAGCACCGTTGTAAATAATAGTTTGCTTTTTTCTTAGGTCAGCCGGCGTAAGGGCTTGAGTAAACTGGGAAATATTGATTACCTTGGTCGCCTTGGGAAAATAAAGACGGTTCTGGGTTTGGCGAATTAAATCGAAGGCCAATTTTTTTAGGAGACCAAAACCTTGAGTAGAGCAAACGCCATGATCTACCATGATTACGGGGCGAGTCATTATTTGGGAGGCACAGAAAAACGGGTAAGATTCAGCAATCCAAAAATCAATGTCTTCTTGATTCAACTGGCGTAACAGTTTTTTTACATACCGCGCCGTTTTAATGGGACTCTTAAAAAGCGGGTAAGCTACCGGAATAATTTTATACGGTCGGTCTTTAAAAGTTTGATCTTGGCGTAAACAAAACACAAAAACCTCACAATCGTGAGCCGCCAAGTACCGAGCGGTTTGATCTACCACCAAATCCACGCCGAAGCCTTTTAGCATCCGTTCCGTTAAAAAACCGATTTTTATTTTTTTAGGCATTTTGAAGTATAATTTTAGGATTACAATAAAAACCGCTGGTCTTAATTTAGTTCCGGAAAGGGTGATAGCACAAGGATTAAGATGTGATTACTTGATTATTAAAGCCTATTTATTCCTGCTCTTAATATGTCTTTTAGATTTTTACCAAGATTTTTTGCAAAATCTTGATCAGCAATAAAGTTGTCCAAATCCAAAGCAACGCTCTTGTTATTTATTTCCTCTACTGCCAATAAAAGTCTTTTCTTTAAATCCGCCAAGCTGTTAATCCCCTCCAAGCAGTCCAGATTAGGAACAACCCCCTTCTCCAAATACCACATTAAATCAAAATAATCCCTCCCCTTAACCCCCGTTAAAAGCTTCCCCGATTTGTCTTTTTTTTCCCATTTTCTAAAAAGGACGGCTTTAATTTTGGTGGCCATTAAGGTTGGCAAATCAAAAGTCTTAACCAAAACCGATTGGTTAAATTTGAATAATGGCTTTATTTCTGTTGCGTATTTTTTGGAAAAATCGGATCCGTCAAAAATTTCTATTTTTAAATACAGCAAATCAGATTGACTGCTTTGGGCTAGGCCGAGTTTTTTTAAGATGGGAAATTTAAAATAGATTCTAAATTTTTGAATCTTGGGCTTGGCCGAAAAACCCAACTCCTTGTTAAAATACGCTCCCAAATCCTTGGCTAAATCGTTGGTGTTGATTTTTCCCGTAAGATCAACAAAATCAAGATCTTCCGAAAGACGCGGCAGGTCGTAACACAAAGCCAAGGCCGAGCCTCCGTAAAAAACCAAAGAACCGTATTTTTGGTGAGCATAAAGATAGCGCAAAGCAAAAACTTGCAAGTAACTCTTTAATAGGTTCCGTTTATAAGAATCTGTTTTGTCTTGATGTTCTTTAATAATGCTTTCCAAATCCAGAAGAGTTTTGGTCATTATTGCTTTATTAAAAAATTAAAAATTTCTTTCATTCTTTTTGATTTTTCCAAATAAACGAATTCCCTTAACTCTCTTATGTCTTTTTTGGTTATATTTTCCAAGTTAAGTCTTAATTCTTTGAACTGATCCTTGTTAAAAAGTGCGTCTTTCCGCAGATACAAAAAATCAAACAAGGCTTTGGCCAAAGAAGCCTCAGCCAAAGAGAATCCATCTTTAGAGGAAATCCCAAACCCAATGAACAATTCTTCTTTAAGATGATAGTACCGAAAATTCCCCAGTCGATTGGAAAAATCATTGGTCTTTTTTTTGGTGACTAAGGTAAGGGCATGAACCGCTTCGGATAAAACCCCGTACTTTTCCAAGACATATTCCAAGCTTAAATAGCTGGGGCCGTAAATAATATGGCCAATAAATTCGGTATAGTTGTTTAACTGGTTGTTTTTTAAGATATTGGCAAAAAATTCTTCACTCGCATATAAGCCTCTTTTTAGCGAAAATATTTTGCCTCTTTTGGCCAAACGATAAAAAAGCACCCGAAGATAGTTGGCGTCTTTTTCCATGGGAGCCAAGCTTTCTGTGGCAAAATACGGAAGCTTTTTAATGGCTTCGAAAATCTTTTTCGATTTATTTTCTTTGATTGGACTCATAAATGCTTATTTCTAATAATGTACAAGAAGTGTACATTAACGGAAACGAGTGGTCAAGTAGGTTGGCAAAATTGGAGGCATCCTCTCCCCTCTTTTAAAATCCCCAATTATTTAATATCTTGATCTATAAAATCATCATAAAAACAACTAAAGCACAGGGTAAAAGAAGAAAATAAAATTGGTGTAAATATTACTTGACGCTAAATTGAGGTTTAGCGTATGTTGTGTTTAGTGCTAATAAAATATTTTCTTTTGATGTAATTATTAGACATTGCGTTCTATGTTCTTGCCTCTTAGATATTTCAAAAGCAAACGAGCTTAAAATAAAAGCGCCTTGGGGAATCCTCCTTGAGTGGGCGCCATTTTGATTGACAAATAGTATTACTAAATGTACCATATACATAGCAAATAGTATTACTAAATTACATCCATGTTTACTAGAAAAATATATCCAGAACTTAAAAAACATCTCACCGCAAGGCAAGTAACAGTGTTAACGGGAATGAGGCGCACCGGCAAAACCACCGCCTTAAAATATTTGCTTGGAGAAATAAAATCGCCGAATAAGATTTATTTTGACCTGGAAAGATTAAACAACCGAGACCTTTTCTCCCAAAAAAACTATGAAGCGATTGTTCAAAACTTAGAGCAAGCCGGCTTGGAACCAAAAAAGAAAGCGTATTTGTTTTTAGACGAAATCCAACTGGTTAAGAACATTCCCAGTGTAATCAAATATCTTTACGACAACTACCCTATAAAATTCGTGGTAACCGGATCCAGTTCCTATTATCTTAAAAATTTATTTTCCGAATCGCTTTCTGGCCGAAAAAAGATTTTTGAATTACATCCGCTTTCTTTTGGAGAATTTTTGGATTTTAAAAAAATGCCTCATGTTGAAGCTAAGAATTTTTTAACCACCAAATTTAACGCTTTTGAATACGAAATGCTAAGGAATTACTACGAGGAATTTATTACTTTTGGAGGTTTCCCGGAAGTGGTTTTACTTGCTGGTGCTAAGCAAAAAAAAGACCTTTTATTTGATATTTTGGATTCTTATATCCGAATAGACATTCAAGCCCTGGCCGATTTTAGAAATATGGAAAATATGGAAAAGCTTTTAAAAATGCTTTCCGGCCGAGTGGGGAGTCGGATCGATTATGTTAAAATTTCCAAACTTTCCGGAATCAAGAGAGCTACTGTTAAAAATTATATGGACTTTTTTGAACAGACTTACATGATTACCCGTGTCTCGGTCTTGGCCAAAAATCCCGATCGGGAAATTGTTAAAGCCAAAAAACTTTATTTTAACGACAACGGTCTCTTGAATATATTGGCGGAAATTAGCGGTGGGGCCAAATTTGAAAACGCCGTTTTTAACCAGCTTCGTCATTTTGACAGTGTTCGTTATTACGCCACCAAAAATGGTCAGGAAATTGATTTTATTCTAGGAGAAAAAGAGGCCCTAGAAGCCAAAGAAACTCCCCTGCCGGAAGACGGGGAAAAGCTAAAAAAGCTTGCTGGTGCGTTAAAAATAGAAAAGAGTCGTTTAATTGGACGGTTTGAATCGCCGAATTTTAACAATTATATTTGGGGAGGAGAAATTCGGTAAAGCATTTTTTAGATAAAATATTTTTATGTTTAATCCCAAAACCCAAAAAATAAAACAGACGGCCAATAACTTTCCTGAAAAGATTAAGGAGCTTAAGGAAATCTTTAAAAACGAAACCGCTGTTTATATTGATTACGCCAATGTCCGGCCGTGGTCCAATAAATTAAACTGGCATATTGATTTAAAAAGATTAAAGCAATTCCTTGATTCTTTTAATACAATTCAATCGATAAAAATTTATAACGGCACTTTAACCGGAGATGATCAATCAGAAACTTTTAATCATGAGCTTAAACGCCTGGGTTACGAATTAAAAACCAAGCCCGTAAAAATAATGAGAAAATCGATTGATATTTCCAGTATTCCCGCCAATTCTCCGGTTATTTTGGAGGGATTCATTAGAAAGCCTCTACTTCAAAAATTAAAAATAGAGACAGTAGAATATCTGAACTCTTGCTTAAAGGAATTGAATAAGCAAAATGTTTTTTATATTGAAGATAAAAAGTGCAATTTTGATGTGGAAATCGGTCGGGATCTTTTACTGGACTGTCGGAATAAAAGGCTGAAAAATTTTGTTTTGTGGAGCGGAGACAGTGATTTTGCCGATCCGATTGAACAACTGTTGGGCGACAGCAAAAAGGTTTTTCTTTTTGCCACGGCCAGAAGAGTGGCATTTGAACTTAATGGACTTCGTTCTAAGGGACTTATAATTTACGACATCCAAAAAATAAGAGACTTTATTTGCTGGAATAGAGAATGTTCCTTAAATTACGCAAAAAGGACTCCTTGCGGAGCCCCTAAGCTGTAAAATTATTTGGATTGGCTTTCGCTAATCCATTGATATATTAAAGATTGGAAAAGAGATTGTCAACCGGCTTGGCAAAATTGGAGGCATCCTCTCCCCTCTTTTAAAATCCCCAATAAAATAATATATTAAAGGAGTACTGGTTTTTGATTAACTTAGGATTTTTGTGTTTGGACGCAATTTTTTAATTTTGTTTTTATGCCTTACCTGCTTTTACTGTTCAATGTGTTAATGATGTCTGTTGGCCAGTTATTGTTTAAACAGGCGGCGATCTTTACTGGTCAGCGCGGAGATTTGAATTTGATTGGCAAATATCTTTTTAACCCTTGGTTTTTTGGGGCAATCTTTTTCTTTGGTATTTCTACTTTTACCTGGGTCAGAATCCTCACCGCCATTAAACTTTCCGTGGCCTACCCTATTTTGAGTGTAGCCTATATTACTACCGCCATCGGTGCTATGTATTTTTTTAGCGAAAGGTTAAACCCAACCAACTACGCTGGTATTCTTTTGATTATGGTTGGAGTAGTGCTGGTGAGTTTAAAATAAATTAAGGACTTACTTGTTTGAACATATTTCTTTGTTAAAACCTCCGCCGCTCGCTTACCGTAATATAATTACGCCTCACTCGCTTGCTCGGTTTTGCCTAGAACTACGCTCAAACAAGTAAGTCCCAAGAATAATTAAATATTTTATTACACAAAACAAACATGACAAAGGCGATTATTGGTTATTCAGGTTTTGTTGGAGGAAATATTACTAATCAAACTGATTTTGATTACAAGTTTGATTCTTTCAATATTTCTGATATTAGTGGCAATTCTTTTGATTTATTGGTAATCGCCGCTCCTTCGGCAGCCAAATGGCAGGCTAATGCGGAGCCAGAAGCCGATTTAAAAATTATTAATACCCTTTGCCAAACATTATTGAGCGTAAAAGCAAAAAAAGTTATTCATATTTCTACTGTTGATGTCTATAAAACTCCCTCAAATGTAAACGAAGATTCACTAATAGATCCAGAGATAAACCATGCTTATGGCAAGCATCGCTTTTATTTTGAAACATTCATTAAAAATAATTTTCAAGATCATCTTATAGTTAGGCTACCGGGCTTGTTTGGTAAGGGATTAAAGAAAAACTTTATCTTTGATATGCTCAACAGCAATTGCTTAGACATGACTCATAAAGATAGCGTTTTCCAATTCTATTGCTTAGATAACATATGGAAAGATATAAAGATTGCCTTAAAAAATTCTGTTAATCTTATTAATTTTGCAACCGAACCATTAAAGGTTTCGGAAATTTCTAAAAAATGTTTTGGAAAAGAATTTGTAAATGTAACCAAAAATCCTCCGGTTTTTTACAATATGAAAAGTAAATACGGTTCTTTATATGGAAAAAATAGTGATTACCTTTACAGCAAAGACACTGTGATTAACCAGCTGAAAAAATTTATTGCAAGTTATGAAATATAAGCTCGCCATATCTAACATTGCCTGGACCAAAGAAGAAGATGCAGAGGTATATCCAATAATTAAAGAAACTGGATTCACTGGACTGGAAATTGCGCCTTCTAGAATTTGGGAGGATCCGTATGAACAGTCAGATAGTAATCTAAGCGAATTTAAAAACGAGCTAGAAAAAAATAACATTAGAATTGTAGCTTTTCAGTCGCTTTTATTTGGACATCCGGAGTTTGCTATTTTTGGGGATAAAGACAACCGTAGCGCCACAATGGAATACCTAAAGAAAAACATTACGCTTGCCGGAAAGTTAGGGGCAAAAGCGTTAATTTTCGGTTCACCAAAAAATAGAATTGTTGGAACTATGGCAAAAGAAGAGGCGGATAGTATTGCAATGAGTTTTTTCCAAGAAATCGGAGAGTGCGCTGTTCAAAATAATACTTGTTTTTGTATTGAACCAAATCCTAGAATATATGGTGGCGATTTTATCCTCACAACTAATAAAGCTATTGAATTGGTAAAATCCGTCAATCATCCTGGATTTAAATTAAACATAGACCTAGGAACAATAACCGCTAACAACGAAAATCTTGAAAAAACCATCAGGGAAGCTCTTCCTTTTGCGGGTCATTTCCATATTAGTGAGCCTTATTTAGAAGTAATAGAAAGAGATGAGGAAAAACACAAAAAAATAAAATCCCTATTAAACAAATATAGCTATACATCAACATTATCCATTGAAATGAAAAGCAATAATACAGGAGATTCAAACATAGAAAATGTTCGTAAGACGCTAGTTTTTATAAGCAACATCTATAATGGATAATAGGCATTGGCAAGTGCCAGCGTTCAAAACATTCGATTTCTTTCCAAAGCAAAAAGAATATTGCGTTTGCATTCCGATTATTAATGAAGGAGAAAAATTTAAACAACAGCTAGCCGAGGTAGCAAAATTTTCTAGCGTGGTGGACATAATTATTTGCGACGGAGGAAGCACCGACGGTTCAACTGATTTGGAATTTCTTAGAGCAAATAATGTTCGTTCTTTATTGGTTAAAACAGGAAAGGGAAAACTTAGCGCTCAATTACGCATGGGCTATTCCTACGCTCTTAATGAAGGTTATAAGGGAATTGTAACGGTAGACGGAAACGGAAAAGACATTATTGATTCACTCCCCTCTTTTGTTTTGGAATTAGAACAAGGATGCGACTTTGTTCAAGGTTCGAGATTTATAAAAGGTGGCCAAGCCATTAATACCCCACTAAGCAGACTCTTAGCAATCAAGCTTGTTCACGCACCATTTATCTCTTTGCTTGCCGGCTTTCATTACACAGACACAACCAACGGTTATCGGGCTTATTCAAAAAAACTCCTTCTAGATAAAAGAGTGGCTCCTTTTAGAGATATTTTTGAAACGTACGAACTCCTTGCTTATTTATCCGCAAAGGCTCCTCGTTTAGGATTCAAGGTAAAAGAAATTGCAGTTACCAGAAAATATCCCAAAAACGGAAAAATCCCCACCAAAATTAGCCCAATAAAAGGAAATTTAAAAATGATCCAGATTCTTTTTGGACTTTTATTGGGGAAATATAATCCAAAAAAATAAAATAAGAGCTATGTCTGCACTTCAAATATTAAAGAGTGATGATGTAGAAATTTTAATCACATCACAATAAGAAATTACTCATAACTTGTGTTTAAAAAATATTTAAACAAACTCTGCGAACCATTCTTTTTCGGCATATTAATTTTAACTCTTCTGTTAGTTATTTCTTTTAATTTAAGAAGGCATGATTTTAATAATATAACTGGAGCCCAGAATCTAGAAGCAACTTACCATGTACTTCTTACCATTACCGCACTGAATGAAAGTCCCATAAAAAATCACTGGTATCTACCATCAGTTTCGCTGGGTGGAGATTCAAATAAACATATCCCATGGGGAGCCACAGTTCCAACCAGAACTGGCGATTACATCTACACTAGCTTTACTCCTTCCGGTTTCCTTGCTCCCTATTTCTTATTCAAAATTTTCGACCTGGAAACAACAATACAGAACCTAGCTTATTTCAATTTTTTCTTAAATTGTATCAGTACATTCATTCTTTTTTCCCTACTGACACAAATATTAACATTCAATAAACACTCCCCATGGACCTCTGTTGGCGGAGCTTTGATTGGATGCACAATTTCCATCTTTAGTCGCGAAGCCTTACAATCACATGGGATTGTTTATTGGAGCCAAAGTTTATACCAGTCCATTCTTATTTTTTTTCTATTTATTTTATTTAAATATTTCACCTGTAAAAATGAGAAAGACCGTAAAATATACGCGATCATCGCGGCTATAATGGCATTAATTGGTGCACTAATAGAATGGACTGGTTACATATTCAATATTGGAATAATCATAATATTATCATTAAATATTAGGAAAGATCTAAGCTCAAAAGTTTTAGCAATACAAATATTTATCACATCAATTATTGCTGGAGCTATAACCATCATTCATTATGGCTTTGCTGTTGGTTTTTGGCCAACTATCAGTGCCTTATTTCGAAGTCTTCTTGCAAGAAGCACCCTAACGGGAAGTTTCATTGGTTTACTTGATGGATATAAATCCTCATATGGATCATTTTTATTAACCATGATTGTGGCGTTTATAATATCACTTTTCAACAAAAGCAAACGAACGAACAAGCTCGAACGGATATCTTGGCTCATGTTTGGTTTAGCCTGTATACCTCTTATTGAAAATTTAATAATGCTTCAACACGCAATACAATTTTCTTTTGATAGATTAAAATTTATATTCCCGGCCTCCATAGTCTTGTCTTTCTTGTTTGTTCGGCTTGGAAAAATTGGGAAAATTGCTTTCCTTTTTTTAATTTTATTCTCTAGTTTCTATGGATACAGAGATTATAGGTCAAGTATAAATAGCTATTCTCACTGGGGTGCGGTAAATTTAAAGAATATAAATCTCAAACAAAAAATTCAAGAAAAAACGAATAGCGAATGCACTATCTTTTCTTCAAATATAGCAGTTAGAGGTTATTCAAATTTGCTTTTTCATTGTGGCATATATGAAAACACAACTATTCAAGAAAGTAACCAAATTATGGCAAAAAAAAATAAATGTGCTTCTGTTTTCTTGGAAGGCGCATGGGTATTCACTGAC